>JBOHDE010000266.1:0-4941 GCA_050699035.1 Nocardioidaceae bacterium | reverse complement strand
CCGGACTTCTTGCCGGTGCTCCGCGACCGCGGTGGGGAAGACGTGCGGGTCGCCATGCTGGCGAATCTACGCGATTACCACATCAGTCACACGCGTCACACGCCGACACGACGACTCCACTCCCCCGTACCAGAAAACGATTGGACCGGAGCCACCCAGTGGGGGCGAACTCAGGCCTCGACGACGACCGGGATGATCATCGGGCGGCGGCGGTGGGTGGAGTTGACCCAGCGGCCGATCCGGCGGCGGATCACCTGCTGCAGCTGGTACGTGTCGTCGGCGCCCTCGGCCATCGCCTGCCGGATGGCCTCCTCGATCGCCGGACGGACGTCGTCGAAGACGCTGTCGTCCTCGGCGAAGCCGCGGGCATGGATCTCGGGCCCACTGACCAGCTTGCCGTTGACCGAGTCGACGACCACGACGACGGAGATGAAGCCCTCCTCGCCGAGGATCCGGCGGTCCTTCAGCGAGCTCTCGGTGAGGTCTCCGACGGTCGAGCCGTCGACGAACACGTACCCGCACTCCACCTTGCCGGTGACCGACGCGACCCCGTTGACCAGGTCGATGACGAAGCCGTCCTCGGCCTGGATGACGTGCTCGGCAGGCACCCCGGTCGCGATCGCGAGGTCAGCGTTGGCCCGGATGTGCCGGATCTCGCCGTGCACCGGCAGGACGTTCTTGGGCCGGACGATGTTGTAGCAGTAGAGGAGCTCACCGGCGCTGGCGTGTCCGGAGACGTGCACGAGCGCGTTGCCCTTGTGGACGACATTGGCGCCCCAGCGGGCCAGCCCGTTGATCACCCGGAACACGGCGTTCTCGTTGCCGGGGATCAGCGAGGACGCGAGGACGACGGTGTCGCCCGGCTCGATGCTGATCTTGTCGTGGTTGCGCTGGGCGATCCGGGCCAACGCCGACAGCGGCTCACCCTGCGACCCGGTCGAGATGATCACCACCTCGTGCGGCTGGTACTTGCTGATCTCCTTCATGTCGACCAGCGTCTTCGGCGGCACCTCGAGGTAGCCGAGGTCGCGCGCCACAGCCATGTTGCGGACCATCGACCGGCCGACGTACGCGACCTTGCGGCCGTGTCTGACCGCAATGTCCATGACCTGCTGCACCCGGTGCACGTGCGACGCGAAGCAGGCCACGATGATGCGCTGCGACGACGTGGCGAACACGCGGTCGAGCACCGGCGTGATGTCGCGCTCGGGCGTCGTGAAGCCCGGGACCTCGGCATTGGTCGAGTCGGTCATGAACAGGTCGACGCCGGCCTCGCCAAGGCGAGCGAACGCGCGCAGGTCGGTGATCCGGCCGTCCAGCGGCAGCTGGTCCAGCTTGAAGTCGCCGGTGTGCAAGACGGTGCCGGCGGCGGTGCGTACGACGACCGCGAGGGCATCGGGGATCGAGTGGTTGACCGCCACGAACTCCAGCTCGAACGGCCCGAACGACAGCGTCTCGCCCTCGCCGACGACGTACTTCGGCGCCTCCTTGAGCCGGTGCTCGCGCAGCTTGGCGTCGAGCAGGGCGAGAGTGAGCTTGGAGCCGACCAGCGGGAGGTTGCCGCGCTCGCGGAGCAGGTACGGGACGGCGCCGATGTGGTCCTCGTGGCCGTGGGTGAGGACGACCGCCTCGATGTCGGCGAGCCGGTCCCGGATCGCCTCGAAGTCCGGCAGGATCAAGTCGACGCCCGGGTGGTGGTCCTCCGGGAACAGCACGCCGCAGTCGATCACCAGCAGCCGCCCGGCGTGCTCGAAGACGGCCATGTTGCGGCCGACCTCGCCGAGGCCGCCGAGGGGGATGACGCGTAGTCCGTTGTCCGGCAGCGGGGGCGGCGGTCCAAGCTCGGGTTGCGGATGGCTCATGCGGTAACGCTCATGCGGTGCTGTCCTCCAGGAGTCCGGCGGCGGCCAGGTCGGCACGCAGCTCGTCGATCTGTGCGGTCGTTGCCTCGACCAGCGGGAGTCGTACGGTGCGCTCGGCGAGCGCCCCCTGCAGCTGCAGGCCCGCCTTGACCATGATCGCGCCCTGCGTGCGGTTCATGATCGCGTCGACGGCGGGCATCAGCCGGCGTTGGACGGCACGCGCCGTCGCGAGGTCGCCGGTGTCGACGGCCCGGACCATCGCGGCGTAGTCGTCGCCCGCGACGTGACCCACAACCGAGACGAGGCCGGCCGCGCCGTGTGCCAACCAGGCGAGGTTCATCGCGTCGTCGCCCGAGTAGTACGCCAGCCCGGTGTGCTCCATCACCCACGAGCCGCCGACCAGGTCTCCGGTGGCGTCCTTGACGGCGACGATCCGGTCATGGGCGGCGACCCGGGCGAACGTCTCGGCCGCGATCTTGGTGCCGGTGCGGGCCGGGATGTCGTACAGCATCACCGGCAGCCCGCTGGCGTCGGCCACCGCCGTGAAGTGCGCCACCAGGCCTTCCTGCGGCGGCCGGTTGTAGTACGGCGTCACCACCAGCAGGGCGTCGACGTCGACCTTCTCGGCCTGGGCGGCGAGCTCGAGGGTGTGCTCGGTGGCGTTCGTGCCGACGCCGGCCACGACACTGGCCCGGTCGCCGACCGCCTCGACCACCGCGGCGAGCAGCCGGGCGGCCTCCGAGTCGGTCACCGTGGGCGACTCGCCGGTGGTGCCGAGGACGACAAGACCGTCGTTGCCGTGGTCGACCAGGTGCGTCGCCAGCCGCTGGGCCTGGTCGAGGTCGAGCGAGCCGTCAGCAGCGAACGGCGTGACCATCGCGGTGAGCATGCGGCCGAAGGGGGCCGGGGGAAGCGTGCTGGGCATGGGCCAACGCTACCGTTTCGCCCGGTCCGGTGACGCCGCGCGGTGCCGACCGACCTGCGGACACGGGTGGACTGCATCGGTTGCCATCAGGGATGGTTAAAGCCCCGTTGCTGTCCGCTCGGGGGTCCGGGCAGCAACGGGGCTTCACCTCGTACATCGGCGCAGCCCGCCCCCGCGTTACAAGAATCTGCAACTAATCATGAACTTTCGGTGATTCCCACGCAATGTAACGGCGTCATCACGCAGCGCCTAGCATGTCCCCTGCCCCGGTCGAATGGTCCACCCGGCGTTGGTTTTTCGGTCATCTGGTGCGGGTATCGAAGGGGTGTGATCGACGACCTGGTGTGGCTGTGCGCCGTGAGCAACGAGGCGGCCGACCTCGACGGCGTCTGCGTCGAGCACGGCGAGACGGCCTGCGTGGTCACCGTGCCGGCCACCCCCTGGGCGCTCACGCCCTGACGGCTGGCTCAGCCGCCGACTCGCTCGTACGTCACGAGGCTCCAGCCGTCATGCGACTCACGGGTCACCTCGGCCCACTGATTCCAGTCCACCGGCGGGAACACCGTGTCGCCCTCCGGCGCAGCGTCGACCAGCGTCAGCAGCAGCCGGTCGGCGTGCGCGAGCGCCTCGGCGTAGATCTGGCTGCCACCGGCCACGTACACCTCGTCGTCCACCTCACTCGCGCGCGCGAGTGCGTCGTCGACAGTCGTGGCCACGAGTACGTCGGCGCCGTCCGCGGGTCGCCAGCCCGGCTGCCGGGTCACCACGACCGTCGTACGCCCGGGCAGCGGACGGCCGATCGAGTCGTAGGTGCGCCGGCCCATCACCAGGACATGGCCCAGCGTGACCTCCTTGAACCGCCGCTGCTCACCGGGCAGCCGCCACGGGATGTCCCCGTCGCGGCCGATCACCCCGTTGCGGGCGACGGCCGCCACCAGCGTGACGGTCATACCGCGATCGGTGCCTTGATGCCCGGGTGCGGGTCGTAGCCGCCGACCTTGATGTGGTCGAGGCCGAAGTCGCCAAGGTCGCGGCAGGCCGGGTCGAGCCACAGCTCGGGCAGCGGGCGCGGCTCGCGGGTCAGCTGCAGCCGGGCCTGGTCGAGGTGGTTGCTGTAGAGGTGTGCGTCACCCAGCGTGTGCACGAAGTCGCCGACCTCGAGCCCGGTGACCTGGGCGACCAGGTGGGTGAGCAGGGCGTACGACGCGATGTTGAACGGCACCCCCAAGAACACGTCGGCCGACCGCTGGTAGAGCTGGCACGACAGCCGGCCGTCGGCGACGTAGAACTGGAACAACGTGTGGCACGGCGCCAGCGCCATCGCCGGGATGTCAGCGACGTTCCATGCGCTGACGATGTGACGGCGCGAGTCGGGGTCACGACGGATCTGCTCGACCACCTGGGCCAGCTGGTCGATGTGAGTGCCGTCGGGCGCCGGCCACGACCGCCACTGGTAGCCGTAGACCGGGCCCAGCTCACCGTCGGCGTCGGCCCACTCGTCCCAGATCGTGACCCCCTGCTCGCGCAGCCAGCCGACGTTGGTGTCTCCGCGCAGGAACCACAGCAGCTCGCCCACGACCGACCGGAGGTGCACCTTCTTCGTGGTGACCAGCGGGAACCCGGCCGTCAGGTCGAACCGCATCTGGTGGCCGAACACGCTCACCGTGCCGGTGCCGGTGCGGTCGCCCTTGCGGACGCCTTCGTCGAGGACCCGCTGCACGAGATCGAGATACTGCCGCACGACATCGACACTAACAGCGGGCGCCGACGGAATCGGCACCCACGCGGTGTCGGTCACCGCGGTATCGGTCAGGACTGCGGGGCGACGTCGGCCGGCAGCGCTTCGAACCAGCGCAGCACCGCCTCCTCGTAATGCATCCCGAACGACAGCGTCGCGCGGGTGTACGGGTCGACGTCAGATGCCCGCAGCTCGACCTCGAGCTCGCGGTAACCGGCCAGCCGCTGCGCGTGTTCCGCCCGGCTGGCCGAGACCAGGGCGCGGAGCTTGTCGGCCGGCAGCACCGACCCGAACGCGAGGGCCAGCAGCAGGGGCACCCGCACGGTCGCCGCCGGCAGCTCCTCGACCAGCCATCGCTTGTACGTCGACCGGCCGGAGCGGGTCAGTCGGTACGGGCGGGCGTCCCGCGGCCCGGT
>JBOHDE010000265.1:0-4947 GCA_050699035.1 Nocardioidaceae bacterium | reverse complement strand
CTAAGGTGCCAGCGCGACGGCCGGCTCGCGCTGCCGGCCGCCATTGGCGAAGCGCAGGTACAGCGACGGCACCACGAACAGGTTGAGCAGCGTCGAGGTGACCAGGCCGCCGAGGATGACGACCGCCATCGGGTGCTCGATCTCGTGACCCGGGATGTCGCCGAGCACGACCAGCGGCACCAACGCGAGCCCGGTCGCCAGCGTGGTCATCAGGATCGGTGCAAGCCGCTCGCGCGCCCCGCGCATCACCAGCTCAGGCCCGAACGCCATGCCTTCGGCCCGCTCCAGATGCTGGCAGTGGTTGATCATCAAGATGCCGTTGCGGGCAGCGATGCCCATCACGGTGAAGAACCCGACCAGCGAGCCGAGCGAGATGACCCCGCCGCCGAAGTACGCCGCGAGGACGCCGCCGACCAGCGCGACCGGCAGGCTGAGCAGGCTGATGATCGCCAGCCGCCAGCTCCCGAACGACGCCTGGAGCAGGAACAGGATCCCCAGCACGGCGACGCCGGCCAGCGCGAACAGCCGCTGCTGGGCCGCCCGCCGCTCGGTGAACTCGCCGAGCAGCTCGGGGTGGTACTCACGCGGGAAGTCGACGCTCGCCAGCGCCGTCTCGACGTCGCCGACCACTGCGCCGAGGTCGCGGTCGCCGACGTTCGCGCCGACGTCGATCCGTCGCGACATGCCGTCGCGCTCGATCACGTTGGGCGTCGGCTGCAGGCTGATCTCGGCCACGTCGCCGAGCCGGACCTGCCCGCCTCCCGGGGTGTCGATCGGCATCTCGTGGATGTCGCTCAGACTGTCCCTGGCCTCGGGGGTGCTCCACACCTGCACGTCGTACGCCTTGCCGTCGCGGAACAGGTCGCCGACCTCCTCACCGGCCACCATCACGCCGGCCGCGCGCCGTATGTCTCCCGGCTTGAGCCCGTGCTTCTTCGCCGCCGCCAGGTCGACCTCGACCTCGATCTGTGGAACGTCGACCTGCAGGTCGACATGCAGGTCGACGAGGCCCTCGATCTCGGACATCGCGACGCGGACCTCCTCGGCCTTGGCCCGGAGCGTGTCCAGGTCCTGACCGTAGATGCGTACGACGATGGCCTCACCGGAGCCGGTCAGGACCTCGCGGATGCGTTCCTTGAGGTAGGTCTGCACGTCCCGATAGAGCCCGGGATACCCGTCCACGACCTCCTGGATCTTGGCCAGCGTGGTGTCGTAGTCCGCCTCGGGGTCGACGCTGATCCAGTTCTCGCCGAAGTTGATGCCGACGACCTCGTCTGCGTTCATCGCCTGACCGATGTGCGCGCCGAAGTTGCGTACACCGGGGATCGAACGCAGCTCGCGGCTGCCGGCCTCGGTGATCCGGACCATCTCCGGCTGCGAGGTGCCAGGCTGTGTCACCCAGTGCATCAGGAAGTCGCGTTCCTTGAACGACGGCAGCAACGACTGCCCGAGCTGGGGTACGGTCGCCGCCCCGACCAGCACCATCACGCCGACCGCCGTGTACGCGCCGACCGGCCGGAGCACGATCCGGGACAGCACCGACTGGTAGCCGCGCTGCAGCACCCGCACCAGCGGCGGGTCACGGTGACCGAGCGGCGCCTTGCGGAGCATGATCAACGCCAGCGCCGGGGTGACGGTCAGCGCCACCACCATCGACGCGAGGACGGCCAGCGTGTACGACAGCGCGAGCGGCCGGAAGAAGGACCCGGTGAGCCCCTCGAGGAAGAACACCGGGACGGCGGCGACCACGATGATCAGCGTCGCGTAGATGATCGGACCGCGGACCTCGAGCGAGGCGTCGAGGATGATGCGGGCCGTGGACTGGCTGCTGCCCTCACGTCGCGCCTGGCGCAGCCGCCGCATGATGTTCTCGATGTCGATGATGGCGTCGTCGACCACCACGCCGACGGCGATCACCAGGCCGGCAAGCATCATCGTGTTCATCGTGGCGCCGGTCCAGTACAGGACCATCGCGGCCGTGAGCAGCGACAGCGGGATCGCCAGCAGGCTGATCAGTGCCGTCCGCCACGCGAACAGGAAGGCGATCAGCACGAACACCACCAGCAGGCAGCCGAGCAGCAGCGCCGTCGTCAGGTTGTCGATGGCGGTGTCGATGAAGGTGGCTGGCCGGAAGATCGTGGTGTCGATCTCGACCTCGGGGAGGCCGGGCTTGAGCTCGTTGAGCGCGTCCTCGACGCCACGCGTCACGTCGAGCGTGTTGCCCCACGGCACCTTCTCGACGATCAGCATCAGACCCGGGCCGTCGTTGATGACGGCGTCGCCGATCAGCGGCTGGTGGTCCTCGACGACGCGGGCGACGTCGCTGAGCTTGATCGACTTGCCGTCGCGTTCCTTGATCGGCACCTTGGCCAGGTCTTCAGGCGTGACGACCGGCGTGACGTGCTCGACGCCGAGCCGCTGGTTGGGGGTGTCGACGAAGCCCCCGGTGCCGATGACGGACCCTTCCGAGAACATCAGCAAGCCGGAGTCCAGACCCTTCGAGGTCGTCTCCATCACCTCGTCGAGGGAGACCTCCTGCGCCCGCATCCGCTTCGGCTCGACCTGGACCTGGAGCATCTGCAGGCGCTCGCCCCAGATTGCGACGTTGGCGACGCCGGGCACTCTGAGCAGCCGGTTGCGGATGGTCCAGTACGAGATCATCGACAGGTCTGTGGTCGACAGCGTGTCGGACGTCAGACCGATCTTCATCACCCGGCTGGTGGCCGACAGCGGCTGCATGATCCAGGGCGGGCTCGCCCAGGTCGGCAGCGTCGCGATGACGGTCCCGATTCGCTCCTGGACCTCCTGGCGGGCCTTGAGGAGGTCGGTGCCGGGCTCGAAGATCAGCTCGATCGACGACAGCTGGGACACCGACTTCGAGCGCATCACGTCGAGGCCGGGTACGCCGTTGAGCGACTCCTCGAGCGGCACCGTGACCAGCGACTCGATCTCCGACGCGGACAGGCCGGGGCTCGCGGTCTGCACCTCGACGCGCGGCGGCGCGAACTCCGGGAACACATCCACCGGCATGTCGCGGAGCTGGACGCTGCCGAGCAGCATCAGGCCGGCGGCGAGCGCGACGGCGACGAACCGGAACTTCAGGCTCGACGCAACGATCCATCGCATCATCGTGCTCGTCCCCCCAGCGCTCTCAGTGTCCGACGTCCATCT
This sequence comes from Nocardioidaceae bacterium, assembly GCA_050699035.1. Classification (GTDB taxonomy): domain Bacteria; phylum Actinomycetota; class Actinomycetes; order Propionibacteriales; family Nocardioidaceae; genus WHTB01. Next base: position 1,776 of record JBOHDE010000265.1, on the reverse strand, counting down.
CGGCACCGAAGAGCTCGGCGGCGCCGACGGTGACCACCAGCGTGCCCGCGGTCGGGCCGGCGGTGAGGTGAGCGGTGTCGCCGTCGATGCGGTCGACGGTGATGGGCTCGCGGACGAAGTTCAGCTTCTTGGTCTGGGTGTAGACCCAGGTCTCACCGTGCGCGTCGTACAGCACCGCCCCATACGGCACCGACATCTTGGCGCCGGCCGTGATGGCCTGCGTCTCGATGGCGAGCCGTTCGGCGGCACGCGCGGAGAGCGTGACCTGGCTGAGCTCGGAGCCCTCGATCGCCTCGATCACCGCGGCGTGGTTCACCTCGGTCGCCGACTCCGCCGGTGCGCTGCAGGCCGACGACGTCAGTGCGGCGAGCGCCACCATGGCCGGTGCCCAGCGGCTGGGCTGTCGGATCCAACTTTCGCGTTGCATGGTTGCCTTCCTGTCCCTCAACCCGGGACCGGGCCGGTGTGCTGAGGCTGCCTCGGCGTACCGGATTGCGCGGTGGGTCGAATGCGGAGGTAGAGCACCGGCAGCACGAACGTCGTGACCAGGGCCGACGTCAGCAGGCCGCCGAGAACCACGACCGAGACCGGGTGCAGGACCTCGTGCCCCGCGACCGTCCACGACACCGCGAACGGCAGCAGCAGGGCGGAGATCGCCAGCAGGGTGACCACGGTCGGCACGAACCGTTCGGCCGAGCCGCGGTGCACCTGCTCTGGGTCGAAGCGTCCCTCGTCGTGCTCGATGACCTGGTAGCGCCGGACCAGCATGATGCTGTGGCGGGCCGTGAGGCCGAGTACGGCCAGCAACGCGAGCAACGCCGCGTACGAGGTGTCCCCACCCAGCAGGAAGATCGCGACGGCGCCGCCAGACAGTGCGACGGGGAGCGTCACGAACACCAGCGCGGCCAGCCGCCAGCTGCTCAGCGCCGCCTGCAGCAGCAGGAAGGCCAAGACCGCGGCCGCCGCCCCGAGCATCCAGGGCTGCAGGCCACCCTCCTGCTGCTCGCCGCGGGCGCCCGGGAGCACCTCCAGGTGGTGCTCCAGCGGGAACTCGACCGCCTTCAGCTGTTGCTTGGCGTCGGCCACCACGGAGTCCAGGCTGCGTCCCTCGACATCGGCGACGACGTCGACCACCCGGAACACGGCGTCGTGCCGGATCGCGGTCTGGTTGGGCGTGATCCGTACGTCCGCGAGGTCGGCGAGCGCCACCCGTCCGGACGGCGTGTCGATCGGGAGGTCGCGGATGCTGCTCAGGCTGTGCCGCGTGTCCGGAGCACCCCAGACCACGACCTCGAACACCTTCTGGTCCTCGAACAGGTTGCCCGCTTCGATGCCGGACAGCATCGTCGTCGCGGAGCGGCGGACGTCACCCGGCTTGATCCCGGAACGTTGAGCCGCGGCGAGGTCGACCTCGATCTCGACGGTCGGCTGGACGGGCTGCACGTCGACCCGCGGCGCTGTCACACCGTCGACGTTCGCCAGGATCTCCCGCGCCTCCTCGGCCTTCTCGGCCAGCACGTCGAGGTCCTGGCCGTACACCCGCACGACGAGCGGTTCGTCGTTGACCGGGCTCAGCTCGCTGATCGACTCCTCCGGATAGGTCAGCAGGCTCGGTGTGATGCCGGGGTAGCCGCTGACGACGTCGTTGACCGCGGCCACCGTGTCGTCGTACGACGCGTCCCGGTCGAGGCTGACCCAGAGCTCGCCCGAGTTGATCCCGACCACCTGGTCGGACGACACGGCGCGGCCGACGTGCGCGGCGACGTTGTCGACACC
>JBOHDE010000264.1:0-5000 GCA_050699035.1 Nocardioidaceae bacterium | reverse complement strand
GCCAGCAGCAGCGTGGTGGCCGCGGTCGCCCCGACCACCCGCCAGTGGATGCGCCTGGCGGGCCGGTCCACCTCCGACCGTCCCGTACGAGCTGGACCGAGCCGGCTCCCACGGGTGGCGATGACCTCGGTCCCGCGTTGCACCGAGGAGGTGGCCAGCGCGGTCACGACGGTGGCGACGACGCTGACCACGGCGGCACCGGCAACGGTGCCGTACACCCCGAGGGCGGACGCCGCGACGGCCGCCGAGGCAGCGGCCACGGCACCGCCGAAGATCTGCGGAAAGCTCACCCCCAGCGCCGGTCTGGCCCGCTGCTGATCGTCCCCACCCTTACGGCTCTGCTCGTCCATTTCATCCACTTCGACGCTGGCTTACACTCCCGCCTCGAAGGTAACGATCGGGTCACGGCAGCCGCGACTCAGAAGGCCCCGTCGAGGCGTGAGTCTGGACACACCGGCGGGCCGCACCACTGCCCAGTAGGCTGTCCGGGTGGGGGTTCGAACACGTTCCATCTGGCGCGACTACTGGTTCGCCATCGTGCTCGCCGTCGGCCTGTCGGCCGTGACGTGGCTGGTCGCTGCCGCCTACCAGCTGCCGGTCCGCGACCCCGACGGGTTCGCCGCGCAGACCTACATCCGGTTCCCGGCCATCGTCTTAGGCTGCGTGCTCGCCGACATCCTCCCCCGCTGCATCTACCGAGCCCGGCACCGACGCGACTTCGGGGCGCAGTTCCTCGCCGTGGTCCGCGAGCGCTGGACGATGCGGCACGTCGCGCGGGTCGCGATGGGGCTCGGCGCGTGGTACGTCACCTACGTCGCGTTCCGCAACCTGAAGAGCTTCGTGCCGTTCGTCCGCGAGTCGACGCTCGACGAGCTGCTGGCCGACCTCGACCGGGCGATCCTGTTCGGCTACGACCCCGCGGTCGTGCTGCACTCGATGCTCGGCACCGGGCCTGCCGCGCACCTCATGTCGGCGGTCTACATCGCCTGGATCGCCTGGTTGCCGCTGTCGATCGCGGCCGTGCTCGTGTGGACCCGCAACGCGCGCCGGGCGGCGTGGTACATCACGGCCCTCTGCGTCGACTGGGTGCTCGGCGTGGCGCTGTACTTCCTGGTGCCGTCGGTGGGGCCGATCTACCACGAGCCGTCGAACTTCGCCGCGATGGCCGTGACCCAGAACAGCCAGATCCAGGTCAACCTGGTCAGCGACCGGATGGAGGTGCTGGCCGACCCGTTCGCGACGACGGCGGTACAGAGCATCGCGGCGTTCGCCTCGCTGCATGTCGGCATCTTGGTGACGGCCGCCCTGATCGCCCACAGCCTCGGCATGCGCACCTTGATCCGCAAGGGCCTGTGGGTGTTCCTCTTCCTGACCTGCCTGGCCACCGTCTACCTCGGCTGGCACTACCTGACAGACGTGTTCGGCGGGTTCGCGCTGGGCGCGGCCGGGGCGTGGCTCGGCGCCGTCGCTACCGGTCACCGGGTGCGCTGGCGTCCGTACCGCCATCCCCAGGCCGTGCCCGCCTCGGTCGGTCCGCCCGCCGCGCTGGCCGACGCCGCCAGCGACCGCTGACGACGCCGGCTCAGGGGCGTCACACCACGTCGTCGTCGACCCAGTCGAACGTCTTGGTGACCGCCTTCTTCCAGTTGCGGTGCAGGCGCTCCCGCTCGTCCGCGTCGAGCTGCGGTGTCCAGCGGGCACCCTCGGCCCAGTTCTGCCGGAGGTCGTCGAGGTCCGACCAGTACCCCACTGCGAGCCCCGCGGCGTACGCGGCGCCGAGAGCGGTGGTCTCGCTGACCTTCGGCCGGACGACCGGGACGGCGAGCATGTCGGCCTGGAACTGCATCAGCGTCTCGTTGACCACCATGCCGCCGTCGACCTTGAGCTCCTTCAGCGCCACCCCGGAGTCGGCGTTCATGGCGTCCAGCACCTCCCGGGTCTGGAACGCCGTGGCCTCGAGCACCGCGCGGGCGATGTGGCCCTTGTTGACGAACCGGGTCAGGCCGACCAGGGCGCCCCGGGCGTCGGACCGCCAGTACGGCGCGAACAACCCGGAGAACGCCGGCACGAAGTACGCCCCGCCGTTGTCCTCCACGGTGCCGGCCAGCTGCTCGATCTCCTCGGCGCTGCCGATCAGGCCGAGGTTGTCCCGCAGCCACTGCACCAGCGACCCGGTCACCGCGATCGAGCCCTCGAGCGCGTAGATCGGGGCCTGGTCGCCGATCCGGTAGCAGACGGTGGTGAGCAGGCCGTTCTCGCTCTTGACCTTCTCCTCGCCGGTGTTGAGCAGCATGAAGTTGCCGGTGCCGTACGTGTTCTTCGCGGTGCCGACCTCGTAGCAGACCTGCCCGAACGTCGCCGCCTGCTGGTCACCGAGGATGCCGGCGACCGGGGTGCCCTTCAAGATGCCGGGCTGGCACTCGCCGTACACCTCCGACGATGACCTGATCTCCGGAAGCATCGCCAGCGGGATGCCCATCTCGCCGGCGATCTCCTCGTCCCAGGCCAGCGAGTCGAGGTCCATCAGCATGGTGCGGCTGGCATTGGTGACGTCGGTGACGTGCACGCCGCCGTGGTCGGCTCCGCCGGTGAGGTTCCACAGCACCCAGGTGTCCATGTTGCCGAACAGCAGGTCGCCCGCCTCGGCCTTCTCGCGGGCACCCTCGACGTTGTCCAGGATCCAGCGGACCTTGGGACCGGAGAAGTACGTCGCGAGCGGCAGGCCGACCTTGTCCTTGTAGCGCTCCGCGCCCCCGCCGAGGGCGGCCAGGTCGTCGCAGATCTTCTGCGTGCGGGTGTCCTGCCAGACGATCGCGTTGTGGACCGGCTGACCGGTGGTCTTGTCCCAGACCACGGCCGTCTCGCGCTGGTTGGTGATGCCGACCGCGGCGATGTGCGACGCGCTGAGGTTGGCCTTCCCCATCGCGCCGCCGATCACCTTGCGGGTGTTGTTCCAGATCTCGATGGCGTCGTGCTCGACCCAGCCCGCCCGCGGGAAGATCTGCTCGTGCTCCATCTGGTCGACCGCGATCACGGCGCCGGCCTTGTCGAAGATCATGCACCGGCTGCTCGTGGTGCCCTGGTCGATCGATGCGATGTACTCAGCCATGGTCGTCCAGCCTCCCTACGGATCAGATGGCGCGAGCCAGCAGGCCCGCGATGACGGCGCCCACGATGGGTCCCGCCACCGGCACCCATGAGTAACCCCAGTCGCTGCTGCCCTTGCCCTTGATCGGGAGTACGGCGTGCGCGACCCGGGGACCCAGGTCGCGAGCGGGGTTGATGGCGTAGCCGGTCGGGCCACCGATCGAGGCACCGATGCCGACGACCAGCAGGGCCACCGCCAGCGGGCCCAGGCCCGACGGTGTATCGGCGAACATCAAGATGACGAACACCAGCACGAACGTGCCGATCACCTCGGTGGTCATGTTCCAGATCGGGTTGCGGATCTGCGGCCCAGTGGAGAAGACCCCCAGCTTCGCCGCCGGCTCCGCCTCGGAGTCGTCGAAGTGCTGCTTGTACGCCAGCCACGCGGCCGCAGCACCAAGGAACGCGCCGAGGAACTCGCCGGCCAGATAGACGAGCGTCGACCCGAACGAGACGTCGACGCCTGGCGCGTACTCGTCGGCGCCGTTGGCCAGCACTCCGAGGGTGTAGGCCGGGTTGATGTGCCCCCCGGACTTGTAGGCGACATAGACACCGGCGAACACGGCGAGGCCCCAGCCGAAGCAAATCAGCAGCCAGCCGCCGTCACGGCCCTTGGACTTGCCGAGCAGCACGTTCGCGACGACACCGCAGCCCAGGAGCGTGAGCATCGCGGTGCCTAGTACCTCACTGACAAACACTTCTCCGAGCGACATCAGCCAGCAACCTCCCCGATCGGGTGAATGAACCTGTGGTGCGACAGTCACGGGACGATCTCGTACCGTGCTGGCACAGTAGGGGTACGCAACGGCCCGGTCAACGGACGACAGTCGAGGAGATGCCATGCCTGGTTCCGCCAGCCTCGGACCACAGCAGCGGGCACAGGCCTGGGAGTCGGTCGCGGACGGCGAGTTCGACCTCATCGTCGTCGGGGGCGGGGTGACCGGCTCCGGGGTGGCCCTCGACGCGGCGACGCGCGGCCTGAAGGTGCTGCTGCTGGAGGCTCGCGACTTCGCCAGCGGCACGTCGTCGCGGTCGTCGAAGCTGTTCCACGGTGGCCTGCGCTACCTCGAGCAGCTGAACTTCGGACTGGTCCGGGAGGCGCTCCGCGAACGCGAGCTGATGCTGAGCCGGATCGCCCCGCACCTGGTCAAGCCGGTGTCGTTCCTCTACCCGCTGACGCATCGCTTCTGGGAGCGCCCGTACGTCGGGGCGGGCCTGACGCTGTACGACACGATGGGCGGCGCCCGGTCCGTACCCCATCACAAGCACCTCACCAAGCACGGCGCCCGCAAGCTCTGCCCGGCCCTCAGGAGCGACGCCCTGATCGGCGCGGTGTACTACTACGACGCGCAGGCCGACGACGCCCGCCACACCCTGACCGTGGCCCGCACTGCCGCGGCCTACGGCGCCACCGTCCTCAACAGCGCCGAGGTGGTCGGTTTCATGCGCGCCGGCGAACGGGTCGTCGGCGTGCAGGTCCGTGACGTCGAGGGCGGCGCCACGTACTCCGTGCAGGCGCCGGTCGTCGTCAACGCGACCGGCGTGTGGACCGACGAGCTGCAGACGATGGCCGGCGGCCGCGGCCGGTTCAACGTCCGCGCCTCCAAGGGCGTGCATATCGTCGTACCCCGCGACCGGATCAACTCCGAGACCGGCCTGATCCTCCGCACGGAGAAGTCCGTGCTGTTCGTGATCCCGTGGACCACCCACTGGATCGTCGGCACGACCGACACCGACTGGCATCTCGACCTGGCCCACCCGGCGGCCAGCCAGGCCGACATCGACTACCTCCTCGAGCACGTCAACGCGGCGCTGTCGGTGCCGCTGACCCACGACGACATCCAGGGTGTGTA
>JBOHDE010000263.1:0-5010 GCA_050699035.1 Nocardioidaceae bacterium | reverse complement strand
GCAACCTCGGCGCGAGGACTCCCGACATTCGCGCAACCTCGGCGCGAAGGGTTCTGGTCAGTCTTTGGACTGGTGGGCGCCGCCGGGCTGCCAAAGGACGTCTCCGCCGCGGCCGAGGTTGGCGTGCCGGGCCAGGATGAACAGCAGGTCGCTGAGCCGGTTGAGGTAGGTGATCGCCAGCTGGTTCATCGACTCCCCGTGCTCGTCGTAGGCCGCCCACGCCGACCGCTCGGCGCACCGGGTCGCCGTGCACGCGACGTGCAGGAGCGCTGAACCTGCGGTGCCGCCCGGCAGGATGAACGAGCGCAGCTTCTCCAGCTGGTCGTTGTACTCGTCGCACCACCCTTCGAGCCGGTCGACGTAGGCCTGGGTGACCCGCAGCGGCGGGAACTCCGGGTCCGCCACGACCGGCGTCGAGAAGTCGGCCCCGACGTCGAACATGTCGTTCTGCACCTGGGTCAGCAGCTCGGCTACGCCCGGGTCGAGATCGCCAAGGGCCAGCGCCACACCAAGGTGCGCGCTGGCTTCGTTGACGTCACCGTACGCCGCGACGCGGGCGTCGGTCTTGCGGGTCTGGCTCATGTCGCCGAGGCGGGTCGCGCCGGCGTCGCCGGTCCTGGTGTAGATGCGGGTGAGGTTGACCATGGCGCCAGCGTAGGCCGTCTCGATCGGCGAAACCGTTCGGCGTGGGACTGCAACCATTCGGCGTCGCGACGCGTCATAGTGGGTAGGAGGCGGTTCGGGGCCGACTCCACCGACGGGGAGGTGACATGGTCGTCGCCGGCAAGATCGAGGCTCTCCGCCTCACCGGGCGTCTCGACGCGAGCAGTGTGGGCGATGTACGCGCCCGACTCAATGACATCATCGACCACCACCCCATCGGCGACGTCGTCGTCGACCTGAGCGATGTCGACCTGGTCGACGCCACTGGTCTCGGCGTACTCGCCGCCACGCACCGCCGGCTGGAGCGCGAGGGCCGGATGCTGGTTCTGCGCGGCTGCACCGCCCCGATCCATCGCGTGCTTGCGGTGACCCGGCTGCTCCGGGTGCTGCATGTGGAGCCGGTCTCCCGGCCGGCGTGAGACGCCTCACGACTTGGTTACCCGCAGGTTCGATCGCCGTACGCTCGGCGCATGCAGGAACGCGACCAGCCCTGGGTGATGCGGACGTACGCCGGGCACAGCTCGGCGACTGGCTCCAACGCCCTCTACCGACGCAACCTGGCCAAGGGCCAGACCGGACTGTCGGTCGCGTTCGACCTGCCCACCCAGACCGGGTACGACCCCGACTCCGAACTGGCCCGCGGCGAGGTCGGCAAGGTCGGCGTGCCGATCCCGCACATCGGTGAGATGCGACGGCTGTTCGCCGACATCCCACTCGCCGAGATGAACACCTCGATGACGATCAACGCCACCGCGATGTGGCTGCTGGCGCTGTACGAGGTGGTGGCCGAAGAACAAGCCGCGGCAAGGGGCTCCGATCCAGGCGTTGCCCGCCACCTGCTCGCCGGCACGACCCAGAACGACATCATCAAGGAGTACCTCTCCCGCGGCACGTACGTCTTCCCGCCCGAGCACTCGCTACGCCTCACCACCGACGTCATCGCGTACACCGTCAACAACATCCCGAAGTGGAACCCGATCAACATCTGCAGCTACCACCTGCAGGAGGCCGGGGCGACGCCGACCCAGGAGCTGGCGTACGCGCTCACCACCGCGATCGCGGTCCTCGACGCGGTCCGTGACTCCGGTCAGGTCGACCCGGCGGACTTCGGCACGGTCGTCGGACGAATCTCGTTCTTCGTCAACGCCGGGGTGCGGTTCGTCGAGGAGATGTGCAAGATGCGGGCGTTCGTCGCCCTGTGGGACGAGATCACCCGTGACCGCTACGGCGTGACCGACGAGAAGATGCGCCGGTTCCGGTACGGCGTGCAGGTCAACTCGCTCGGGCTCACCGAGGCGCAGCCTGAGAACAACGTGCAGCGCATCGTGCTCGAGATGCTCGGCGTGACGCTGTCCAAGGACGCCAGGGCCCGTGCCGTGCAGCTGCCGGCGTGGAACGAAGCCCTCGGCCTGCCCCGCCCCTGGGACCAGCAGTGGTCGTTGCGGCTGCAGCAGGTGCTCGCGTTCGAGTCCGACCTGCTCGAGTACGACGACCTGTTCGCCGGCTCGGCCGTGGTCGAGGCGAAGGTGGCCGAGCTGGTGGACGGCGCCCGCGCCGAGGTCGACCGGGTGCAGGCGATGGGCGGGGCGATCGCCGCCGTCGAGTCCGGCTACATGAAGCAGCAGCTGGTCTCGTCGCACGCGGCCAGGCGGGCCCGGATCGAGGCCGGCGAGGAGAAGGTGATCGGCGTCAACGCGTACGTCGAGACCGAGGTGTCACCGTTGACCGCCGACCTCGACGCCGCCATCCAGACGGCCGACCCCGGCGCCGAGTCCTCGGCGGTCGCCGGGGTCCAGGACTGGCGGGCCGGCCGCGACGTCGAGGCCGTGGACGCCGCGATCGACCGGTTGCGACGGGACGCCAAGACCGGTGACAACCTGATGCCGGCCTCGCTCGAGGCCGCCCGTGCCGGCGTGACCACGGGGGAGTGGGCCGGCGCGCTGCGTGGTGTCTTCGGCGAGTTCCGCGCACCGACCGGGGTGACCGGCGCCGTGGGGGTGGCGGAGGCCGGGGCCGAGCTCGCGGCGGTCCGCGACGCTGTGCGGAGGACTGGTGAGGAGCTGGGCGGGCGGCTGCGGCTGCTGGTCGGCAAGCCCGGGCTCGACGGGCACTCCAACGGCGCCGAGCAGGTGGCCGTACGCGGCCGCGACGCCGGCTTCGAGGTCGTCTACCAAGGCATCCGGCTGACGCCGAGCCAGATCGTGACCGCGGCGATCGCCGAGGACGTGCACTGCGTCGGGCTGTCGATCCTGTCCGGTTCGCACCTGGAGCTGGTGCCCGAGGTGCTGCGCGGCCTGCGCGCCGAGGGGATGGCCGACGTGCCGGTCGTGGTCGGCGGGATCATCCCCGCAGCCGACGCCGTGACGCTCAAGGCGCAGGGCGTCGCCGCCGTGTTCACGCCCAAGGACTTCGGGCTCACCGAGATCATGGCGCGGATCGTGGACGAGATCCGCCGGGCCAACGGCTTGGGTGCGCTCACCGCGCCGCTGACTGCCCATGAGTGATCTGCAGTGCGCCGCGACGTTCGTGATCAGCGGCGCCGTCGGCGAGTCGGAGGCCCGTACCCTCGCCTCCTCGCTCACCAGCCGCCGCATCGCCCAGGTGTACGGCGACGCCGCCCACCGACCGGCGGCCGAGCTGGTGGCCGGCATCCTTGAGGTGCAGGCAGTGGTACGAGACGACCTCGACCCGGACCTCGGCCATGCGGGCGGGCTGGCTGCGCTGGCCGACGTGCACCGCGGCGAGACCGTCCTGGTGCTGGTGAGGCGTCCGTCGGACCCCGCCACGGTTGAGCTCAGCATCGACGGCGACGGGTGGGCGTGGCGACCTTCGGCCGGTGACGTGGAAGGGTAGGCAGTCGCACGGGCCGCACCAGGCACCGTACTGGCACGGAGGGGAAGCACCGCATGGAGGTTTGGCCGGGAGGCGCGTACCCGTTGGGCGCGACCTACGACGGTGAGGGCACCAACTTCGCCCTGTTCTCCGAGGTCGCCGACGGCGTCGAGCTCTGTCTGTTCGACGACGACGGCACCGAGACCAGAGTCCAGCTGGTGGAGCGCGACTCGCTGGTCTGGCACGCGTACCTGCCGGCGGTCGCGCCCGGGCAGCGGTACGGCTTCCGTGTGCACGGCCGCTACGACCCGGACCGCGGGTTCCGCTGCGACCCGTCGAAGCTGCTGCTCGACCCGTACGCCAAGGCGATCGAGGGCGACACCGACTGGGCACCGGCCTGCTACTCGTACGACTTCGCCGACCCGATGAAGCGCAACACCGAGGACTCGGCGCCGCACGTGATGAGGTCGGTCGTGGTCAACCCGTACTTCGACTGGCAGGACGACCGGCCGCCGCGCCGGACGTACCACGAGACGGTGATCTACGAGGCGCACGTACGCGGGCTGACGATGACCCACCCGGACGTACCCGACGCGATCCGCGGCACGTATGCGGCGCTCGGACATCCGGCCGTCGTGGAGCATCTCACCGGGCTGGGGGTCACGGCGGTCGAGCTGATGCCGGTGCACCAGTTCGTGCAGGACGCCCACCTGCTCGAGAAGGGGCTCAGCAACTACTGGGGCTACAACACGATCGGGTACTTCGCGCCGCACAACGCGTACAGCTCGGTCGGACAGCGTGGCGAGCAGGTCCTGGAGTTCAAGGCGATGGTGCGCCAGCTGCACCGGGCCGGCATCGAGGTCATCCTCGACGTCGTCTACAACCACACCGCCGAGGGCAACCACCTCGGGCCCACGCTGGCGTTCCGCGGGATCGACAACCAGTCCTACTACCGGCTGGTCGACGACGACCCGGCCCACTACTACGACACGACCGGCACCGGCAACACGCTGCTGATGCGCAACCCCCATGTCCTGCAGCTGATCATGGACTCGCTGCGCTACTGGGTGACCGACATGCACGTCGACGGGTTCCGGTTCGACCTGGCGGCCAGCCTGGCCAGGCAGTTCCACGAGGTCGACCGGCTGAGCGCGTTCTTCGACCTGGTGCACCAGGACCCGGTGGTGTCGCAGGTGAAGCTGATCGCGGAGCCGTGGGACGTCGGACCGGGCGGCTACCAGGTCGGCAACTTCCCACCCCGCTGGACCGAGTGGAACGGCAAGTACCGCGACACGATGCGGGACTTCTGGCGCAGCGAGCCGGCGACCCTCGGCGAGTTCGCGGCCCGGCTGTCCGGGTCGTCGGACCTGTACGAGAGCGACGGCCGCGCGCCGTACGCGTCGATCAACTTCGTCACCGCCCACGACGGGTTCACGCTGCGCGACCTGGTGTCGTACAACGACAAGCACAACGAGGCCAACGGCGAGGACAACAAGGACGGCGAGAGCCACAACC
>JBOHDE010000262.1:0-5027 GCA_050699035.1 Nocardioidaceae bacterium | reverse complement strand
CGAGATGCTCGCTCGACTGCGGTTTCCAGCCCTCGTCGGCGGCGACGACCAGGAGCACGGCGGGCACGGTGCCGACACCGGCGAGCATGGTCGGCACGAACCGCTCATGACCGGGTACGTCGACGAACGCAACGTCGCCCACGCCGTCGAACTCGGCCCAGCAGAACCCCAGCCCGATCGTCATGCCGCGCCGGCGCTCCTCCGCCCACCGGTCCGGCTCCATGCCGGTCAGCGCGCGCACCAAGGTGGACTTCCCGTGGTCGACATGTCCCGCCGTCGCGACGACGTGCACCCGTGGTCAGCCCTTCCCGACGCGACGAACGGCCTTGACCAGGGCCTCGTCGTCGTCCGGCTCCACCGTTCGTAGGTCGAGGAGGCAACGGCCACGCTCGGTCCGCGTCACCACCGCCGGGTCGCCGGCACGCAACGGCTCGACGAACCTGAGTGGAACGGCGACCGCCACACTGGGCAGCACGACCTCCGGGGCGCCGCCGCCGCCGACCGCTGCCTCGGACGCCACCACCTCGGCCGCGACCTCGGTGACGTCGGTCAACGCCGTCACGACCTTCTCGGCCCGCGCCTGCAGGTCGGCCAGCTTCGCCTCGAGCATCGCGCGTACGGGCGGGTGCGGGCCGCGGATCGTGGCCTCGAGCGCCGCCAGCGTCAGCTTGTCGACCCGCAGGGCCCGGGCGAGCGGATGCCGGCGAAGGCGTTCGACCAGTTCGGCATCACCGAGCAACAGCCCGCACTGCGGGCCACCCAACAGTTTGTCGCCGCTGGCCGCCACGAGCGACGCGCCGGCCCGCAGAGTCGAGAGGGCGTCGGGCTCGTCGACGAGCACTGGGTGGGGAGAGAGTAGGCCGGAGCCGATGTCGACGACGACCGGCGGCCCGAGGGTGGCGAGCTCGGCGATCGAGGCCTCCTCCGAGAAGCCGCGGACGGCGAAGTTCGACGGATGCACCTTGAGAATCAGCGCGGTGTCGGGGCCGAGAGCTGCCTCGTAGTCAGCCAGCCGAGTGCGGTTGGTCGTTCCGACCTCGACCAGCCGCGCACCGGTCGCCGCCAGCAGCTCCGGAATCCGGAAGCCGTCGCCGATCTCCACCAGCTCGCCTCGGCTGATCAGGATGTCCCGGCCCTGCGCCAGGGCGGTCGCGATCAGGGCCAGCGCCGCGGCGCAGTTGTTGACCACATGGACCCCGCCGACGTCGGGTACCGCTGCCGCCAGTGCGTCGACGGCTCCACGCCCTCGTACCCCGCGTTGTCCGGTGGCGAGGTCGAGCTCCACATCGGTCGTGCCGGCCGCCGCGACGAGCGCATCGACCGCGGCCCGCGACAGCGGCGCGCGGCCGAGGTTCGTGTGCACGAGGATGCCGGTGGCGTTGACCACCTTGCGCATCGAGCTCGCCGTCGCCGGCAGCGCCGCGACGGCCGCATCGACGATGGACTCGGGCGAGATCTCGCCCGAGCGGCTGCGTTCCTGCGCCTGGCGCACGAGCTCGAGCACGAACGATCGACCGAGTGTCCGCTGGGCGGCCTGCAACCGCGGGTCGGCCAGCACGACATCGGTACGGGGAACAGCGCGCCGCGCATCTTCGCTGCACATTGAATGCAACGTACCGCACACAACGGACGCATCGACGTCGACATGTGTGGCGGAGGCGGACGGGAATCGAACCCGCCGGACCGAGATACTCGGTCCCACCGGTTTTGAAGACCGGGAGGGCCACCAGGCACCTGGACGCCTCCAGCGGCGACGCTACCCCATCGGTTCGGGCGCCCCGGCCGGCGCCGTGTAACCGACATCACGCACCCAGACGGCCCCGTGTAACAGACGTCACCTGGATCTGGCAATAGCGAGCCCAGCCACCTGGTTGAATTGTATGCAGTAGCCAATCCAGTCGGTTCGCACCCGAGCCGGCCACGAACATAGAGGAGAAACCATGATCTTCACCCGTCGATTCGGCGCCCTCGCCGCCCGCCCGGTGTTCCCCGCAGTCGAGCCCGCCGCGGAGCGCGCCCTCGTCGGCGAGCTTCCGTTCACGGACCGCACCGACGTGGCTTATCGCGCCGAGGACGAGACTGCCGCATGAGTCGCCACGCCGCCCGCCGCGGCCGAAATCGAGGCCCGGCGGGACGGCGGTTGGTGCAATTGACCTGCACTTAGTAGACTGTCTACACAAACCATAGTCTCGGCGAAAAGGATTCCCATGACTGACGCGGGTTCGAGCTCGATCTCTGGGGCGTCCCGCCTCGGAGCGACCGCTGTTCGCCCTCTCCAGCGGCCAGCCCCGCTTCGGGAGTCCGTCTATGACGCGCTCACCGAGATGATCATCGAGGGTTCGCTGCAACCCGGTCAGCACCTGGTCGAGGTCGAGCTCGCCGGCATGCTCGGCGTTTCCCGCCAGCCCGTGCGCGAGGCCCTGCAGCGGCTCCACAACGAGGGCTGGGTCGACCTGCGCCCCGGCTTCGGCGCGATGGTCCACGTGCCAGCCGAGGACGAGGTCGACCAGCTCCTCGCGGCCCGCGGCGCCCTCGAGTCGGAGTCCGCGCGGTTGGCCGCCACCCGCGCCTCCAAGGACGCGGTGGCCAAGCTCCGGGAGATGTGCAAGCTGGGTACGGAGCAGCTCGAGAGTGGCGACATCGACGAAGTTGTACGCGCGAACGCCGACCTCCACCGCTACATCTCCGAGCTGTCGGGCAACAAGTTCCTGGCCGACTTCGCCGCGCAGGTCGACCGCCGCGTTCGGTGGTACTACACGCCGGTCGCCCCAGTCCGCGGCCAGGCGTCGTGGCGCGAGCACGGCCGCATCGTCAAGGCGATCGCCGACGGTGACCCGGACCGCGCCGCGCAGATGATGCGCGAGCACACCGAGCGGACCCGCCAGGCGTACCACGAGGCCGCCCAGTCCCAACCGACGGCACCTGCACCGACGCCGTCGCGCACCCGGCGCCGCTCCACGACCTGACAGCAACGACCTCACAGCAACGAACTCACTGCACGACCCGACACTCGGTCAGACTCGCTCCGGCGCATCGTCGTTCGCGTCGCGCTCGCTGCCCACCCCGTCGTCGTCCACGTCCCCGTCGTCGTCACCGTCACCGCCTTCCGCGGCCGAGTCGGCCACGCTCCGAGCGTCTCGCGCCGACTTCATCAGGCTGAGCACAGCGGTGATCGTCAGCGTCACCAGGATCACCGACAGGGACACCGTGATCGGGATCTCCGGTGCCCAGTGCACACCGTGGTGGTGGGCCGCCTCGAGGACAAGCTTGACTCCGATGAAGCCGAGCACGATCGCGAGGCCGTAGGACAGGTAGACCAGTCGGTCCAGCAGGCCCCCGATCAGGAAGTAGAGCTGCCGGAGGCCCATCAGGGCGAACACGTTGGCGGTGAACACGATGTAGGGCTCCTGGGTGAGCCCGAAGATCGCCGGGATCGAGTCCAGGGCGAAGATCAGGTCGGTGGTGCCGATGGCCACCATCACGATCAGCATCGGGGTGACGAAGAGCTTCCCGCCGACGCGCGAGAACAGCGACGCGCCCCGGTAGCCGTCGGTCGTCGGGAGGACCCGGCTCACCGCACGCAGGACCGGGTTCTCCTTGAACTCCTCGTCGTCGTCATCGGCGGTGGCCAGCTTCCAGGCGGTGTAGATCAGGAACGCGCCGAAGATGAAGAACACCCAGTCGAAGCGCGAGATCGCCTCGGCCCCGAGCGCGATGAAGATGCCGCGCAGGACGAGCGAGAGCGCGATACCGATCAGCAGCACCTTCTGCTGGTAGACGCGGGGTACGGCGAACTTGGCCATGATGAGCAGGAAGACGAACAGGTTGTCCACCGAGAGTGAGTACTCGGTCAGCCAGCCGGCGAAGAACTCCCCGCCACGGTTTCCACCCGCCACCACGGTCACGCCGATCCCGAACAGCACGGCCAGGCCGACGTAGAAGGAGACCCAGAGGGTCGCCTCGCGCAGGGATGGCTCGTGGGGCTTGCGCGCCACGATGATGAAGTCCAGGGCGAGCACGCCGATCGTCAGTACGAGCGTGAGGACCCAGGCCGACAGGGAAACGTCCACTGGTTGTCTCCTTCTTCGACAGCTGGTTCGTCATCAACTAGCGAGGGGTGAGCAGTGGCCTGGCTGTCTGGGGGCCACCTGACAGCCAGGCCTGACTCGGTCCAGTCAGCCTCGCTGGGCCTGAGCCGCCCGCTGCTGCTTGCGCCGAGACCGGGCTGCCTTCGCGGCCTCCTTACGCTCGTGCAGCACGATCGCCGTCTCCTTGTACTGTTCGACGGTGCGTTGTGCGTACACGTTGTGTTCACGAATCCTCGGCCACCAGCGGCGCCCGAACTGCTCGTGAGCCCACATGAACCCGAACGCGAAGCCCACGCTGAGCAACCCCTGGAAGACCAGGAACTGCCAGAGCGGCTCGCGGAGTCCGAACTCGCCGGTTGCGGCGTATTCGAAGCTGACCTGATGCACCAATCGGGACAACGGGTAGCCGATCAACCAGACCAGACCCAGCGGTGTAAAGACACCCGTGGGAACGATCTCCTTGGCCACCAGGACCGCATAACCGCAACCAACCAGCGCGATGGGCACGCCCAAGGCCAACCCGGTGCCTACCGCCCAGCCGACGGGCAGCCCCGCGAAGGGGGCCAGCCCGCCGGCGACGACGGCGGCGATCACACCAACGGATGCCGCTGGCACACAAAACTCCGCCAGCATCCGCATATCCGATCTCGCCATTCGCAACTCAACTCACATCCACGCCGGGCTCACAGCTCACCCACGATGCCGAAGCCGAACCTGAAGATGGCGTAGAACAGCATCCCCAGGTAGAACACCGCGCCGAAGGCGATGATGGCGTTGGACAGCAGGTTCGGGCGGATCTTCTTGGGCAACATCATGTTGTTGACGAGCAACAACACGACGCAATAGGCACCCATGGCGAAGGTCGACAAGAACGCCAAGGTATCCAGGATCGAGCCTGGGCCGTCGGCCGGACCAAACAGCAGGATCAGGATGCCGAAG
>JBOHDE010000261.1:0-5037 GCA_050699035.1 Nocardioidaceae bacterium | reverse complement strand
TGAGCACGTGAAGGCGGTCGTGTACGACCGGTACGGGTCTCCCGATGTGCTGCGTGTCGAGGACGTCCCGGTCCCTTCGCCCGCCGCCGGCCAGGTGCGGGTCAGAGTCGCCGCGACTTCGGTCAACCTCAGCGACTGGGAGGGTCTGCGCGGATCGCCCGCGTACGCGCGGATCGGCGGGTTGCGTTCACCGGCTCGCCGGACGCTCGGATCGGACATTGCTGGCGTCGTCGACGAGGTCGGGGATGGGGCGACCCGGTTTCGACCTGGAGACGAGGTGTATGGCGACAACCTCGCGCTCAAGGGTGGCTTCGCGGAGTACGCACTCGCGCCGGAATCCGCACTGGCCCACAAACCGGCCCAGCTCACGTTCGCTGAGGCGTCGACCATCCCGCAGGCGGGTGCGATCGCCCTGCAGGGCACGGAGAAGGCCGGGGCGGGTAGCCGGGTGCTGATCAACGGCGCTGGCGGAGGGTCAGGATCCTTTGCCGTTCAGCTCGCCAAGCGGCTCGGTGCTCACGTCACGGGTGTCGACAACGCCGCCAAGCAGGACCTCATGCGGTCGGCGGGCGCGGACGAGGTGATCGACTACCGCCGGGACAACTTCACCCAGACGACCCAGCCGTACGACTTGATCCTGGACCTGGTCGCGCAGCGGTCGGTGTTCGCCTACCGGCGTGCGCTCGCACCCGGCGGCACGTATCGGTGCGTGGGTGGGGTCGGCGCGCACGCTGCTGCGGGTGCTCACCGTCGGCTGGATGGTGGGGCGAGTCAGCGGTCGCTCGATCGGGGTGCTCGGCGTGAAGGAGGGTCCGGCCCAGTTCGAGCCGCTGGCGGCCCGCTGTGTGACCGAGGAGGTAAGGATCCATATCGACCGCATCTTCGCGCTCGACGAGGTCGCCGCCGCGCTTGCTCAGGTCGGTGAAGGACACGCTCTCGGCAAAGTTGTCGTCGCCCCCGCCTGACGCGCTTTGACCGCGTCAGGCAGGCCGGCGACCGTCCCACCACTCGAGCACCCTGGTCGCGAAGAAGGTCAGCCACTTCGACGGCTCCCCGGTTGGCACATCCACCTCGAACCACACTCGGCCGGGATGTCGCCGTGCCTGGAGCCAGCTGCCGTCCGGCTCGCGCAAGGCACGGATCTGCTCGATCGCGTCTGCCATCCGCGCGTCGGGCGCGGTGCCGTCATGGATTGACGCGGCGCGGAAGTAGTCCGCAGCATTCAGCACGCTGTAGAACCAGCGGAACGGGTACGCGAGCCGCACCGCCCAGTACGCGACTGGCTCGCCCGTGGACAGCCGTCGGTACAACCCGCGCGCGAGCAGGTACTCCTCCCCGGCACGTCGCGCCTCACGTACCCGCTCGCGGTCACCGGTCACCTGCTCGTAGTCGAGGAGGCCCTTCAGGGAGTTCAGCGTGGAGTGGAACGACGACTTCGCCGACCCCTCCACCCACTCGCAGTTCCACCCGCCGTCGGCCAGCCGGTGGGCGAGGAACCACTCCACGAGCCCGTCCACGTCGGCGCCCAGCCAGAGCCCGTTGGAGAGCGTCCACGAGTTGATGCAGCAGTCCACCTCGCCGCCCCAGTACGGCAGGTCGTCGTACTCCCAACGACTGTGCACCGCGAGCCGCTCGGCCGTCCCGGCGAGCACGGCTGCGTCGAGTCCCCACTCACGCAGCGAGCTCAGCGACCAGGTAGTCGCCGTCCACGGCTGGCCGGCACCCTCCTGCCCCTCCGGGCCATCGAAGTCGAAGCCGCCGGGGAAGTACGCCCCACCCGCCCACTGCCCGTCGGGATCCTGGAGCGCGAGCAGCCGCGCGCCGAACCCCTCGGTCGCGACCCTTGCCCTCGTCGTGGCCCACACCTCCTCCGGCAGACGGAGCAGGTCGCGCTCGACCTGCCAGCGCAGGGCCGGGTCGGAGTCGAGCAGCCAGTCGGTGAGCGCGGCTTCAGCCATCCGCGGAAAGTAGCAGCCGCCGCCGACGGTCTGGGGCTCCCGCTATCGGGGGGTCAAGACGCAGAACTCATTGCCGCCGGGATCGGCCATCACGACCCAGCTGACCTCGCCCTGGCCGATGTCGATGCGAGTCGCCCCGAGGGCGACGAGACGGTCGACCTCCGCCTGCTGATCACCGTCGGCCGGTGGAGCGAGGTCGAAATGCAGCCGGTTCTTCCCGGTCTTCGGCGCCACTGGCGGGCCCCCCCAAGAGATCTTCGTACCGCCGCCCGGCGACTGAATCGCGGTCTCTTGGTCCTGGTCCCAGACCAGGGGCCAGCCCAGCGCCTCGCTCCAGAAGTGCCCGACCTGCTGCGAACCGTCACAGCTCACCTCCCCGACGAACCCGCAGTCGGCAAGGAAATTGTTGCCCGGCTCGATCACACAGAACTCGTTGCCCTCGGGGTCGGCGAGCACCACATGACCCTCCTCCGGGCCTTGACCGATGTCGATGTGCCGGCCGCCGAGCCCGAGCGACCTCGCCACCGTCGACTGCTGGTCGTCGAGGGAGGTGCTCGTCAGGTGGAGGTGCATCTGGTTCGGGCCGGATTTCTGCTCCTGGGTTGGGAAAAACTCAAACTGGAACCCAGTGTCATTGCTCGGCAGGAGCGCGATGACGTCGGCGTGGTCGTCGGCCAGCTCCCAGCCCAGGAGGCCGGCCCAGAATCGGGCGAGACGGGGCGGGTCGTTCGCATCGAAGCCTAGTGCGACGAGGTGAGACGTCATCCTGCATCTCCGATCTGACTCACAGCCGTGGACAGGGTACGTACTCCCTCCCCATGAGGAAGCAAACGCTAGGGCCCTCGGTGCCCGCGAGGCAACGCGTTTGAATCGGTGGGTGACGCTCTCGCGGCTGCGAGTGCAGGGCCGGACGTTTCAGAAAGTAGTACTCTGTTTACTGACAGTAAACGCGGCGCAACCGCTCTACAGATGTCTCGCGGGGTCTGTGCCTGAGAGTGAGCGGGAGGTGGTGCCGCTTCGGCGCTGGATACCCCACCCAACCCGTCGCACCCTGCGGGCCGCAGCCGTACACACACGAGGTGACGGCGCGCTTGCCAGGTGACGGGCTGTGCAGAAGTTGCTGGATAGGTCAGCTCGGGGACGCACCTAGGTAAGGAGAACCGTGATGTCCGAGATGGATCTTCATGAGCACAAGATGGATGGACTGGACGGATTCACTCGTCGGCGGATGCTCGGCCTGATGGGGGCCACGGGAGCCGGGATCGCCGTCGCCCCCAGCTTCGCCGGCGGATCCGTGAACGCCGCCGCCGCGGCGCCGCTTGCTGCGGCACCACCGCCGGACGACCCGAAGATTCGGCGTCTGAAGCAAGAGGTCATCGCGGCTGTCCAAGCCCGCAGCAAGCTCGTCCAGGAGATCGTGGACTCGATCTTCAGCTTCAGCGAGCTCGGGTTCCAGGAGGTCGAGACGACCCGCTACCTGCTCGGCATCCTGCGTGCCAACGGGTTCACGATCGAGGAGGAGATGGCAGGCATCCCTACCGCCTGGATGGCCACCTGGGGCTCCGGGTCGCCCGTCATCGCGATGGGATCCGACATCGACGGCATCCCGCGTTCGAACCAGAAGCCGGGGGTGATCGGCCGGGACCCGATCGTCGAGCCCATCGGTGACGAACATGCGCCGGGTCACGGTGAGGGCCACAACACCGGGATGGCAGCGGTGATCGTCGGGGGGATCGCGCTCAAGGAGATCATGGAGCGGGAGGGGATCCGGGGAACGCTCAAGCTGTGGCCGGGTGTGGCCGAGGAACTGCTCGGCACCAAGGCCTTCTACGTACGCGAAGGGTTCTTCGACGACGTCGATGTGACGCTGTTCGACCACGTTTCCAGCGCCTTCTCGGTGTCGTGGGGCCAAGAGGATGCCAACGGGGTGGTCTCGCTCGAGTACACCTTCCGCGGCTCTCCGGGACATGGCGCGTCGCCCTGGCTCGGACGCAGCGCCCTCGACGCCGTCCAGCTGATGAGCGCCGGGATGGAGTATCGGCGCGAGCACCTGCCCATCCAACAGCGCACTCACTTCGTCATCACCGACAGCGGCGACCAGCCCAACGTCATCCCCGAGTTCGCCAAGGTGTGGTACTACCTGCGCGAAGACACCCACGAAGAGCTCGTGGCGCGCCGTGAGTTCGCCGAGAAGGTGGCCCGGGCGGCTGCCCAGATGTCCGAGACCGAGCTGATCAGGATTGAGCTGCTGGGCTCGGCCTGGCCACGGCACTTCAACCGGCCCGTCGCGGAGGCGGCCGGGGCGAACATGGAGCTGATCGGGATGCCGGAGTGGAGTGACGACGACCATGCCTTCGCCCGGGCGGTGCAGGAGGACGCCGGCAACGAGCCGCAGGGCTTACGTACCGAGGTGTCCGGGGTCAGTGGCCCGATCCAGGATCAGTTCCGGCGCGGTGGGGGCTCCGACGACATCGGTGACATCGCCTGGAACATGCCGACGGTCACGATCCGGTACCCCGCCAACATCCCATCCGGCGGCGCGAGCCATACCTGGTGGCACGCGTTGGCCGAAGCCACCCCGATCGCCCACAAAGGCACGACCGCGTGCGCCAAGGTGAATGCGACGACTGCGCTGGACCTGTTGCTGAAACCGGAGCTGCTCAGCGCGGCGCACAGCTACTTCGAGGAGGAACAAGCCGGCCAGTACAAGGCGCTGATCGGCCCCGACGACCAGCCGGCGATCCACCTCAACCGGGAGCGGATGGCTCGCTGGAAGCCGCGACTGGAGGAGTTCTACTACGACCCGGCTCGCTTCGACACGTACCTGGAACAGCTCGGTATCCCGTACCCAGGCGTGTGACCGAGCTGGGCGATCAGTGAGTACGCCTCGGGGCGGGTGCCGGACGGCGCCCGCCCCGGGTGCGCTCCAGTCGCCGGTCCACGGTGCGTAGAAGATTGCCCAATTGGGCAAAATTCCACCTCGGTCACGGCCGCCCGACGGACCGTCCGCGGTCGCGTGTCATGTGGTGGGCCTAACACCGCCGGGCCGATGACACGCGACTGGGCGCGGCGAGCGGTG
>JBOHDE010000260.1:0-5057 GCA_050699035.1 Nocardioidaceae bacterium | reverse complement strand
GGAGGGCTTCCAGACCCGGCTGCTGACGAACTACGTCGCCGGCGTGGCGGCCGACTCCACCGAGCGGGCGATCACCGAGATGAGCTCCGCCGGGGTGGCGATCATCGAGGTCCGCGAACCCCGCTAACGGCGCCCCTCCCCCGGTTGAGTGTGACGTTTTCGACGCGACACGCTGGCGTGTCTGTCGAGAACGTCACACTCAACGGTCGGAGCGGGACGGGACTGGCAGGCGGGTGCGTCAGCCGATCGAGTAGACGCCCGGGTCGTCGGGTCCGCGGCCGGCCCAGGTCCAGGCGTACTTGCCGTCGTCGGACGCCGCGCCGCCTTCGCCGATCTCGAGCGGGCGGAACGTGTCGACCATGACGGCCAGCTCGTCGAAGTACTCCGCACCGAGCGACTTCTCGATCGCCGACGGCTGTGGACCGTGGGCGTAGCCGCCGGGATGCAGCGAGATCGAGCCGATGTTGATGCCCGAGCCCTTGCGCGCCTCGTAGTCGCCGCCGACGTAGAACATCACCTCGTCCGAGTCGACGTTGGAGTGGTAGTACGGCACCGGGATCGACAGCGGGTGGTAGTCCACCTTGCGGGGGCAGAAGTTGCAGATCACGAAGTTGTAGCCCTCGAAGACCTGGTGCACCGGCGGCGGCTGGTGCACCCGACCAGTGATCGGCTCGAAGTCGGACACGTTGAACGTGAACGGGTACAGGCAGCCGTCCCAGCCCACGACGTCGAACGGATGCGTCGCGTACGTCATCCGGGAGCCGACGATCCCCTGCTGGGCGAGCGGACCGCTGCCCCGATGCTTGACCAGGACCTCCACGTCGGCGCCGTCGACCACCAGCGGATCGACCGGTCCGTGCAGGTCCCGCTCGCAGTACGGCGCGTGCTCGAGGAACTGCCCGAACCGGGACAGGTAGCGCTTCGGCGGTGTGACGTGGCTGTTGGCCTCGACCGCGTACAGCCGAAGCGGGCCGCTCGACGTGTCCGGCAGCCAGCGGTGCGTCGTCGCCCGCGGGATCACGACGTAGTCGCCCTTGCGCGCCGGCAGCGACCCGAACACTGTCTCGACCGTCGCCGCGCCGTCCTCGACGTACACGCACTCGTCACCGATCGCGTTGCGGTAGTACGGCGAGGTCTCGCCGGCCACCACGTAGCTGATCCGCACGTCGGCGTTGCCGAGGACGAGCCGCCGATGCTGCACCGGGTCGTTGGCTTTCCAGGCCAGCTGATCGAGGTCGAAAAGCGTGTGCAGCTTGAGATGCAGCGGCTTGAGGGGGTGGTTGGCGGCGGTGGTGAGGTCGGGCAGCTCCCACACCTGCGAGTCCACGATCGCCGACGGCACCCCACGGTGGTAGAGCAGCGACGAGTCGGACGAGAAGCCCTCCTCACCCATCAGCTCCTCGTAGTGCAGTGTGCCCTCGGCGGTGCGGAACTGGGTGTGCCGCTTGGGCGGCACCTGCCCGACGTGTCGGTAGTGCGCCATCCCCGAAGCCTTTCGTCAATGCGCATATAACGGACGCAACTGTCCGCTCAGCAACCACCCTGCGCTACCCTCCAGACGATGTCAACAACGGATCCGATCCCCCGGATGTTCGCGGCCCTGGTCGACGACGCCGCCATCTTCCCGCCGGGTGACGCACCCGTCCCCGACGCCGTACGCGCGCACGCCGTGCACCGGTCGGCGTGGTACGCCGACCTGGTCGGCACGTTCGTCTGCTCCGACCAGCGGCTGCCCGAGCTGCAGCGCGCACTCGACGACCAGGACAATGATGAGCCACTGGCGTTGAGCCTCACCATCACCGGCGGCGCGGGCGCGATCGAGCCGGCGCTGACCTGGGTCCGGCGAGTCGGCCGGCTAGCGCTCCGCGGGGTCGAGGTCGCGCTGCGCGACGAGGCCGACCTGGCCCACAACGCCCGGCGGGTCACCACCGTGCTCGCCACCGCACTCCCCGACGGCGTCGACGCGTTCGTCGAGCTGCCGCGGCTGGCCGGGACGGAGGCCACGGCCGGGTGGCTAGCCGCCCTCGACGAGGTCGCGGCGGCCGGGCACCAGCTGAAGGTCCGGACCGGCGGACCCGACCCGTCGGCATTTCCCGCCGAGCGTGCGCTGGCGGTCGTGGTCAACGCGGCCCTCGACCGCGAACTCGCGTTCAAGTGCACGGCCGGGCTGCACCACGCCGTCCGCCACACCGCGAGCGCCACCGGCCTCGAGCACCACGGATTCCTCAACGTGCTGCTGGCGACGCGGGTGGCGCTGGACGGCGCCGCTGTCGACGACGTCGGGCACACGCTGGCGGAGCGCGACGGCGCCGTGCTCGCGGCAGCGGTGCGAGACCTCGGTGACGACCGGCTCGCGTCGGCGCGGCGCTGGTTCCGGTCGTACGGCAGCTGCAGCATCGACGAACCCCTGGCCGACCTCGCGGCGCTCGACCTGATCTGATCGACTACCAGAGGAGCGACTGCATGACGACGTGGGTGGACGGCGCAGCCGGCTCGCGGTGGGACGTCACGAACCTGCCGTACGGCGTGTTCAGCCTGGCCGGCGACGAGCCGCGGGTCGGGTGCCGGATCGGTGACCTGGTCATCGACCTGGCACCGCTGGCCGCGTCCGACCTGCTCGACGCCGCGCACGTCTTCCAGCAGCCGACGCTGAACCCGTTCATGGCCTTGGGCCGGCCGGCGTGGGACTCCGTACGCGCCTGGCTCGTGGAGATGCTCACCGACGACGCCGCGCGGTCCGAGGTCGAGCCGTTCCTGGTGCCGCTCGCCGACGTCACGCTGCACGCGCCGTTCGAGGTCGCGGACTACGTCGACTTCTACTGCTCCCTGGACCACGCGTCGAACGTCGGCACCATCTTCCGTCCCGACTCCGAGCCGCTGCTGCCGAACTGGCGGCACCTGCCGGTCGGCTACCACGGCCGCGCCGGCACCGTCGTGCCGACCGGCACCGAGGTCGTGCGGCCGAACGGGCAACGCAAGCCGCGCTCCGAAACCACCCCGACCTACGGTCCGTCACGACGTCTCGACATCGAGGCCGAGCTGGGTTTCGTCGTCGGCGCTCCGTCGCCGATGGGCACATCGGTCGGCACCGACTCGTTCGCCGACCACGTCTTCGGCGTCGTGCTGCTGAACGACTGGTCCGCCCGTGACATCCAGGCCTGGGAGTACGTGCCGCTCGGCCCGTTCCTCGGCAAGTCGTTCGCGACCTCGATCTCGGCCTGGGTGACGCCGCTCGCCGCGCTCGACGCCGCCCGCGTACCCCTGCCCGACCAGGACCCGCGGCCGCTCGACTACCTGCGCGTCGACGAGGACGCCGGGCTCGACATCGACGTCGAGGTGGTCTGGAACGGCACCGTCGTGTCGCGGCCGCCATACCGCTCGATGTACTGGTCGCCGGCCCAGATGCTGGCCCACCTGACCGTCAACGGGGCTTCGCTGCGCACCGGCGACCTGTTCGCGTCCGGCACGATCAGCGGCCCGACACGGGAGCAGCGCGGGTCTTTCCTGGAGCTGTCGTGGGGCGGCCAGGAGCCGGTCACCCTGGACGACGGCAGCACCCGCACCTTCCTCGAGGACGGCGACCAGGTCGTCCTGACGGCGACGGCGCCCGCACCGGCCGGCGGCCGCATCGCGCTCGGTGAGGTGCGCGGTCGGATCGCGCCGGCACGTGGGTAGCCTGCAGGCGTGACCAAGCCGTTCGCATCCTCCGCCGACCTTGCCGCCACGACCGAGACGCTCGAGGTGCTCGCCGACGGCGTCTACGCCCTCACCGCCGAGGGCGACCCGAATGTCGGGGCGATCGAGGGCGAGGACTTCCTGGTCGCGTTCGAGGCCCGGGCGACACCGGCCGCGGCGCGCGACTGGCTGGCGGTGCTGCGCGAGCACACCGACAAGCCGGTCCGGTTCCTCGTGCTCAGCCACTACCACGCGGTACGCGTACTCGGGGCGAGCGCGTTCGACGCCGACGTGATCGTCGCGCACGAGAAGACCCGTGAGCTGGTCGCCGAGCGCGGCCAACAGGACTGGGAGTCCGAGTACGGCCGGATGCCGCGGCTGTTCCGAGAGCCGGAGACCATCCCCGGGCTGACCTGGCCCACCGCGACGTTCAGCGACCGGTGCACGATCCCGCTGGGCGGCGACCGCGGCGACCTCGTCTTGCAGTACTGCGGTCGTGGCCACACCGAGGGCGACATCGTGGCCTGGCTGCCCGAGCAGCGCATCCTGTTCGCCGGCGACCTGGTGGAGGCACAGGCCGCCCTCTACACCGGCGACGCGTTCCACACCGACTGGTCGACGGCGACCCTGGACATGGTGGCGTCGTTCGGCGCCGAGGCTCTCGTCGGCGGGCGTGGCGGCGTGGCCCGAGGACGCGCTGCGGTCGACGCCGCGATCGCGCAAACGCGCGGGTTCCTGCTGACGATGCGCGAGCAGGTCGGCGCCGTACACGCTGCCGGCGGCGAGGTGAAGGAGGCGTTCGCCCGCGCCCACTCCGCGCTCGAGCCCGAGTTCGGGCAGTGGCCGATCTTCGAGCACTGCCTGCCGTTCAACGTCCAACGCCTCTGGGATGAGTACGACGGGATCGAGCGCCCGCAGATCTGGACCGCCGAGCGAGACCGCGAGGTCTGGGCCGCGTTGCAGGACTGACGACATGGAGCCGCTCGACCTGCCGCCGTACACCGGCGCCCCCGTCGTCGTCGTCGGAAACGGGCCGGTGGGTCAGACCACCGCCCTGCTGCTGGCCCGCTGGGGGATCCCGACGCGGGTGCTCGACCACCGCCCCGCCCGTGACCTGGTCGGCTCCCGGGCGATCTGCCAGCATCGCGACGTGATCGACATCTGGGACTCGGTCGGGGTGGGTCAGCGGGTCGCCGACGAGGGGGTCACGTGGGACCGGGCGCGGACGTTCTACCGCGACCACGAGCTGTTCAGCGTCGGCTTCACCGATGCGGGTCGCTCGCCGTTCCCGCCGTTCGTCAACCTGTCGCAGGGCCGCACCGAGGAGCTCCTCGACGAGCAGGTCGCCGCCACTGCGCTGGTCGACGTGCACTGGGCGCACA
>JBOHDE010000259.1:0-5069 GCA_050699035.1 Nocardioidaceae bacterium | reverse complement strand
GCGGCGCTACGACACCCGGTTCTTCGTCGCCGCGCTGCCGGACGGCCAGCGCACCCGGGACGTGTCCGGGGAGGCCGACCGGGTGGCCTGGATGCCTCCCGCCGCCGCGGTCGCCGGCGTCGACGCGAAGACCATGCGGATGCTGCCGCCGACGTACGTGATGATGCGCGACCTGTCCGACCTGGCGTCGTCCGCGGATGCGCTGGAACGGGCGGCGGACCGCGCGATCGCCACCATCCAGCCGCGCGCCGTCTTCGACGACGACGGGGCCTACCTCACGGTCGAGCCGTGACCTGGACCGGCGGGTCGTTCGGCGCGCACGCCGTCTGCGTCCTGGCGCCCAACCCGGGGATCATGACGCTGGACGGCACCAACACCTGGATCCTGCGCGCCGACGCCGAAGGACGGTCGGTGGTGATCGACCCGGGACCGCTGCACGACGCGCACCTGCGCCGGGTCGCCGACCAGGCCGGCGACGTCTCCGCCGTACTCCTCACCCACGGCCACCTCGACCATTCCGAGGGGGCGCGGTGGTTCGCCGAGTACGTCGGCTGCGGAGTGCGCGCCCTGGACCCGGCGCACGTGCTGGGTGACGAGGGGCTGGCTGACGGGGACGTGGTTTCCGTTGCGGGACTGGAGATCCGGGTCGTCGGCACGCCCGGCCACTCCTCGGACTCACTGAGCTTCGTCGTGCCCGACGACCGGGCCGTGCTCACCGGCGACACCGTCCTCGGTCGCGGCACCACGGTCGTCGCCCATCCCGACGGCAAGCTCGGCGCGTACCTCGACTCGCTCGACCGGCTGCACCGGCTGGCGGAGGCGCAGCAGGTCGACACGGTGTGGCCGGGTCATGGGCCGGTCATCGACGACGCGCTGGCGATCCTCGACCACTACCTCGCGCACCGCGCGGAGCGTCTCGAGCAGGTGCGGGCCGCCGTCGCGGCCGGTGCGACGACGCCCCGCGAGGTGGTGGAGCGGGTCTACACCGACGTCGACGAGGTGCTGTGGCCGGCCGCCGAGCTGTCCGTACGCGCCCAGCTCGACTACCTGGCCTGATCGGGCCGCCAGCCCGGGTCTCGGCCGCTGAGCCCGATCATCCGGTCGAGCAACGGGGCGTCGGGCGGGACGTCGACGACCGGGCCGAACAGTCCCTCGCGGGAGACGCCGGGTGCCGACATCGCCGAGACGAACTCCATGGTGGCGTCGAGCGCCGCCGGGTCGCAGGTGAAGTCCTGCCCACTGGCACGGGCGATGTCCCAGCCGTGGATCACCAGCTCGTCGAGCGCGACCTGACCGGCAGCCGCGCCCGGCAGGTCGACCCCGCCGGCCCGGGTCATCCCCTCCCAGGCGGCCGGGTCGCGCCAGGCCTCGGCGAGCGCGCTGAGCTGCGTCGGGACGCGGGCCCGCCAGGTGTCGTCGAGCCGGCTGCCGTCGGGCGCGGGTGCCTGCCCGGCCATGGCCGTGAGGTCCTTGGTCGCGGCCTCGGTGAACGCCCGGGACAGTCCGTCGACGTGGTCGACCAGGGTGCCGAGCGTGTAGTCGGGACACGGTGTCGGCCCGGCGAGCTGGTCGTCGCGGAGGTTGTCCAGCAGCCTGGCCAGCTGCTGCGCCGCCGGTTCGAGGTCGAGCATCTCAGTCGTCCTTCCGTCGTCGACCGGCTCAGGAGAGCGCGGGCAGCTTCTCCAGGGCGCGCGCGACCGAGGCCTGGATCTCGCTGTCGTTCCAGTCGCGGTCGGTCATCTGTCCGGTCAGGTACGCGTCGTACGCGGGTAGGTCCAGATGGCCGTGCCCGCACAGCGCGGTCAGGATCACCTTCTCCTCGCCGGTCTCCGTGCAGCGCTGCGCCTCCTCCACCGCGGCGGCCAGCGCGTGCGTCGGCTCCGGCGCCGGCACGATGCCCTCGCTGCGGGCGAACAGCACCCCGGCCGCGAAGCAGTCCGACTGCGGTCGGGCGATCGCCTCCAGCTGCCCCTCCTCGTAGAGGTGGCTGAGCAGCGGGCTCATCCCGTGGTAGCGCAGCCCGCCGGCATGGATCGGGTCGGGGACGAAGTCGTGGCCGAGCGTGTGCATCTTCATCAGCGGGGTCATGCCGATGGTGTCGCCGAAGTCGTACGCGTAGGTCCCCTGGGTGAGCGACGGGCAGGCGGACGGCTCGACGGCGCGTACGACCGGGTCCATGGTGCCGGCCCACTTCTCCCGCAGGAACGGGAAAGCGAGCCCACCGAAGTTGGAGCCGCCACCGGTGCAACCGACCAGCAGGTCGGGCTTCTCGCCGACCTTGGCGAGCTGCAGCAGTGCCTCCTCACCGATGATCGTCTGGTGCATCAGCACGTGGTTGAGCACGCTGCCCAGCGCGTAGTTGACGGTCGGGTTCCCGGCCGCCATCTCGACCGCCTCGCTGATCGCGATGCCGAGCGAGCCGGTGGAGTCGGGGGACTCGGCGAGGATCTTGCGGCCGGCCTCGGTGAGGTCAGACGGGCTGGGGTGCACGGTCGCGCCGAACGTCTCCATCATGATCTTGCGGTACGGCTTCTGGTCGTACGACGCCCGGACCTGCCACACCTCGCATTCGAGGTCGTACTGCGCGCAGGCGAACGCCAGCGCCGTGCCCCACTGGCCGGCGCCGGTCTCGGTGGTGAGCTTCTTGATGCCGGCCTTGGCGTTGTAGTACGCCTGCGGCACGGCGGTGTTGGGCTTGTGCGAGCCGGCCGGCGAGACGCCTTCGTACTTGTAGTAGATGCGGGCCGGGGTGCCGAGCGCCTGCTCCAGCCGGTGCGCGCGGTACAGCGGGCTCGGCCGCCAGAGCCGGTAGACATCGAGCACGTCGCCGGGGATCTCGACGTATTGGTCGGTGGCGACCTCCTGCGCGATGAGGTCCATCGGGAAGAGCGGCGCGAGGTCGTCCGGCCCGACCGGCTGGCCGGTGCCGGGATGGAGCACCGGCGGCGGCGGGGTCGGCACGTCGTGCAAGACGTTGTACCAACGGGTCGGCATCTCGTCTTCGGACAAAGTGATCTTGTGCTGTTTGGAGTCGGTCACCTCGCGAACGTATGTGCCGCCGCGTCCGTCCCGCAACAAGGGCCACCGCTACCGCCAAGCTGTCAGGCAGTTCGTGCGGCATTCCGCACGAACCGTCTGACAAGTCCGGCGACTAGTCGTCAGGGTCAGCGGGCGCGGCGGCGCAGGCGCTCCACGTCGAGGATGACGACGGACCGCGGCTCGAGCCGCACCCAGCCGCGCTGCGCGAAGTCGGCCAGCGCCTTGTTGACCGTCTCGCGGGACGCGCCGACCAGCTTGGCCAGCTCCTCCTGGGTCAGGTCGTGGTGCACGTGGATGCCGTCGTCGGCGGTCCGACCGAAGCGGGCCGACAGCTCCAGCAGCTGCTTGGCGACGCGGCCGGGCACGTCGGAGAAGACCAGGTCGGCGACCACGTCGTTGGCCCGGCGCAGGCGGCCGGCCAGCTGGGACAGCAGGCCGCGGGCCACGTCGGGACGGCCGGTCAGCCAGCGCACCAGCTCGTCATGGGCGAGCGTTGCGAACGTCGCGTCGGTCACTGCGGTCACTGTCGCCGAGCGCGGACCGGGGTCGAACAGCGACAGCTCACCGAACATCTGGCCGGGGCCGAGGATCGCCAGCAGGCTCTCGCGCCCGTCACTCGAGCTCAGGCCGAGCTTGACCTTGCCCTCGGTGACGACGTACAGCCGGTCGCCGGAGTCGCCCTCGCGGAACACGACCTCCCCGCGACGGACCCGTGACTGCTTCATCGACGCCTTCAACGCCGTCGCGGCCTCGTCGTCGAGCCCGTTGAACAGCGGAGCCTGTCGCAGCACGTCGTTTTCCACGTGCCTGCCTCCTGTCGCGGTTGTGCGCCGCCGGGACGTCTTCCCGCCGGTGGTACGCGTCACAGTCTGACGCATCCGCGTCCGGGCCTGCCACGTAGGCTGGTCCGCATGCCCGGAGAACGTCCTGCGGAGAGCCGCGTCGCCCTCGTCCGCCGCGCCCGCAAGATGAATCGGGCCCTCGACGAGCTCTACCCCGACGCGCACTGCGAGCTCGACTTCGAGGACCCGTACCAGCTGTTGGTAGCCACCGTGCTCTCCGCGCAGACGACGGACAAGCGGGTCAACGCCGTCACGCCCACGCTGTTCGCGGCGTACCCGGACGCCGCCGCGCTCGCCGCGGCCGACCGCACCACGCTCGAGACCCTGCTGCAGCCGACCGGCTTCTTCCGCGCCAAAACCGCCGCGCTGCTCAAGCTGTCCCAGGCAATCTGCGACAACTTCGGCGGCGAGGTGCCGGGCCGTCTCGACGACTTGGTCACGTTGCCCGGGGTGGGCCGCAAGACCGCCAACGTCGTGCTCGGCAACGCGTTCGGTGTCCCGGGCATCACCGTGGACACCCACTTCGGCCGGCTCGTGCGCCGCTTCGCCTGGACCGACGAAACCGACCCGGTCAAGGTCGAGCACGCGGTCGGCGACCTGTTCGCGAAGAAGGACTGGACCGACCTGTCGCAGCGGCTGATCTGGCACGGCCGTCGGCGCTGCCACGCGCGCAAGCCCGCGTGCGGTGCCTGC
The DNA here is from genome assembly GCA_050699035.1 of Nocardioidaceae bacterium. GTDB lineage: Bacteria > Actinomycetota > Actinomycetes > Propionibacteriales > Nocardioidaceae > WHTB01. The sequence continues at coordinate 495 of JBOHDE010000259.1, read as the reverse complement.
CCGCTCTCCCGCTGGTGCCCCGCGTACGGCGAGGGCCCCACCGACCCGGACGTCGCGGCCACGCTGGTCAGGACCGAGGGCCGGGCATGAGCCAGGGGTGGCGTGCCCCCGTACTCGTAGGGGCGCTGCTCCTGGCGGCCGGCTGCACCGACGACCCACCGGAGCAGTCCGCTCCCAACCCGTTCGGCGACAGCCCGCCACCGGTGTCCGACGTCAAGGTCGACACCCCGAAGCTGCGCGAGCTCAAGGCCGAGGCGGGGATGCCGGACTGCCCGGAGTCGACCGCCGGCGCGGCCGCGATCGGCGGCGGTCTGCCCGACGTGACTCTGCCCTGTCTCGGCGGCGGCCGCGACGTCACCCTGTCAGGCCTGCCCAGACGACCGACCGTGGTCAACCTGTGGGCGTCGTGGTGCGACCCGTGCCGCGAGGAGATGCCGTTGCTGCAGGAGTTCGCGACCTCGGCCGAGGGTACGGTCGACGTGGTCGGCGTCGACT
>JBOHDE010000258.1:0-5090 GCA_050699035.1 Nocardioidaceae bacterium | reverse complement strand
GTGCCGGACTGGTCCGGGAGGGCCTGCTCCCAGAACGCCTGGATCGTGTTGACCGTGGCCACCATGGCGCAGTCGGGGTTGTTGTTGGCGTCCTCGCCGGTCTGGCATTGGCCGGAGAGGTCGACACCGGCGTCGCTGCCGCTGACCTGGTTGAGGTCGAACGGAAAGCCGGTCGCGGACGTGCCGCCGCCTCCGCTGCCGCCGCCGAGCACCTGGGTCACGATGTAGAACAGCAGCACCAGCAGCAGACCGCCGATGCCGCCACCGGCCACCTTGCCACCGCGGCGGCGCCCGCCCGGCATCCCTGAGCCGCCGGAACCGCCGCGCCGCGTCACCTGCGAGGGGTCGAGACGAGCCTTCGGGTTGAACCGCATGCGCTTCCCTTCGACCGGGTGCCGCACCTCAGGCGGCAGTCGTGGCCCTCCCGCCGTAGACTAGCGCCCATGCAGCCCCGGACGGTCGCACTGACGGCGTAGACGCACCGACGTCATCGTCGGCGTCTGCCCACCCGTCCATCCCCGCCTCCCGGAGCCTGCCTTGATCACCGCCCAGTCCCTCGAGATCCGTGCGGGCGCACGCCTGCTGATGGCGGACGTGACGTTCCGGATCGCCCCCGGCGACAAGGTCGGCCTGGTGGGCCGCAACGGCGCGGGCAAGACGACGTTGACCAAGGTGCTGGCGGGGCAGGCCCAGCCGGCCGCCGGCCGCGTCACCGCAACCGGGCCGGTCGGCTACCTCCCGCAGGACCCGCGCACCGGCGATGTCGAGACCACCGCCCGGGAGCGGATCCTGTCCGCCCGCGGCCTCGACGACGTCGTACGCAGGCTGCGGGCCGCCGAGCAGGAGATGGCCAGCGCCGACGACGCGCGGCAGGACAAGGCGATGCGTCGCTACGAGCGGGCCGACGCCGAGCTGCATGCGGGTGGTGGGTACGCTGCCGAGGCCGAGGCCGCCACCATCGCGGCCAGTCTCGGTCTGCCCGACCGGGTCCTCGGCCAGCGGCTCGGCACGCTGTCGGGCGGGCAGCGCCGTCGGGTCGAGCTGTCCCGGATCCTGTTCTCCGACGCGGAGACCCTGCTGCTCGACGAGCCGACCAACCACCTCGACGCCGACTCGATCGGGTGGCTGCGTGACTTCCTCGGCGCGTTCAAGGGCGGCCTGGTGGTGATCAGCCACGACGTCACGCTGCTGGAGAAGACCGTCAACAAGGTGCTGCACCTCGATGCCAACCGGGCGGAGGTCGACGTCTACAACGTCGGGTGGACGGCGTACGTGCAGCAGCGAGAGACCGACGAGCGGCGGCGGCGCCGGGAGCGGACGAACGCCGAGCGCAAGGCCGGTGCGCTCACCGACCAGGCCAACAAGATGCGCGCCAAGGCCACCAAGGCGACGGCCGCACAGAACATGCTGAAGCGGGCCGAACGGCTGATGGCCGGCCTCGAGGGGGAGCGCCGATCCGACCGGGTGGCGAAGATCCGGTTCCCCGCACCGGCGCCCTGCGGCAAGACCCCGCTGATGGCGGAGGGCCTGTCCAAGTCGTACGGCTCGCTCGAGGTGTTCACCGACGTGGACCTCGCCATCGACAAGGGCAGCCGGGTCGTCGTACTCGGGCTCAACGGTGCCGGCAAGACCACCCTGCTGCGCATCCTCGGCGGGATGGAGCAGGCCGACACGGGAGTGATCAAGCCGGGGCACGGGCTCAAGCTCGGCTACTACGCCCAGGAGCACGAGACCCTCGACGTCGACCGCACGGTCCTGCAGAACATGCAGAGCGCGGCGCCGCAGCTGACCCACACCGAGGCGCGCAGTGTGCTGGGGTCGTTCCTGTTCAGCGGAGACGACAGCGACAAGCCCGCCGGCGTGCTGTCCGGTGGCGAGAAGACCCGGCTCGCGCTCGCGTCGCTGGTGGTGTCGGCCGCCAACGTGCTCCTGCTCGACGAGCCCACCAACAACCTGGACCCCGCGTCGCGTGCGGAGGTCCTGGCGTCGATCCGCGCGTACGAGGGTGCAATCGTCCTCGTCACCCACGACGAGGGTGCGGTCGAGGCCCTGGAGCCCGACCGGGTGCTGTTGCTGCCCGACGGTGACGAGGATCTCTGGAACGGCGGATACCTCGACCTGGTGGCGCTCGCATAGTCTCGCCCGCATGGCTGTGATGGATCCCGCCCTGCTCGCCGACGGTGGACTGCGCCTCGAGGTGGAGGGCTCGGTCGCGACCGTCGTGCTCGACCGCCCGGAGGCCCGTAACGCGCAGACTCCGGCGACCTGGGCGGCGCTGGCCGCGGTCGGCGACACGCTCCACCCGTCCGTCCGGGTCGTCGTGCTACGCGGCGAGGGGCCGTCGTTCTGTGGCGGCCTGGACCGGCGGATGCTGACGCCGGAGGGCGTGCCAGGGGGTACGTCGTTCGCGCGGCTGCTGGAGCTCGACGACGATGCGCTGGCCGACCGTATCGCCGGGTTCCAGCGTGGCTTCTCGTGGTGGCGGCGGCCCGACCGGGTGACGATCGCCGCCGTGCACGGCCATGCGATCGGGGCCGGCTTCCAGCTGGCCCTGGCCTGCGACCTGCGGATCCTGGCCGACGACGCGCAGCTGTGCATGCGGGAGCCCGCTCTGGGCCTCGTGCCCGACCTCGGCGGCACCCAGCCGTTGGTCGAGATCGTGGGCTACGCGCGGGCCCTGGAGATGGTCGCGACCACGCGGTTCGTCGGCGCCGACGAGGCGGCCGCGCTCGGGCTGGCCACCGCCGTCGTACCCGGGTCTGACCTGCTGGACGCCGTCCGCGACCTCGCCGCGGCGCTGGTGGCAGCCCCGCACGGCGCGGTGTCGGCGACCAAGGAGCTGCTGCTGGCAGCCGGCGGCCGCTCGTATGACGAGCAGCTGCGGGCGGAGCGGCTGGCCCAGGTCGGGAGGCTGCGCGCGATGGCCGCGGGAACAAGTGTCTGACCTGCGCTGTTGAATTGCGGTGATGAGTAGTTCGATGGGCGCCCAGTGGCGCATGCTGCGGACGCTCGGCGACGAGGACGTGAGGTCCCGCAAGCTGGGCCGCGGCACGCTGCGCCGGATCGCCGGGTTCGCCAAGCCGTACACCGGGACCATCGTCTGGTTCCTCGTCCTGGTGGTCGTCGACTCGATGCTGGTCGTCGCGACGCCGCTGCTGTTCAAGAAGATCGTCGACGACGGCGTCTACAAGGGCGACTCGGGTCTGGTGACCTGGCTGGCGCTGCTGGTCGCCCTGATCGCGTTCCTCGAGGCCGGCCTGACCCTGGCGCAGCGCTACTTCTCGTCCCGGATCGGCGAGGGTCTGATCTACGACCTGCGCACCCGGGTCTTCGCCCACGTGCAGCGGATGCCGCTGGCGTTCTTCACCCGCACCCAGACCGGGGCGCTGGTGTCGCGGCTCAACAACGACGTGATCGGCGCGCAGCGGGCCTTCACGTCGACGCTGTCGGGCGTGGTCTCCAACGTCATCAGCCTGGTGCTCGTCAGCATCGCGATGGTCGTGCTGTCGTGGCAGATCACCCTGCTCGCGGTCGTCATGCTGCCGCTGTTCCTGCTGCCCGCGCGCTGGGCCGGGCGCAAGCTGGCCGGGCTGTCGCACGAGCAGATGGAGGTCAACGCCGGCATCTCGTCGACCATGACCGAGCGGTTCAACGTCGGCGGTGCGCTGCTGGGCAAGCTGTTCGGCCGCGCCGACGACGACGACCGGGAGTTCGCCGGGCGCGCCGACCAGGTGCGCGGGCTGGGCATCCGGATCGCGATGATCAGCCGGATCTTCTTCTCCGCACTGACCCTGGTCGCGGCGCTGGCCACCGCCCTGGTCTACGGGCTGGGCGGGCACCTTGCGGTGGCCGGCACGCTGTCGGTCGGCACGCTGGTGGCGCTGGCGGCCCTGATGGGCCGGCTGTACGGTCCGCTGACGGCGCTCTCCAACGTGCAGGTCGACGTGATGACGGCGCTGGTCAGCTTTGAGCGGGTGTTCGAGGTGCTCGACCTCGAGCCGATGGTCAAGGACCGGCCGGATGCGGTGACGCTGCCGCCGCAGGCCGCCCGGGTCGAGTTCGACCAGGTGGCGTTCCGCTACCCGACTGCGAGCGACGTCTCGCTGGCCAGCCTGGAGACGGTCGCCGTGCTCGACGCCAAGGTCGGCGACGAGGTGCTGCGCGAGGTCAGCTTCGTGGCCGAGCCCGGCCAGATGGTCGCGCTGGTGGGCCCGTCGGGGGCCGGCAAGACGACGATCACGCACCTGGTGGCCCGGCTATACGACGTGACCGGCGGGACGGTGCGCGTCGGCGGCCACGACGTACGCGACGTCACCCAAGAGTCGCTGCACGCGGCGGTCGGCTACGTCACGCAGGACGCGCACATGTTCCACGACACGATCCGGGCCAACCTGCTGTACGCCCGCCCCGACGCGACCGAGCAGCAGATGGTCTCCGTGCTGCGCGCCGCCCACGTCTGGGACCTCGTCGCGTCCCTCCCGGACGGTCTCGACACCGTGGTGGGCGACCGCGGCTACCGGCTGTCCGGCGGTGAGCGGCAGCGGTTGGCGATCGCCCGGCTGCTGCTGAAGAGCCCCGGGGTCGTGGTGCTCGACGAGGCCACGGCGCACCTCGACTCCGAGTCCGAGGTGGCCGTGCAGCAGGCATTGGACAGTGCACTGCACGGGCGCACCTCGCTGGTGATTGCGCACCGGCTGTCGACGGTCCGTGGAGCCGACCAGATCCTGGTGGTCGACCACGGCCGGATCGTGGAGCGCGGCACCCACGACGAGCTGCTGGCCGGTGGCGGGCTCTACCGGGCGCTCTACCAGACCCAGTTCGCCCCCGCGCCCACCGTCTGAGGCCGGCGGGGTCAGCGGTCGTTGAGCAGGTAGGCCGTGTTGACCAGGCCGATGTGGCTGAAGGCCTGCGGGAAGTTGCCGACCTGGCGGCCCAGCTTCACGTCGTACTCCTCCGCCAGCAGGCCGACGTCGTTGCGCAGGTCGAGCAGCCGCTCGAACAGGTCCCGTGCCCGCGCCGGCCGTCCGGTGTAGTGCAGCGCCGACGCCAGCCAGAACGAGCAGGCCAGGAACGACCCCTCGTCTCCGGAC
>JBOHDE010000257.1:1371-5104 GCA_050699035.1 Nocardioidaceae bacterium | reverse complement strand
TGGCTGGGCTGCTGGCGACCGGCTGCACCTCCGAGCGCACGCTCCCGGCCGACGCTCCGACCGCCGCCGCGCCGTTGCCGACCGCTGCCGCCGTCGTGCTCAAGGAGCAGCGGAAGTACTCCTTCCCCGTCCGCGGGAAGGCACAGTACGGCCGTGCGCATCACGACTACCCGGCTGCCGACATCTTCGCCCGCTGCGGCACCCCCGTCGTGGCGCCGGTGAGCGGCATCGTGGTGGACGTGACCCGTACCGACCGCTGGCGCGGCCGCGTCGACAACCCCCGGCTGCGGGGCGGACTGTCGTGGACGCTGGTCGGCGACGACGGTGTCCGCTATTACGGCAGCCACCTGCGCAGCATCGAGCGTTCAGTGCGACCCGGCACCTGGGTGTCGGCTGGACGACGGCTCGGCCAGGTCGGCGAGACCGGCAACGCCGCGGGCACGGGATGCCACCTGCACTTCGGGATCAGCCCGGTCTGTGCCGAGGCGTCCGACTGGTGGGTCCGGCGCGGCGCGCTGGCGCCGTACCCCATCCTGCGCGCCTGGCAGCGGGGTCGAAACCACACGCCGGTCGGCGCGGTCGACCGCTGGCGGATACGCCACGGCTGTCCGCGCAGGCCCACGGGAGGATGAGGGAACTCATCGGCGTCACCGGTCGTCGCCTACGATGGCGGGTGCGGTGAGCCCGTCCCGCCCGCCCACCACCGACCGGTGGCGGTCCGCATCAGCTAGGAGTCAGCGCTCGTGCCCGCAATCCTCGACAAGATCCTGCGTATCGGCGAAGGCAAGATCCTGCGACAGCTCGAGGTGGTGGCCAAGCAGGTCAATGCCATCGAGGACGAGTTCGTCGCGATGAGCGACGACGAGCTCCGCGGACAGACCGCCGATTTCAAGCAGCGTCTGGACAACGGTGAGACGGTCGAGAAGATCATGCCGGAGGCGTTCGCGGCGGTTCGGGAGGCGGCCAAGCGCACCCTCGGCCAACGGCATTACGACGTGCAGATCATGGGCGGCGCTGCGCTGCACCTCGGCAACATCGCCGAGATGAAGACCGGCGAGGGCAAGACGCTGGTGTCCACGTTGCCGGTCTACCTCAACGCGCTGGTCGGCCGGGGCGTCCACGTCGTCACCGTCAACGACTACCTCGCCAAGCGCGACTCGGAGTGGATGGGCCGGGTGCACCACTTCCTCGGTCTCGAGGTGGGGGCGATCCTCGCCCAGATGACGCCGGCCGAGCGCCGGGTGGCCTACCACAAGGACGTCACGTACGGCACCAACAACGAGTTCGGCTTCGACTACCTGCGCGACAACATGGCCGGCGCCCTCGACGACTGCGTGCAGCGTGACCACTACTTCGCGATCGTCGACGAGGTCGACTCGATCCTGGTCGACGAGGCGCGCACCCCGCTGATCATCTCGGGCCCGTCCGACGAGGCGGTCAAGTGGTACGACGAGTTCGCCGTGCTGGTGCGCAGGCTGCGGATCGACGACGACTATGAGGTCGACGAGAAGAAACGTACGGTCGCCGTCCTCGAGCCTGGCATCACCCGGGTCGAAGACCACCTCGGCATCGACAATCTCTACGACTCGGTCAACACCCCGCTGATCAGCTTCCTCAACAACGCGTTGAAGGCCAAGGAGCTGTTCCGCCGCGACAAGGACTACGTCGTCATCGACGGCGAGGTCCTGATCGTCGACGAGCACACCGGCCGGATGCTGCACGGTCGCCGCTACAACGAAGGCCTCCACCAGGCGATCGAGGCCAAGGAGGGCGTCAAGATCCGCGAGGAGTACCAGACCCTCGCGTCGATCACGCTGCAGAACTACTTCCGGCTGTACGAGAAGCTCGGCGGCATGACCGGCACCGCGATGACCGAGGCGAGCGAGTTCGACAAGATCTACGGCCTCGGCGTGGTGCCGGTGCCGACCAACATGCCGATGGTCCGAGCCGACCAGGGCGACCTCGTCTACCGCACCGAGGACTCGAAGTTCCGTGCCGTGGTCGAAGACATCGAAGCCCGCTACCACGACGGCCAGCCGGTGCTGATCGGCACGACCAGCGTCGCGAAGAGCGAGCACCTGGCCGACCTGCTCAAGCGCCGAGGCGTCCCGCACGAGGTGCTCAACGCCAAGCAGCACGCCAGTGAGGCCGACATCATCGCGATGGCCGGCCGAAAGAAGGCCGTCACGGTCGCCACCAACATGGCCGGCCGCGGCACCGACATCATGCTCGGCGGCAACCCCGACTTCCTGGCCGAGAAGGAGCTGCGCTCGCGCGGCCTCGACCCGCTCGAGACCCCGGAGGACTACGAGCAGGCCTGGCAGCCGACGCTGGAGAAGTTCCAGGAGCAGGTCAAGGTCGAGCACGACGAGGTCAAGGAGCTCGGCGGCCTCTACGTCGTCGGCACCGAGCGGCACGAGTCCCGACGGATCGACAACCAGCTGCGTGGTCGGTCTGGCCGTCAGGGCGACCCCGGCGAGTCCCGCTTCTACCTGTCGCTCGAGGACGACCTGATGCGGCTGTTCAAGTCCGACTGGGTCGACTGGGTGCTGACCACGCTCAAGGTCCCCGACGACGTACCCATCGAGAACAAGCGGGTCACCGGCGCGATCGCCAACGCGCAGGGCCAGGTCGAGTCGCAGAACTTCGAGTCCCGCAAGAACGTCCTCAAGTACGACGACGTGATGAGCCGCCAGCGCTCGGTGATCTATGCCGAGCGCCGTCGGGTGCTCGAAGGCGCCGACCTGCACGAGCAGATCGGCGGCATGATCGACGACGTGGTCGGTGCCTACGTCGTCGGCACGACCGCCGAGGGCTTCGCCGAGGACTGGGACCTGGACCGGCTCTGGACCGCCCTGAAGACGCTCTACCCCGTGCGCGTGACCGCCGAGCAGCTGGTCGAGCAGGTCGGCGGCAGCCAGGCCGGCCTGACCCCCGAGCTGATGCGTGAGGAGCTGCTCGCTGATGCGCAGGGGGCGTACGCGGACCGCGAGGCGGCGCTCGGCAGCGACGTGATGCGTGAGCTGGAGCGACGCGTCGTGCTGTCGGTGCTCGACCGCAAGTGGCGTGAGCACCTGTACGAGATGGACTACCTCCGCGAGGGCATCGGCCTCCGCGCGTACTCGCAGCGCGACCCGCTGGTGGAGTACCAACGCGAGGGCTTCGAGATGTTCGGCGTGATGATGGACGGCATCAAGGAGGAGTCGGTCGGGTACCTCTTCAACCTCGAGGTGCAGGTCGAGGAGGAGCGCCCGGTCGAGACGGCCTCGGCGGAGTCGGTGGTGGCCGGGATCGCGGAGGGCGGTTCGGAGCCCGCGCCCGCCGATGGCGAGCACCCGCACATCGTCGCGAAGGGTCTACGCGCGCCGAGCCGACCGCAGAAGCTCACCTACAGCGCACCGAGCGTCGACGGCGACGGCGAGGTGCAGCAGAGCGCTGAGTCGGCCGGGGGGAGTACGACGACGGCGGCGGCCAGCACCGAGCTCGAGTACGCCGGCACACCCCGCAACGCCCTCTGCCCCTGCGGCTCCGGCCGGAAGTACAAGCGCTGCCACGGAGACCCGTCCAACAACTGACCTCGTTCCCGCCTCAGGACGTCAGGCGTCGCCTGGACGAGGCGTAACCACGTGTTCCTCGTACACCCCGAGCCTTGCAAGGCGCGAGGTGTACGAGTTTCGGGTGGGGCGGCCCCCCGGAACCTGGCAAGCGGTGCGCCACGGCCAGTCCCTGTCAG
>JBOHDE010000257.1:0-1271 GCA_050699035.1 Nocardioidaceae bacterium | reverse complement strand
GTACCTCGGACGCGAACCCGCGCTGGCTGGCAGCAGTGCCCAAACGTCGAACATTGCCCAGCGGGGGTCTTCTGCTGGGTGTGGGTGGGCGGCGCCGTCACCGGGTCCGGTTCGCTGCCTCGCGGGTGCGGTCTTCGTCCGGTCCGGCCAGGGTGCGGGACCGGCCCCAGCTCATCGACTGGCGCGTTCGGTAGGGACAAACCGGACGCCGGGCCTACGCAACGCGCCAGTCGACGAGGGGCGCAGGGTCTCCAATTGGGCAAGGTTCGACCTCGCCCGGCACCGACACCAATGCGCGCATCTGGCGGCCCGACCTGCGGAGGCGCTGACCGGGCTGAGGGGTCAGCCGAACTGAAGGGCGGTGCAGAGCCAGCGGCCGTTCTCGGCCTCCAACCGTGCCGCGATCGCCCGGGATCGAGGCCCGTGCCGCACATGCGCGGCGATCTCGGCGATGTCCGCGGCCGGCTGGCAGACCCGCACCGACCGCACCTGCGAGCGCTCGATACGTACCCGCGCATCGGCGTTGCTGGTCTGGCCGAGCAACAGGACCCGATGATGCAGGTCGTCGTAGACCGAGGCGCTGGTCCATCGCACCATCTGCTGCAGCGGCCGGTCGCCGGCCACCACCTCGACGACCGCCTGCACGAAGCGGTGCGCCCATGGTTGCGGGTCGGGCGGCTCGTCCGGCTTGCCACCGCGGAGCACCCGTAGGTCGGGTGTGTGCGGGACGGGCTCCGCCACGAACGGGATCTCGAGGGCGAGCGTGCCCTGCACCGGTGGCAGCGGACGGGTCGGTTGCGCGGCCATCGCGTCCTCCTCAGGTCGGGTCTCGGTAGTGGTCGGGCACCCGCAACCGGGTGCCGGGGAAGATCAGGTCGGGGTCGTCGCCGACCGCGGAGCGGTTGGCGGCGTACCACCGCGGCCAGGCCGACGCGACCGCGCCGTCGTCGGCTCCGGCCGAAAGGTGCCGGCGGGCGATCGACCACAACGTGTCGCCCGGCCGGACCACGACGATCACTGCCGAGTGGCGGGTGCTCACGCCTCGGGTCGCGAGCGTCGTGACATCTGGCCGGTCCGGCGTCGGCAGCCCGGCGAGCGCCGGGCTGCACGCCCCTGGGGTGCATCGCCCGGGCTCCTCGGCCTCGGCGGCCAACGGCAGCGCCACCGGTACGGCCGCGGCAGCGCCGCAGACCAGCCGAACCAGCAGGCGCACGCGTCGTGGAGTCACTGCGGACGCCAGCCGCTCGGCCAGCTGGGCGCCGACCCGGCCG
>JBOHDE010000256.1:0-5159 GCA_050699035.1 Nocardioidaceae bacterium | reverse complement strand
CCGAGCTCGTCGTGGCTGTTGTGGAGGCGGCCCCGTGCCCGGGCGAGGACCGCGGCGGCCCAGCGATTTTGCGCCACGTAGGGGGTGGCTTCATCGATCCGGTCTTCGGCGTCGGCGAGCCCTGCGGTGACGGCCAGCTCGGCGCCCGCGGCGCGGGCGTAACCGTCGGAGCGGTGGGCCCAGCCAAGCGGGGAGGCGAAGGCGTTATCGACCAAGGGCTGGGCGGAGGCGAGGTCCCCGGTGTGGAGCGCCGTCCGCGCGTCGACAAACGCGGCGCGGACCCTCATCCAGTCGGTCGGTGCGCCGTCGGGCGCGGCGACCGTCGACGTCCGAGCGCGCCACAGCTCGTAGTGCCCGTCGTCGGAGAGCCCGTGCGCAAGCGCGACGAGGTTGAAAGCGGGTGCCAGCCAGCGGCGGTCCGTCTCGTCGCGCTGCCAGGCCTCCCACAACTCGTCTCCCTCCGCGATGGCGGCAGCGAGCCGGCCGGTGAGCGCGAGGACGGCGATGCGCCGCGGGATGGCGACGTAGGGGTTCGGGGTGGGGTCGTCGACCTCGGCCCGCTCAAGGAAGGCGCTTGCCTCGGCCAGTTCGCCGGTGGAGACGGCCAGGTTGATCGCCACCTGGAAGCTGTCCGAGATCTCGGTGGCGGCGGCCGGGACGTGGCGGGGCAGGCCCGCGAGCAGCGCTATCCGCTCGCCCGCGACGTCGAGCGCATCCCGCAGGCGACCGTGGTTGATCAGCGTCGCACTGAGGGCGTCGAGGGCGCGGAGCAGGACGACCGGGTCCCTCGTCTCGCGCGCGAGATCCACCGCGTCCCGGGCGAGATCGGTGCTTTCCAGGTCTCCCTCGTGCCAGGCGCGGGCCGTGGCGACGAGCGCGGTAACGACCGGGTCGTGCGGGTCGGCCTCGCCTACCGCGGCTGCCGCCAGGGCCGACCTGCGCTCCGCCGCGTCGAGTGCGCGGTACTCGTAGCCGAACCTGATCTGGGTCTCAAGTGCCCGCGCCCACGCTCCTGCCGCTCGGTTGCCGCGGTCGTCCACCCGACGGGCGGCGTCCATGAGCAGGACGACGCCCCCCAACGTGTCCGAGCCGGCGATGGCGACGTCGGCGGCCTGACAGAGGTCGTCGAAGGCCTCGTGGCAGTCGGCGGTCCGGGCTGCGGCGGCGAGCCAGTGCCCGCGGGCCTCGCGGTGGTAGCCGCGGGCGAAGCTGAGGTGCGCCAGTGCCCGGGCCAGTCCGCGAGCCGTCGGGTCGGGGCTCGCCGACGATCGAGCCAGGGCTTCCCGCAGGTCGTCGACGACGGCGTCGAAGGCTGCCCGCCACTCGTCCGGCGATTGCTCGAGCAGGTCGTCGAGACCGGTCGCGGTCGTCGTCGCCCACCTCAGGTGACGCGCGATCAGGTCGGTGCGTTCCGCGGCTTCGACCTTAGCGCCCGCGAAGGCACGCACCGTCTCCAGGAGCCGCCACCGCGTGGCCGTCGCCGCCGGCGCACGGACGACGAGGCTGCTGTCGACTAGTCGCCCGAGCAGGTCCGCAGCCGTCGCCTCGTCCGGTGCGCCGGTGAAGCCTGCGACGCTCGCGACCGAGGCCAAGTCGAAACTGCTCGCGAACACCGACAGCCCGCGCAGCATGGAGCGCTCCTCGTCGTCGAGCAGTGCATAGCTCCAGTCCATGACGGCGTGGATCGAGACGTGCCGGGCTTCGGCGCCGCGGCCGCCACTCAGCAGCCGGACCAGGTCGCCGATCGCGGCGCGCAGCCCGTCCTGACCCAGAGACGGCGCGCGGGCCGCGGCCAGCTCGAGCGCCAGCGGCATACCGTCCAGGTGGTCACAGACCTCCGCGACGATGGCGCGGTCGAGCTCGAGGTCGGGGTCGGCCGCCCGGGCGCGGTCGAGGAAGAGGCGGATGGCGTCCGGGTCGGTGGGAAGCGGACCAAGGCGCACCAGGCGCTCGTCGGGGAGGCCGAGCCGCTGGCGGCTGGCGGCGAGCACCGTCAGGTTCGGACACCGGTCGAGTAGCGAGCCGACGAGGGTCGCGACGTCGTCGACGGCGTGTTCGCAGTTGTCCAGAACGAGGAGGAACCGGCCAGCGCCGAGGCGGCCGGCGATCGTGGTGCTCAGCTCCTGGTCCGGGAGCTCGGAGACGCCGAGCACGTTCGCCACGGCCGCTGCGACGGATCCAGGTCGCACCGGAACGAGGTCCACGAACGCGCCGCCCGCGGGGAACCTCGGAGCGGCCTCGGTTGCCACGACCGCTGCCAGGCGTGTCTTGCCCATTCCGCCCGGACCGACCACGGTCACCAGGCGGTGATCGTCGAAGCCCCGGAGGACCGCTGTCTGGTCCGGCCCCCGACCTACGAACGTGCCCCGTCCGTGGGGAACCTCGGCCAACTCTCCCGGCGGGTGTCCGGGGCGGGGTGGTCGAGGGCCGGCCAGCGCCGCCAGCTCCTGCCGATCCGCCGCGCCCAGCTTGCGGAGCAGGGAGGACACGTGGTTCTCGACCGTACGCACCGAGATGTGCAGCGCGTGACCGATCTGTGCATTCGACCGGCCTGCGCTCACCTGGGTGAGGACCTCGGCCTCCCGATCCGTGACGGAGGGCGTAGATCGTTCCATGCCAGAAGGAAAGCACGTCTGGACCGACTGGCGGCTAGGTGGCGCGTGCGTGGTGTCTGAGTGGTTCCCACGGATGCGCGCAGGAGCCGACCGTCAGCACAGTGGTCACACCGGATGAAGGAGGTTCGCGGTGAGTCTGATCATCGTGTCGGCTCGCGTCCACGCGGACAACGTCGAGGCGGCTGCCGCCGAGTCCCGCAGGACGCTCGCGGCCATCGAGGCAGCCGCTCCAGACGCGGGGTACGCCGTCTGCCGGGCGCCCGACGGCGTCACTTTCGTCGCCATTCTCGACGCCCGAGACGCCAGCGACCCGCTGCGCGCGATCCCGGCGTTCGCCGAGTTCCACGAGGCCATCGGCGTCTGGGCAGCCGAGCCGCCCTCGTCCGAGACGTGGGAAGTGGTCGGTGCCTACGGCCTCTTCTCGCGCCCAACCAACACGCGGCCTCACCCACGAATCGAAGGAGAACCAAGATGACCAGCATGAACGACCAGGAAGTCGGAATCGACCGAGGCGTCGCGGCAGGCGACGTCCACCTGCCAAGCGCAGGTATTGCCGTCACCGGCGGGCTCGCCACCGTTGCTGCGGTGGTCGCCACCTCGGTCGTCGCCGCCGTCGCCAAGGCCGTTGGCGTGGACTTCGAGCTTCCCGACGGCGGCGCATCGATGCCGTGGACAGGCGTCGCCCTGATGACCGGCATCTTCTCCGTCGTCGGCATCGTCATTGCGGCGGCCTTCCGGCGCTGGAGCGCCCACCCTGCGAAGAGATTCATCACAACCACCGTCACACTCACGGCGATCTCGCTGCTCCCGCCGTTCCTCGTCGACGCCAACGCCCCCACCGTCACCGCGCTGCTCCTGATCCACCTCGTAGCGGCGGCAGTGATGATCCCGGCGCTCACCCGCGCCCTTGAGCGCTGACTACCAGGAGCGACGACCAGGGCGAGTACGGCATGAAGCTTCGCGATCACACTGCACGTCTACGCGGACCTCAGCACCACCAGCCTGCGTCGCACCTACGAGGACCTCGACGGCGCGGCGTCGTCCGCATGAGACCCAGACTCCCGGTGTCGAGAACGTGGCGTCGGCCTCCGTCCTAAGTACACCAGCGGCCACGACCGGCCGCGCGAAAGAAGGAGAATCACCATGACCCTGCGGATGGACAACGTCCTCGTCGTTGTCGAGGATCTCGAGGCCGCGATCGCCTCTTCACCGAGCTCGGCATGGAGCTCGAGGGCCGGATGACCGTCGAGGGAGAGTCGATCGACCGGCTCGTGGCGCTGGACGGCGTCCGGAGCGAGATCGTCATGATGCGGACCCCGGACGGCCACGGACGGATCGAGCTGGACAAGTTCCACACGCCGGCGGCGGTGCGGGCCGAGCCCGAGGGCGCACCGGTGAACGCGCTCGGCATCCGACGCTTCATGTTCGCCGTGGACGACCTCGAGGACGTCCTGGCCCGCTTGCGCACTCACGGTGCCGAGCTCGTCGGCGAGGTGACGCAGTACGAAGACAGCTACCGGCTCTGCTACGTCCGCGGCCCCGACGGGGTCATGGTCGCGCTCTCCGAGCAGCTCGGCTGACGGCCCAGCGGCGATCGGCAGCGAGATTACCGTGCGGAGTGGCTACCGGGGGTGGCCTCATGTGGAGCTCATTCGCCGCGGCCGCAGGTTCGGACCGTGACCATTGGAGCAACAGCACCACGATGACGGCAAGCCCCGGCAGTCCGCTGAAGGCCCACGTGATCGATCCGGCTAGCCGTTGGTCGGCGACTAGGTCGGGTAGCCAATCGATGTCGCTGGCCGGTTCAGGTCGTCATCGCCGCACCGACATCGAACTCCGTGCCGAACGGGTCCGTGATGTTCGCGACCCGCCCGTAGATCATGTCGTAGGGCTCGGCCGAGGTCCCACCCGCGTCGACCGCTCGCCGCGCCGCCGCATCGGCGTCGTCCACCTGGAACAAGGTCCGCCAACGGGACTTCGTGGCCTTTGGGTCACCGGCGATGCCGCCGATCTCGTGGCCATCCGGTCTGCGCAGGAACGTGAAGTCGAGCTCGGGCATGTCCGGGTTGGCATCCAACGTGTGGCCGAAGACCGCGACGTAGAAGTCGCGCGCGGGCCCGGATTCCGCGGTGACCAAGGTCGTTGCGGAGCAGGGCGTTCGGTTCGTTGACGATCTCGCAGCCGATGTGGGCACCGGCCTGCCACAGTCCACACTGCGCACCGGTGGTGTCCTTGATGATCGCCGTCCGGCCCTGGTCCAGCACGTCCATCGGACCGGTGATGATCGAGCCGCCAGCGTCCCGCGCTCGGGCGGCCGCGGCGTCACAGTCATCCGTCGCGAAGTAGACGTTCCACCAGAAGTCCGTGGCGTCGGGATCGGGGTTCGGCCTGATGGCCGCGACGGGTCTGCCCCGTAGCAAGCACTGGGTGTAGTGGCCGAACTCCGCCGGTCCCACATCGAACTCCCAACCGAACAACGCGCCGTAGAAGGTCATCGCGCGGTCGAGATCCGGGATGCCCAGGTCGATCCAGGTCGGTGTGCCA
>JBOHDE010000255.1:0-5207 GCA_050699035.1 Nocardioidaceae bacterium | reverse complement strand
TCACACTCACCGGGAGGGGGATCGCGAGGGTGGGTTACTTGGTCAGGTCCTCCAGGGCCCGCTCCGAGCCGGGGTGCACCGGGATCGGGTCGGTCTTCGCCGCGTTGTCGAGGGTGATGTCCTTCGCCGCCGGGTGGACCTTGGCCAGGTCGTCGGTCGTCTCGTACACCAGTGTGGTCAGGGCGCAGGCCAGGTTGTCGGCCATGTCGTTGCGGACCATCAGGACGTTCGGGACCACGATCGACGGCACGTCCTCAGTGAGCTCGTAGGTCGCGGCCGGGATCGAGCCCTCCTCGTACACCGGGTTGACCTCCTGCATCTTCGGCAGCAACGGGGTCGGGTCGATGAACTTCACCTTGTCCGGGCCCAACGAGGTGAACAGGTCGGTGATCGCCGGGGTCGGCAGGCCGCCTGACCACACCAGCCCGTCGATGCTGCCGTCCTTCATGCCGTCCACCGTCTTGGTGAGGTCGAGTCGCTGCGCCTTCACGTCGCCCGCCTGCATGCCGGCGGCCTCGATCAGCCGGTTGGCGATGACCTCGGTCCCCGACTGCGGGGAGCCGGTCGAGATCGGCTTGCCCTTGAAGTCCTCGACCGACTCGATCCCCGAGTCGGTGCGTACGACGATCTGCGTGTAGTTCGGGTAGATGCGCCCGAGCGACGAGATGTCTTGCTCGCCGTCGAAGTCACCGTCGCCGTTGATGGCGTCGGTCGCCGTGTCGGCCAGCGAGAAGGCGATGTCGTAGTCGCCGGCGGCCAGTTGTTGGAGGTTCTGTACGGAAGCACCGGTCTCGGCCGACGTCGCCTGCAGCTCGGTGTTGTCGTTGATCAGCTTCGCCAGGCCACCGCCGACCACGTAGTACACGCCGGTCGAGTTGCCGGTGGCGATGTTGACGCGGCCCGTACCCGCGTCGCAGCCCTCGTCATCGGCGCCGGAGCCGGCGGAGGACCCTTCGCGCTGACCACCGCAGGCGCTCAGCGCCAAGGTGGTGGCCACGGCGACGGCGAGCAGGGAGATTGGGCGTTTCATCGCGTTCTACTCCTTCAGTCTTTCTTACTGGGTGGTGGTCTGGGCGGGTTGGGTGTCCGACGAGGTACGCCGTCGTGTCCGGGCCGCCAGGTGGATGGCGACGGCCAGGGCGAGCAGGATGGCACCGGCCAGGATCGAGGCCGGCTCCAGATACAGCAGTAGCAGGGCGGCGGGTACGCACAGCAGCCGCTCGGCCCGGCCGGTCGGCCCGAAGATCCAGCCGGTCGTCACCACGGCCAGCGCGGCGACGGCGAACCCGCACACCACGGCCGCACCCACAACCGCGAGCAGGTCACCGCGTGCGAGCAGCAGACTGCCGTTGCCGGAGATCACGAACGCCAGCGGCGCGAGAAACGCGGGCAGCGTGTACTTGCACGCCTGCATCATCGTCGGTATCACCTTGCCCCCGGTGATCGCCGCCGATGCGACGGCCGCCAGGGCGGTCGGTGGGGAGACCTCGGAGAGCACGGCGTAGTAGAAGATGAACATCGCCACCTCGGGCCCCTCGACCCCCAGCGTGACCAGTGCCGGGCCGATGATCACCCAGCTGAGGATGAACGACGCGGTCACGGGTACGGCCAGGCCGAGGATCAAGATCGCGACGGCCGCGAACACCGCACTCAGCACCAGCACCGACGCCTCCGTCGGGGCCAGCGCCGCAGCCGCCGAGATCAGCACGTCCGAGAGGATCTGGCCCAGCCCGGTCTTGGCGATGGTCGAGGTGATCACGCCGGCGGCGGCGCAGACCGCGATCACCGGGAGGGCGGCGCGGATGCCGCTGGCGAGCGCGTCGAACAGGCGCTGGGCGTACGACGCCAGCGATCGGCCGAGGTCCATCGGCTCCGCCTCGTCGTCAACGTCCTCGAACCCGGTCACGACCGGCCTGCGTGACAGCACCGCCTCGGCGAGCCCGAAGAGTGCGGCGACCACGGTGGCGTAGATGACCGCCTTGAACGGCGGCACGTCGATCGCGAGGAAGAAGACGATCACGGCGAGGCTGAGGAAGTGGTATCCCGACCGCAGCAGCAGGTGCAGCGGGCTGCCGATCGCGAGGTCGACCCGCTTAGCGCCGAACCGTCTCGCGTCGATCTCGACCGCGATGAAGATGCCGAGGTAGTAGAGCAGGGTCGGCACGATCGCCCAGCCGAGGACCTGGAAGTACGAGACGGAGAGGTACTCCGCGATGATGAACGCCGCCGCGCCCATGGTGGGCGGCGAAAGGATCGCGCCGATGCCGGAGGCGGCGAGCATGCCGCCGGCGGCCTCTCGCGGGTAGCCGGCCCGCTTGAGGATCGGCCACGCGAACGAGCCCAGCGTCACCGCGGTGGCAGTGCCGGAGCCGGACACGGTGCCGAGCAGGAACCCGGAGGTGGCGACGGTCCGTCCCGGCGCCGTACCCGACTTGCGGAACAGCGAGAAGCTGAACTCCACGAAGAACCGGCCCGCGCCCATCCGGTCGAGGACGGCGCCGTAGATCGTGAACAGCACGATGTAGGTCGCCGCGACGTCGAGCGGCACACCGAAGAAGCCACTGGCCTCGTTGTAGAGGGCGTTCACGATCTGCTCGATGTTGAGGCCGAGGTGGGCGATCGACCAGCCGATCGGCAGGTAGCCGCCGTAGTACGCGTACGCGAAGAAGACGAGACAGACCAGGGGCAGCACGAGCCCGGTCGTGCGTCGGGTGGCCTCGAGCACGAGGACCATCAGCACCATGCCGGCCACAATGTCCAACACCAGCAGGGATCCCTGCCGGTCGAGGAACCCTTCGAAGCCGCCGCCACCGACCTCGAGCTGGGGCAGCGGCAGGACCGGGTAGAGCCCGACGACGAGGGCGACGCCCGCCAGAGCCCAGTCGACGATGCCCGGGTTGTCGTTACGATCGGTCGTGTCGGAGTCGGTGTCGGTCAGCTGCCTCGACGACCTGACCCGGTAACAGACGAACACCAGGGGCAGGGTGACCCCGAGGAAGATCACCAGGTAGTACTGGCTGCCGAGCACGAGCGGCCGGAACACCTGCCGCAGCACGAACAGCGCGACCACGAAGCACCAGATGGTGACGAGCGTGTCGAGCCTGGGGGAGAGGTGACGGGACGGCCGTTCCTCGTCGTACGCGGCGGCCAGGGCGTCGACGTTGACGTGGCCGGGCGTGCCGCGGTCTGACGTCTGCGTCGACATGTCGGTATACAATATGTCGTGAGCCGCGTCACAACAACAGGGCGAGCGACGTAGTTTCGGCTTGCTCACATTCGACGGCGCATCAGGGTCAGGTCCGGGAAGAGACCCATGGCATGGTGTCGGCAGTCAACATATAGGCTGTCTATCTATGAGCACACTGCAGTACCCGCACCCCGCCCATCGACCTCGCCGGCGCCTCCGCCGATTCGTGTGGAGCGTCGTTGCGCTCGTCGTCTTAGGCACTCTCGCGTTCGCCGGCGTGTTCGCGTACGCCTGGTTCACCGTGCCGGTGTCGACGTTCGGGCAGCTGAATTTCGAGCAGGAGCTGAAGATCCCGCCGCTGGCCGAGTCCCGGATGGAGGACGGCACACGCGTCTTCAAGCTGACCGCCCAGCAGGGCAGCACCGAGCTGGTCGAGGGGAGGTCGACCGACACCTGGGGGTTCAACGGCGACTACCTCGGGCCGACGCTGCGTGCCGAGCGGGGTGAGGACGTCAGCGTCGAGGTCACCAACGACCTCGGCGAGGAGACCAGCGTGCACTGGCACGGGATGCACCTTCCGGCCAAGGCCGACGGCGGACCGCACCAGCCGATCGCGCCGGGTAAGACATGGAAGCCGCAGTGGACGATCGACCAGCCAGCGGCGACGCTGTGGTACCACCCGCATCCGCACGGCGCGACCGCCGACCACGTCTACCGCGGTCTGGCGGGCCTGTTCATCCTCGACGACCCGGACAGCGCGGTGGTCGACCGGCTCCCGCACGAGTACGGCGTCGACGACATCCCGGTCATCGTGCAGGACAAGCGGCTGAACAGCGACGGCGAGCTCGACCTCTCCAGCCGGCTGTTCTCCGGCATCGGCGTCCTCGGTGAGGATCTGGTGGTCAACGGCACGCCCGACCCCTACCTCGACGTGACGACCGAGAAGGTCCGGCTGCGGTTGCTCAACGCGTCCACCGCCCGGATGTACGACTTCGGGTTCTCCGACGACCGCACGTTCGCCCTGGTCGGCACCGACGGTGGGCTGCTCCCCGAGCCGGTACGGCGGGACCGGGTGCAGCTGTCACCCGGTGAGCGCGCCGAGATCGTGGTCGACCTGCAACCGGGGGAGGAGACCGTGCTCCGGTCCTACCCGCCGGACTTCGGCGGTGCCGACGTGTTCGTGAACCGGTTCGACGGCGGGGTGGACCGGTTCGACGTACTCCAGCTGCGGGCGGCCGACGACCTGGCGGCGTCGCCCGACGTCCCGGCCGAGCTCGCCGACGCACCCGACCTCGACGTCGACGGTGCGAAGGTCCGCGAGTTCGAGTTGTCCGGGCGCAACATCAACGGCAAGAAGATGGAGATGGACCGCATCGACGAGACGGTCGAGGTCGACAGCACGGAGGTCTGGGAGGTGCGCAACCGTGACGGCAACCCGCACAACTTCCATGTGCACGACGTGCAGTTCGAGGTGCTGTCCGTCGACGGCGACGTGCCCGGGCCGGAGCTGGCCGGCTGGAAGGACACCATCTTCATGCCGCCGGGCCGGACCGTACGGCTGGCGATGGAGTTCACCGACTACACCGACCCCGACCTGCCGTACATGTTCCACTGCCACGTCCTGATGCACGAGGACCAAGGGATGATGGGCCAGTTCGTGGTGGTCGAGAAGGGTGGCGAGGCGGGTACGTCGCACCACGCACACCACTGAAGGTCAGATCCAGCGGGTGAACCAGACTCGGTCGAGCCAGTTCTCGTTGGTCAGCAGCCCGTCGGTCCAGATCGGGTGGTAATACGCGAAGTTGGCGGCGACCAGCACGACGAAGCCGCCGGCCACCAGCGCACCCCAGCGACGTCGTGGCGACCGGCCCGGCGGGCCGAGGATCTTCCCCAGCAGCAGCGTGATCGCGATGATCGTGAACGGCAGCATCGCCACCGCGTAGAAGTAGAAGATCGGCCGGTCGTCGAACCACAGCCAGGGCAGCCAGGTCGACCCGACTCCCACCAGCGCCAGCCCGAA
>JBOHDE010000254.1:0-5244 GCA_050699035.1 Nocardioidaceae bacterium | reverse complement strand
AGTCAGCCTTTCGTGACGTCGCCTCGCGACGGTAAGCCCGAAACCGGGCACCCCGGCGGAGACGATGGCGGCGCCGCTACGACAGGGCAATGACCAACCTGATGACGGCCGCACTGCCGACCTCCGCCAACGCCCATCTGCCCGTATAGCTCGCCCTCGTGCTGACGGCCTGACCGCTCTTGACGCCACCGGATCAGTGCCGCGATCGCGGCCGCCCGCACTGAGTCCTCACGTCGCGGCTACGCCCTGGTCTGGGCGCGCCAGGGACCGCGGTGGTGCGGCCGTCCAAGGTGACCTCGACCAGCTCGCCCTTGCCGGTGGTGGCGAGGATGCGGTCGGCCTCGCCCGGCACCGGCGCGAAGTCGATGAACTGCCCGGTCGTCACCGTTCGGAAGCGCAGCCGCCGACGAGCAGGACGGCCGCCGCGGCGATCACGAGGTGGCGGGTCAGGTGACGCATCGGTGAGGTCCTCACGGTCGGGTTCAGAAGGGCGGGTGGTCGACGAAGGTGAACGTGTCGGTCATCAGCAGCTCAGCGCGCCCCAGCTGCCGGATCTCCAGCAGTGCCACCAGCACAACCACCAGTGTGATCGCAATCCAGCGGGAGCGGCGCGTCCACGTCACGTGCAGGGTTGCCCAGCGGCCGGTCGTGACTCCGACCAGTCCTCGCGCCAGCAGCACCGAGACGAGCACGACGGTGACGATGCCGAGCGGGTTGTAGCGCCAGGCCTCACCCCAGTGACGCAGGGCGGTGTAGCGGGCCGCGCGGGTGCCACCGCACAGCGGGTCCATGATCCCGTACCAGTGCAACGGCCCGTGCAGGTCGACCGGCGGCAGGCCGAACACCGCCATCGCCCCGGCGACAGCCACCAGAGCCGCCGCCGCCACACTCGCCCACCGGTACCGATCGCGCGGGTCCACAGTCACCCGGACCGTCAGCCGGTCTTGCATCGGGACGGTCACAGGCAGGTCCGGACGCCGAGCGCCGCGAGCACGAACCCGACGGCCATGAACGCACCGAACGCGTAGACGGGCCACAGGCCCTTCCGTGGCGAGTCGTTCCGCTGGGAGCTCATGAGCTGCTGCGGCGGAACCACACGCGTTGCCCGGTTGCCGCGGCGTCCTCGGAAGCCGGAATGGCTTGGTAGCCGGCCTCCTGGATCGCCTCGACGACCCGGTCCGGGTCGCAGCGGGCCGGGTCGAGGGTGACGGTGGTGAGCTTCTTCTTCAGCGACGTGGTCGAGGACCTCACGCCGTCGAGCTCCTCGACGGCCTCGTCGATGAGAATGCTGCAGCTGCTGCAGTGCATGCCGCGCACCTGCCAGACGTGGGTGGTCTCCATGGGGGTCCTAGCTGATCGTGATGGTGCCGGAGTACATGCCCATCGAGCACGAGTAGTCGATGCGGCCGGCCTCCGTGGTCCCGAGGTCGAGCGGCGTGTCGCCGTTCTCGGGCAGCACGGTCTGGGTGCCCAGCGACGGGATCACGAGGGCGAGTACGCAGCCGTAGGCGTCCTGCGAGCGGAAGATCACCGTTGTCGGAAGGCCAGCCTTGAGAGCGAGGTTGGCGGGCGAGAACCGGCCCGAGGTGACCGTGATGACCGCGGTCTGGGTGCCATCCGCCATCGTCACAGTGGAGGCGTCCGCGGCTGCGGGCTGACCGATGCCGAAGGTCTGCTTGAGGTTCTGCGCAGCCATTGGCGATCCGGCCAGCGTCAGGCCGCCGTTCAGTGTGTAGAGCCCGGCGATGAGGACGACGAGGCCGGTGGTGACGGCCAGCCGTCCCTTCCAGGCGCCGGCGGCCTTGTGGGCGACGTACCCAATGAGCGTGAACAGCGGAGCGGTGCCGAGTACGAAGACCGCCATGATCAGCGCGCCCTCCAGGGGGGAGCCCGACGTGATGGCCAGGGCCATCATCGACAGCGTCACGCCGCAGGGCAGCAGGATGGAGGCGAAGCCGAGGATCGCCGGCGCCAGTGCGCTCGTCGAGCGGGCGCGGCCGCGCACGAGCTTCACCCAGGATGCCGGGGGAGTGATCGTGAAGCCCTTGAAACCCCGGACCTCGAGCTGGGCCAGACCGAAGGCGATGATCAGCAGGCCGGCGACGATCTGCACCGTCGAGCGCAGGTGCGGGGAGAGCTGCACCGCCGAGCCGACGGCGCCCAGCAGCGCGCCGAAGAGCGCATGCGAGGCGACCTTGCCGACCAGGAACCCGCCGACGGGAGCGAGGTCCTTGCCGAGCTGCGCCCGCCATGTCGTCGTCGGAACCGGACGCTGCTTCTTGCCTCCGGCGAGCACGGGAACGGCCTGCTGACGGGACACCAGCCCGGCCAGCAGCCCACCCTGCACGGCGGCGCACGAGACACCGCCGGCCAACAGGCCGGCGAGGAGGACGGCGCCAAGGTTCATGGATGCTCTCCGTTCGTTCACGACAGTGCCCCTACTATGGCAGATAGTAGAAAGGACGCCATGACCAACATCTCCCTCCCCGCCGGCGCGGTTGATTTCGCGATCACCGGGATGACCTGCGCCTCCTGCGCCACCCGGATCGAGCGCAAGCTCAACAGGTTGCCCGGCGTCGTCGCGACGGTGAACTTCGCCACCGCCTCCGCGCATGTCACCTACCCGGACGACCTGATGCCCGAGGATCTCGTCGAGACAGTCAAGGCGGCCGGGTACGGCGCCGCGATGCCGCAGCCTGAGCGCGCCGTGGGGGAGGAGCCGACTGAGGATGCCGAGGCCCGGCATGTCCGTGCCCTGCGGGACCGGCTGCTCGCCTCGGCACTGTTGTCGCTGCCGGTCGTGGTGCTGTCGATGATTCCGCCGACCCAGTTCCGGTTCTGGCAGTGGCTTGCCTTCGCCGTGGCGTCGCCGGTCGCGCTGTGGGGTGCTTGGCCGTTTCATCGGGCCGCCGCCGTCAATGCCCGGCACGGTGCCGCGACCATGGACACCCTGGTCTCGATCGGCGTGCTCGCCGCTTGGGGCTGGAGTGGCTACGCGCTCTTCTTCGCCGGTGCCGGCGAGCCGGGTATGCACATGGAGTTCTCGCTGCTGCCTCGGTCTGGCGAGCACCGACAGACCCCGGAGATCTACCTCGAGGTGGCGGCTGCGCTGACGGCGTTCATCCTCGCCGGCCGCTACTTCGAGGCACGCGCCCGGCGTCGTGCCGGTGAGGCGATCCGCGCACTGATGGACCTCGGCGCGAAGGACGTCGCCGTGCTGCGCAACGGGATGGAGGTGCGCATCCCGATCGAGCAGCTCACGGTTGGGATGGAGTTCGTGGTGCGCCCCGGCGAGAAGATCGCCACTGACGGCGAGGTCGTCGACGGCGCGTCAGCGGTGGACGAGTCCCTGCTCACCGGCGAGGCGGTCCCCGTCGAGGTGGGCCCGGGTGACTACGTCACGGGGGCGACCGTGAACGCCGGTGGGCGGCTCGTCGTCAGGGCGACCCGGGTGGGCAGCGACACCAAGCTCGCGCAGATCGCCCGGCTCGTCGAGGAGGCGCAGACCGGGAAGGCGCAGGCGCAGCGTCTGGCGGACCGGGTGTCGGCGGTGTTCGTGCCGGCTGTGCTCGTGATTGCGGCGGGAACCTTCGGGGTCTGGCTCGGCCTCGGTTACCCGGCCACCGCGGCGATCACCGCCGCCGTCGCGGTGCTGATCATCGCCTGCCCCTGCGCGCTCGGCCTGGCCACGCCGACCGCTCTCATGGTCGGCACCGGCCGCGGCGCCCAGCTCGGCCTGCTGATCCGAGGCCCGGAGGTGCTCGAGTCCACCCGACGCGTGGACACGATTGTTCTGGACAAGACCGGCACGGTCACCGAAGGCCGGATGCGGCTCGTCGACGTCGTGACCGATGGAACCGACAAGGCCGTTGCCCTGCGCCTGGCCGGGGCCGTCGAGCACGCCAGCGAGCACCCCATCGCCCGCGCCATCGCCGAGGCCGCCGGCGAGTTGCCGCCGGTCAGCGACTTCCAGAACCATGCGGGTCGCGGCGTTACCGGCATCGTCGACGGCGTCGAGGTGTATGCCGGCCGAGCAACCTGGCTCACCGGGCTCGGCCTGCTCATCCCAGAGGCGCTCGCCGCGGCGCAGCACGAGGCGGAGGCTGCGGGCCGCACGGTGGTTTTCGCGGCCTGGGACCGGCAGGTGCGCGCTGCGCTGGTGGTCGCCGACACGCTGAAGCCCACCAGCGCCGACGCAGTAGCCGACCTCAAGAAGCTCGGCCTCACTCCGATCCTGCTCACGGGGGACAACGAGGCGGCCGCGCGGCACATCGCCGCCCAGGTCGGCATCGACCACGTCATCGCCGAGGTGCATCCAGAGGACAAGGTCGAGGTCGTCAAGCAGCTCCAGGCCGGAGGCAAGGTCGTCGCCATGGCCGGCGACGGCGTCAACGACGCGGCCGCGCTCGCGCAGGCCGACCTCGGTCTCGCGATGGGCACGGGCACCGACGCAGCCATCGCAGCCGCCGACCTGACCCTGATGAAGGGCGACCTGCGCGGCGCCGTCGACGCCATCCGGCTTGCCCGCAAGACCCTGGCCACGATCAAGGGCAACCTGTTCTGGGCGTTCTTCTACAACGTGGCCGCACTTCCCCTGGCAGCCGTGGGCCTGCTCAACCCGCTCATCGCGGGCGCTGCGATGGCGAGCTCGTCGGTGTTCGTGGTCAGTAACAGCCTGCGGCTGCGGCGCTTCAAGCCCCTTCGTGCGCAGTGACCCGATGGTTGGCGGTGCTGGCCGCATGTGTCGCGCTGCTGCTGGGCGTCCCGGCGCCGGCGCAGGCGCACGCGACCCTGCTCTTCACCACGCCGACCGCGGACGGTGCGGTACCCACCTCGCCGCCGGAGATCCAGCTGGTCTTCGATCAGGCCGTTGTCCCCAGCGGCAGTGCCTTGACCGTCTCGGGTCCCGAGGGCGAGGTCGGGGTCGGAGCGGTCGAGCTCAGCCACGGTAATCAGGTCCTGTCTGTTGCCGTGAAGGAGCCGCTTGACCCGGGGGACTACCAGGTGGCCTGGGGCGTCACCGCTCGCGACGGCGACTCCATGGCTGGCGAGTTCCGGTTCGCGGTCGGCTCCAGTGCCGGGCTCAGCCTCACCTCGCAGACACCGGCCACCCCCGGCGCGGGACTGATCGGCGTGCTGCGGTGGCTGCTGTTCGCGGGGCTCGCCCTGATGGTGGGCGGCGTGGCGGGGGAGCGGCTGGCCCGCCGTACGACGGAACCCGGTGATCCGCGGCCCTTGCTCCGG
>JBOHDE010000253.1:0-5252 GCA_050699035.1 Nocardioidaceae bacterium | reverse complement strand
CGAATACTCGCATCGAGGTTGCGCGTATGTCGTGGGTGGCGGACATTCGTGCAACATCGGCGGGAGGAACCCCGACATTCGTGCAATGTCGGCGGAGGGTGGCCGACATTCGTGCAACCTCGACGCGAGTCGGGGGTGGTGACGCCCGCGTAGGGTGGTCGCCGTGCTGAGCCGTCCGACCCCCGAGCCCGCGGCGGTGCCCGGTCTGCCTGCCCCCGGCCGATGCCTGGTGATGGGCGTGGTCAACGTCACGCCCGACTCGTTCTCCGACGGGGGGCAATGGCTCGAGCCGGAGCAGGCCGTGGCCCACGGGCTCGAGCTGGTCGAGCAGGGGGCGGACCTGGTCGACATCGGCGGCGAGTCGACCCGGCCCGGTGCGCAGCGGCCGCCGGTCGAGGAGGAGCTGCGGCGCGTGCTGCCGGTCGTCCATCGGCTGTCCGACGCCGGCGCGGTCGTATCGATCGACACCATGCGTGCCGAGGTCGCAGTCGCCGCGGTGGAGGCCGGTGCGCAGCTGGTCAACGACGTGTCCGGAGGCCTCGGCGACCCCGCGATGCTGGCGACCGTCGCCGACCTCGAGGTGCCGTACGTCCTGATGCACTGGCGCGGCCACTCCGACCGGATGCAACAGCGTGCGGAGTACGCCGACGTCGTCGCCGACGTGGTGAGCGAGCTGCGGCCTCGGCTGGAAGCCGCGCTGGACGCCGGCATCGACTCTGCCCGCGTGGTCCTCGACCCGGGCCTCGGGTTCGCCAAGACCGCCGAGCACAACTGGGCGCTGCTGGCGAACCTCGATGCCATGCACGCACTCGGCCGTCCGGTCCTACTCGCGGCATCGCGCAAGCGTTTCCTCGGCCGCTTGCTCGGCGACGCTGACAACACCCGCGACCCGTCGTCGCTCGATGCGGCGTCCGCGGCGGTGAGTACGCTCGCGGCCGCGGCCGGAGTGTGGTGCGTCCGGGTCCACGTCGTACCCGCGGTCGTCGATGCAGTCCGCGTGGTGGCGCGGCTCGCGGCCGAGCCGGCGAGGCCGGCGGCCCGATGACGGCGGCTGAGCAGGTCCAGGCGGCGAACGCCGGCTTCTACTCGGCGTTCGAGGCCGGCGACCTCGATGCGATGCAGGACCTGTGGGTGCCCGACGGGCACGCGGTATGCATCCATCCTGGCTGGAGCCCGGTGGTGGGCGCGGCGGCGGTACGCCGTTCGTGGGCCGTCGTGATGGCCAACACGCCGTACATCCAGTTCATCCTTACCGATGTCGAGACGACCGTTGTTGGCGACGTCGCCTCGGTGACCTGCACCGAGAACGTGCTGGCCGCGGCGGAGGGGCAGACCGAGCCTGGCTTCTCCGGCGGGAAGGCGGTGACCACGAACGTGTTCCTGAGGCGTCCCGAGGGTTGGCGGTTGTGGATCCACCACGCGTCACCGGTACTGTCGAAGCCGGGGTCCGACGAAGGAGACTGATGGGTGAGCCACCAGCCGCGGCCGTCGCGGCGACCCGTCAGGCCGCGGCGGACCGCCTGACACTGCGCGGCATCCGCGCCCATGGTCACCACGGTGTGTTCGACCATGAGCGCCGCGACGGGCAGGAGTTCGTCGTCGACGCCGTTCTCGGGCTGGACACGTCGGCGGCGGGACTGGCCGACGACCTGTCCCAGACAGTCGACTATGGTCGTCTGAGCCTCCAGATCAAGGAAGCCATCGAGTCCGACCCCGTAGACCTGATCGAAACGCTTGCCCGCCGCCTGGCCGACCTGTGCCTCGCCGAGCCCCTCGTCCAGTGGGTCGAGGTCACGGTGCACAAGCCGCAAGCCCCCATCGAGGTGCCGTTCGACGACGTCACCCTCACAATTCACCGGAGCAGTCAGTGACTGAGACGCCGAACCCGCACATCGTCGACACCGACACCCTGTCCGGCCAGATGCGACCGTTCCGCCGTGCGGTGCTGTCGCTGGGCAGCAACCTCGGGGACCGGGAGGCCAACATCCAGGGTGCGGTCTCCTCGCTGGCGGACACACCGGACGTCTATCTGGTCGACCGGTCGCCGGTGTACGAGACGGCGCCGGTCGACAGCCCGGTCGAGTCCGACGACTTCCTCAACGCCGTACTCATCGTCGACACAACCCTGTCGGCCGACACGCTGCTCGAGCGCTGCCTTGCCGTTGAGGACGCGTTCGGCCGTGAACGCGGGGAGCGCAACGCCCCTCGCACCCTCGACATCGACCTGCTCGTGCTCGGTGACAAGCAGGTCACCAGGGACACGCTCACCTTGCCCCATCCGCGGGCGCACGAGCGGGCCTTCGTGCTGCAGCCATGGCTCGACATCGACCCGAACGGCGAGATCCCCGGGCAGGGACGTATCGCCGATCTGATCGGCGCGGTCGACGCGGCCGGCGTACGCAGGCGCGACGACGTGGCGCTCGAGCTGCCGTGACGGAGCGGCCAGGTCGGCTCCACGCGACCCGGCTGCGCATGCTGGCCGGCATCACCGCTGCCGGCGTGGTCCTCGGGTGGTTCGGGGTCCCGGTGCTCCGTCAGACGGGCGGCTCGGTCCCGACGGTGCCGTGGGTGTCGGTGCTGACGTTGCTGTTCGCCGGGGCCGTCCTCGCCGGGATCGCCTGGCAGACCTGGTGGCAGCTGCATCGCCAGCGCCTGCGGATCGACCCGCACCGCGCCGTCAACTTCCTGGTGCTGGCCAAGGCGTCGTCGGTGGTCGGCGCGTTCTTCGTCGGCATGTACCTCGGGTACGCCGCGCAGTACGTCGACGCCCTCGCGTACGACGCGCCGCGGGACCGGGTGATCCGTAGCGGTGTCGCCGCCCTCGCGGCACTGCTCATCGTCGTGGCGGCGCTGCTGCTCGAGCGGGCCTGCATGGTGCCGCGCGGGCCTGACGACAAGGCCGACACCGAGGGTGAGGAGAAGACCACCGAGGGTGCTTGAAGCGGTCAAAGTCACCGTTCTGGTGGTCACAAATTGGTTGAGGCGGCGCGCCCCGCGGGCGGTATACAGGTGCCGTCGTAAAGTCTCGGGCATGCCATCCAACCGTCGCGTCCAGCGCAGCGTGCGCATCACCCTTGCCGTCGCCCTCCTCGTCGCGGCCGCCCTTGTCGTGGCCGGCGCGTTGGTCAGTCGGGGTGCGTTGTGGCTCGGGTCTGCGGCGGTGTTCGCCTTGGTCGCCGGTGTCGCCGCCGCCCGGATTCTCAGCAACGAGCTGCGGGCGGCCCGGATCCAGAACGCGGCCGACCGGGCGGAGCAGGCCCAGGCGTACGCCTCGCTGGCGGCGCGTCGAGCCACCGAGAACTCCGCGTTCGCCGCGGCGATGCGGCAGAAGGTGGACGACCACGGCGCGACCCTCGAACGGCTGAAGGCGACGTTGCGGCTGGCCGAGAAGCGAGCCGAGCTCGCCGAGCAGGCGGCCGAGCGCAACACGGCGGCGCTGGCCCGGGCCGAGCAGGAGATCGCCCGCCTCAGGGCAACGATCGCCGAGCTCGAATGGGAGCAGCCAGGGCTGGTCGACGAGGTCGCGGCAGCCGAGGAGCAGCTGACGGAGCGCGGCTCCCACCGAGTCGAGAGCGGTGCGCACGACGAGATGCCGACGGTCGTCGACCTGTTGGCCTGGGACGAGCGGGCCGAGCCGGCGGAGGCACGCCAGCACGCCTGACCGGCTAGGGGTCGCTACTTGTCGATGTCGCCGACGACGAAGAACATCGAGCCGAGGATCGCGACCATGTCGGCGACCACGCAGCCGCCCAGCACCTCGGGGAGCACCGCGATGTTGTTGAAGGACGCCGACCGCAGCTTCAGCCGCCACGGCGTCTTCTCACCGCGCGACACCAGGTAGTAGCCGTTCATGCCGAGCGGGTTCTCGGTCCAGCAGTACGTCGCGCCCTCGGGTGCCTTCAGGATCTTCGGCAGCCGCTGGTTGATCGGGCCGGCCGGCAGGCTGCGCAGCCGCTCGATGCACGCGTCGGCCAGGTCGAGGGACACCTGCACCTGGTCGAACAGCACCGAGAACCGCGCATAGCAGTCGCCCTCGTCGCGGTTCACCACGCGCAGCACGCCGTCGGCGGCCAGCTCGTCGTAGGCGAGGTACGGCTCGTCGCGGCGCAGGTCGAAGTCGACGCCGGAGGCGCGGGCGATCGGTCCCGAGACGCCGTACGCCTGGACCAGCTCGGGTGACAGCCGTCCGACGCCTTGGGTGCGGGCCTTGAAGATCTCGTTGCCGAGGATGATCTGCCGGATCTCGGGCAGCCGGCGGCGGACCGCGCCCACGGCCGCGGCGGCCCGGTCGAGCCACCCGGCGGGCAGGTCCTCCTTCAGACCACCGACCCGGTTGAACATGTAGTGCATCCGGCCGCCGGACAGCTCCTCCATCACCTGCTGGATCGTCTCGCGTTCGCGGAAGGCGTAGAAGATCGGCGTGATCGCCCCGATCTCCAACGGGTACGAGCCGAGGAACATCAGGTGGTTGAGGACGCGGTTCAGCTCGGCCAGCAGGGTACGGCTCCAGGTGGCGCGGACCGGCACCTCCATGCCGAGCATCCGCTCGACCGCGAGCACGACTCCGAGCTCGGACGAGAACGCGGACAGCCAGTCGTGCCGGTTGGCGAGCACGATGATCTGGCGATAGTCGCGCACCTCGAACAGCTTCTCCACGCCACGGTGCATGTAGCCCACGATCGGCTCGCAGGCGACGATGCGTTCACCGTCGAGGGTCAGCTTGAGCCGGAGCACCCCGTGCGTCGCCGGATGCTGCGGCCCGATGTTGAGGACCATGTCCTCGGTCGCGAGCTCGTCACCACCGCCGCGCTCGTAGCTGCGGAAGCCGGTCGCCCCCGCTCCCAGGCCGACGATGCGCTGCTCGGTCATGAGTGCATGCTGTCACGATCGCCGAGGGGTTGGGCAGACGGCGCCTCGGGTATGCCATGATCGGCCGGGTGCTCGCCGCCGAGCACCGACGCCCCGCGGTGTCGAGGCCGGATCCCTGCAAGTCCCGAGAGGCGTATTCCCATGGCCAAGAGTCGGTTCCGTCCCTCCGAGATCCCGGGGGTCGGAAAGATCAGCGCACGTGTCGACCGCGCGATCAGGTGGCGCGTGGAGGAGGGTCTGCGGCCGCTGCGCGACCGGCTCGACAGTCAGGAGCGAAGGATCCGTGAGCTGGAGGGTCGGTTGCGTGCCCTCGAGGGCGAGCCGGCTCCGGCGCGACGCACCTCGGCGAAACGTGCGGCCACGAAACGTACGACCGCGAAACG
>JBOHDE010000252.1:0-5265 GCA_050699035.1 Nocardioidaceae bacterium | reverse complement strand
ACCAGCGAGGCGAGGAAGATCGCCACGATGTTGGACAGGATGTCGCCGATCACGGATCCGTAGAGCGAGATCTCGAGGGCCTTGCGCGCCTTGCCCTGCTTGGCCAGCGGGTACCCGTCGAGGACCGTCGCCGCCGCCGCGCCCGTTCCGGGAGTGCAGATCAGGATGGCCGGGATCGACCCGGCATAGAAGGCTCCCTTGGTGATCGCGATCAGGAACGGGATGCCCACGTGCGGCGGGAGATAGAAGGCGATCGGCAGCAGCACGGTGACCGCCATCGTGGCGCTGAGACCCGGGATCGCACCGACGAACATGCCGAGCACGAGGCCGATGCAGACATAGACCCACACCTGCGGGTCCATCACCAGCGCCAGTGCCTCATTCAGGGATTCGAGCATCAGCAGGTACCTCGCCTGTTCAGAACGGCAGCGGGAGTACGGGCGACCTGGCCAGCGGGACTCCGAGCAGGACCTCCAGGCCGAAGTGCAGGAGTACGAGATAGCTGATCGCACTCGCCAGGACGAAGATCCGGTTCCGGTCGCGGTAGTACAGCATCAGGGCCACATAGGTCAGCCCAGACGCGAGGAGCAGTCCTAGCCAACGGGCCGACCAGGCACCGACCAGCAGGACCGCGAACACCGCGAGGACGTCAGCGGTGCGCCCGAGGTCGGGCACATGGACGGGCTTTCGACGTCGGAACGCCTGGACGGTCCAGGCGAGTGACGCCAGGCCGAGGACGCCGGCGCCGATCCAGAGCGCGCCGTGGGCGGGGAAGGCGCCCGGCCGCGCGATGGAGGACTGCGACACGAGAGACTCGGCGCGGACGCCCACGAACGCCGACCCGACGAGGCAGGCGACAGCGCACCCTCGCTCGAAGCGGAGACCCCGCTCGGCGGCCATGTTCACGACGAGGTGGCCGGCTCGTAGTCCAGCAGGAACTCTCCTGCCCGCATCGCGACCCGGTCGTCCACCGTGATGGTGGGCTGGTGGAACACCATGTCGAGGTGAATGCCCGCACTGATCATCTCGATGTCGAGGTCGGCCGGAGTCGAACCGAGCGCGATGTGCGCCGTGCCGTAGATGGACTCGGCGCTGGTCACGTTGTCGATCAGCAAGGCGGTGTCGTTGAAGCCGATGCCGACCTCGGAGACGTTCCAGGCGTTGTCGTTGCCGGCTCCTTCGACCAGATCGCGAAGCTTCTTCGCCTCAGCGCCGCCTTCGATGCTCACGGCCCGGCCGCCCTCGACGAGCACGGTGATGGGCTCCTGGATCAACCCGACGCCGACGCAGTAGGCGTCGACCACGACGCGGCCCGCACTACCGCCCGGCTTCGGGATCACGCCGCCCTCGAGACAGGGGGGCGCGCCGAATTGGGACGGCGCGTCGGCGAGCCCGGTGAGGGCGCGACCGTTCCGACCCACCAGGTCGAACGTCATGTCGGTGCCACCCGGCGAGGTGATGCTCATGGTCGAACCTTGGGTGATCTCGTCCGACATCCGGGTGATCCGCGGAGCGATCTCGGCGAAGTCGGCGTACACGGCCCCTGGTGACTCCAGCATGTCGCGGTCGATGTCACCGATGAAGAGGTAGCGAAGTCCGGCCCGTTGGGCCGACTGGCGCGCGATGCTGTGGTGAATGAACTGCGACGTCAGCTCGATAGCCAGCTTGGCGCCCCTCATCGCCTTGGCGATCTGCGCGGGCGGCTCCTGACCTGATCCTGACCGGGCGTCCATGCTCGCGATCACCAACTCGCCGCCGTCGTCTCGGATGGACTGGGCGAAGGCCTCGACGACAGTCGGGTCCATCCGATCGTCGGTGATGATGAGGACCTCCTCGCCGCGCTGGACTCCGCCGCAGCGGACCAGCCGCCGGGCTCCTTCGGCAAGACTGTGCGTACTCATTGCTTCTCCTCATCTGTCGCGATGGCCTCTGGCTTGCGGTTCCTTCTGACTGGCACCAGCCCCGGCGGTGCCAGCAGGGCGGCGGTCCGGATCACTCGGCCTGGCGTACGCCCGCGGTCCTCGACCTTCTCCTTGCGCGCAAGGACGGCCCGGAGGGTGACGCCGCCGACGTACTTCGCCGGCTCAGGGGGGTAGGTGCCGACCGGCCCCTGGGCGATCCGGCTCGTCGTCCACTCGTCGCGGCGGTCGAGGGCCAGGGACGAGAGGATCTTCCCGCCGAGATGGCTGGGGCCAACGCCGTTGCCCGAGTACCCCACGCCGTAGAGGACGCGGCCGGTTCGACCCTGGGTGCCGAAGAACGGCAGCGAGCTGATCGAGCGGTCGATAGGACCGGTCCAGCTTGCGGCGACCAGGCTGGGCGAGATGTCCGGGTAGAGCTGGCGCATCGCCTCGGCGACCGCCCGCGCCCGCGTCGACGGGCCGTTGAAGCGTGCGCTGACCCGACGGCCGAAGCCGAACGAGCCACCGCCGTGGCCGAACGCCAGGCGCTGGTCTCGCGTCGTCCGGTAGTAGTTCACGAGCATCCGCGAGTCCGAGACCGCCAGACCTTCCCGAGGTCCGGTCGCTCCCAACAGGTGCGGGATCGGCTCGGTGACGACCATGTCGCTCGTGACGACGACGAGGGCCCTGGCGACTGGAGGCTCGCGCACCATCCAGGCGTTGGTCGCGAGGACAACCTTGGCGGCGTCGACGACGCCGCGTGGAGTCGTGACGCGCACCCGTGGCCCTTCCTCCCACGCGGACATCGGCGTGTGCTCGTAGATCCGGATGCCGCGTTCGAGCGCGACCCGGCGAAGGCCGTGGGCAAGGAGCGCAGGCTGCACGGTCGCAGCCGTCGGCTCGAACACGCCGCCGAGGTGAGCGCTCGAACCGGCCTCCCTGCTGACCTGGGCGGGCGAGCGCGGCTGGAATGGCTGCTTCCCATGCCGGCCCGCCACCGACACGGCCTCCTCCCAGGAACCCAGTTGGGCCTGGTTCGTGGCGGTCCACAGCCAACCCTTGTGTCGGTAGTGGGCGTCGATGCCGTTCGCATCGCAGAAGGTGCCGATCGCCGCCACGGCATCCGCCGAGGCCTCGGCCAGCCGGACACCCTCCTCGGCGCCGAACAGTTTTACCAGGGTCGCCAGCTTGGCCCACCAGCTCAGCACGAACCCACCGTTACGGCCGCTGGCGCCGCTCCCGCAGCCCTGTGCCTCGATCACCACCACGTCCGCGGCGGGGTCCTTCTCCTTCAGGAAGATTGCCGTCCACAGCCCGGTGTAGCCACCACCGACGATGCACACGTCGCACGACGTCGACCCGCCCAGTGGGGGCGCCGTCTCGGCTCCGGCGAGGAGAGCCTGCGCGAGCCACCAGCTGAGCTCGGCCTCCGGGCGTTGACCGACGGTCACTTCAGGTTCTCGACGAGCGCCTCGAGCGAGGCGGCGTCGGAAGTGACTCGCTTCTCGAGCTCCTCGCCACGGAGGAACTCGACCTCCTCACCGAGACCCTCGACGATCTTGTGGAAGCCTTTGCTTTCCGAGAGGTCACCGAAGTCGTCGGCCAGGCTCTCGACCACCGCGTCAGGCGTGCCTTTGGGTGCGAAGACGGTGCGGAACATCTCCCACTCGACGTCGAAGCCCGACTCCTTGAGCGTCGGCACCTCGGCAAGCCCGGGGATTCGCTCCGCCGAGGTCACCGCTAGTGCCTTCAGCCGCTTCTCCTTGACATCCTTGGTCACGGCGGCTGGGAACAGCGGCGCCATGTCCACGTCCTCGGCGAGCACGGCCCGGTACGACGGCCCGCCACCCTCGAACGGAATGTGGCGGATGTCGATGCCGGCCTCCTTGATCAGCAGCTCGACCGGGATCTGGTCGGGTCCGAGGCCGGTCACCGAGCCGTACTTCAACGTGCCCGGTTTCGCCTTCGCGGCGGCGACGAACTCCTCGATGGTGTCGTACGGGCTGTTGCCCGGCACAGTGATCACGATCGGGCTGTCGTTGATCTGCGCGACCGGCCGGAAGTCCTCCCACGTGTACGGAAGCTGCTCGGCCATCGACCGCGCCATCACGCTGGTCTGGTCACCGAGCAGCAGGGTGTAACCATCGGGCTTGGACTGCTTGGCGACGGCCGTGGCGCCGACCGAACCCGCACCGCCCGACTTGATCGACACCGTCATCGGCTGGCCGAGCAGGTCGGAGATCTCCGAGGAGATCGCTCGGGCATGCGCGTCATGAGAGCCGCCCGCGGCCCAGGGGTTCACCAGCTCGACTGGGCGCTGCGGGAAGTTCTCCGCCGCCCCTTGGGACGATGCTGAGCTGCAGCCGGCGAGCAAGAGCGCGCCGACCGCTCCGACGGCCAGGGCCGCCGTCGCATTGCGCGCCGTGCGCCTGTTCCCACGTGACATTGGATCCTCCTGTGGCCTGCTAATCCAATGCTCTGGCAAGAGCATGGTCTTACCAAACTACGTGGATCCGACGCGATTGAGCAACAGCTAAGTACAGGAAGTCCAGAACCCGGTCATCTCAGGCCGACGAGGGCCTTCGTCGAGGCGAACGGTGTCCGGTCAGCCGGAGCTTGGCTCGGGGTGACCGAGAACGGGGTGGTACTACTGGTCGCCCAGAGCACTTCGAACAGGTGGGTCTGCATCTGTGCGTACTCCGCGCTCTCGATCATCATCGCGAAGTTCTCCCGCCGAGACGACATCACCGCCACCTCGTCCTGACCGATGATGGTGGTCATCGTGAAAACGTACTCGGCAGGCGCGTACCGCGACTCGCGGTAGTGCGTGGCGCTGGTCGGCTACCCGTGTTCGTAGTCGCGCTCGGGTGAGCGCACGACCACCGACTGCTCGTCGTGGAAAGAGACGCGAGCGTCTCGGCCAAGGTCGAAGGCACCGCCGGTGACCTCGTCTGGCGCACCACTTACGCCGAGGCCTTGCCGCTCACCCGTGCCGCCGTGCGGCCATAGTGGTTCCGTCAGTCTCGCTCCAGGACACGCGCCGCACGATCCAGAGGATCCGCG
This sequence comes from Nocardioidaceae bacterium, assembly GCA_050699035.1. Classification (GTDB taxonomy): domain Bacteria; phylum Actinomycetota; class Actinomycetes; order Propionibacteriales; family Nocardioidaceae; genus WHTB01. Next base: position 301 of record JBOHDE010000252.1, on the reverse strand, counting down.
AAGACCTCAGCGAGGGTCGCCGCCGGAGTGCAGCGTTCACGTCCTCATGGATGTGGTGCGGTGGGTCATTCCGCCGCGTAAGCGCGCCCGGATGTTGTCGATCTGGATGAGCCTCAGTTGGCGAACGCCCTATCAGCCGACTGCAAGCCCGAGTTCGACCGGTACCGTGCCCGGTCGGCACCCCTGCGGGTTAGCCGGCCGACACCGATCACCCCGATGCTCGTCGCACACATGTGCCCGACTGGTCCGGTGCTCGACGAAGGCCCGACCGTCACAATGCTCGCGACACCTACGGAGCTCG
>JBOHDE010000251.1:0-5303 GCA_050699035.1 Nocardioidaceae bacterium | reverse complement strand
AGCGCTCGGGCGGCCGTCCGGTGCGTAGAAGATTGCCCCAATTGGGCAAAGTTCCACCTCGGTCACGTCAGCCGGTCGCCACCGGCCGAGTCGGGTCGGTGATCCAGCCGCTCCACGAACCGGCGTACAACGCCGCCTGGACGCCGACCAGCTCGAGACCCAGCACCGTGTGGGCCGCGGTGACACCGGACCCGCAGTAGACCCCGACCTCCTCCTCACCCAGACCGGCGAACGTCTCCCGCAGCGAGCTGCGGTCCTTGAAGGTGCCGTCCCCGTTGACGATCTCGGCCGTCGGGACGTTGCGAGCACCCGGGATGTGACCCGCGACCGGGTCGATCGGCTCGCGCTCACCGCGGAACCGCTCAGGAGTGCGTACGTCGAGCAGCACGCCGCTGCGCGCGACCTCGGCGGCCTGGCCGGCGCCGAGCACCGGCATCGCACCGGGCCGTCCGTCGAAGTCGCCGAGCGTGACGTCTCGGCCTGCCCCGGTCTCGACCGGTGCACCACAGGCGGCCCAGGCCGACCACCCGCCGTCGAGCAGCCGGACGTCCCGGTGCCCGTAGTGCCGCAGCAGCCACCACAGCCGGGCCGCGGGCACGCCTGACGCGTCGTCATACGCCACCACGGTCCGGTCGACTCCCACACCGACCCGTTGCATCGCCGCGACGAACCGGGACGGCTCCGGCAGTGGGTGGCGCCCGCCCTCCCCCGGCGGGTCGGACAGGTCGGCGTCGAGGTCGACGAACAGGGCACCGGGGATGTGTGCGGCGGTGAACGCCTCCCGGTCCGGGCCGGTCGTCAGCGCCCAGCGCACGTCGAGCACCACCGGGGGTCGATCGGCGAGGAGGGCAGCCAGGCCGACCGCGCTGACCAGCGGGCTCACGCGGCGGCGCCGGAGTCGACGAGGAGGGGCACCAGCATCTCAGCCCGGGTCAGCGAGCCGTGCATGCCGACCAGCTTGGCCTCCTGCGGGAACCAGCGGCTCGAGGTGACCGCGATCGGCGCCATGCAGGCGATGAGTACGTCACCCAACCGCGCCTCGACCTGGCGCTCGACGCCGCCGAACCAGCCGGCCACCAGCGCCTCCTCCCGGGTCAGTACGAGGGCCTTGTCGCCGAGCCGGTCCTGCCACCGAGCGGCCACCCCCTCGACGGCGCGGGCGCTGCAATAGAGGTGCCGGAACCGGCCCTCCCCGGCGAACAGCCCGACCCCGAGCATCATCCCGGGCTCGTCCTCGACGTCGATGCGGTCCGGCGGCGCAATGTCGACCATGCCGTGGTCGGACGTCACAACCAGGACCGTGTCACCGGGCAGGACGTCGCGCAGCTGCCGGGCGAACGAGTCGATGGTGGCGAGCTGCAGCCGCCACGCCTCCGACCCGCATCCGTCCCGGTGGCCGGTGAAGTCGAGGTCGCCGTCGTACACGTAGACCATGGCGCGCGGCGACTCGACCGCCTGCCTGGCCGCCGCGAGCCGCTCCCCCGCGCTGTCTGCCCCGACGAACAACGCGCCGCGCTGACTGGCCAGTGACAGCCCCGACGTCGCGAACTTCCGCTTGCCGACGACCGACGCCGCCATGCCGTTCTGGTTCATCGCTGCGAACACGGTCGGGTGTGGCTGCCACTCGACCGGGTCGACCGCGGCCGTGTCCCATTTCAGCGCGTTGAGGATGTGGTTGGTGCCGGGGATTCGGCAGCTGTAGCCGACGACCCCGTGCTGGCCCGGCGGGCGCCCGGTGCCGAACGACGTCAGGCTGGTCGCGGTCGTCGTCGGCACCCCGGCGGTGAGCGTCTCCACCGGCAGCGAGGAGAGGTACGGCGCGTGGTCGGGATGGGCCGCGAGCTGGTCGAGCCCGAGCCCGTCGACCAGCAAGACGACGTAGCGGTCACTCGCCGGGAGGCTCAGGACCGCGGGCGCCTCGGCCATCCCCATCGCGGCGCCGACCGACGGGAGCAGGTCGGCGAGCGAACCCACACCGTAGGCGGGCAGCTCGACCGCCGGGCTGGTCACCGACTGTTGCCCGCTGTGGCTGCTGAGAGCGCGGTCGCGAAGCTGAGCAGGCGGAGCACCTCGTCACGGCCGTCGGCGGCCGCGCTGACCCGGATCGAGAAGTCGTCGGCCGTCATCGTGCCGGTGTAGCCGTGGTCGCCCTCGCACTCCGGGTCGCCGCAGGTCGCGGGCTCGATGTCGATCCGGCCGACCGCACCCCAGCCGACCGTCAGCACGGCCTCGTCGGCACCGTCGGGGCGGGCGTCTTCGTCGGCGTAGTTCGCCGGGTTGGCCACCATCCGGGTGGTCACGACCGAGGCCACCGAGCTGACCGGCACGGCCTCGGTGGACGTCGAGGCGTACGGCTGGGGCAACAGGTCGTCCGGCGGATGCTCGTCGGTGTGCGCCAGGATCAGCCGCGACGGCGTGAGCACCACGACAGTCAGGTGGCGGCGCACCTCGTCCCGGTCGAACGTGGGCTCGTGGTGCACGAAGAACGCGCGCACGTCCTCACCGGCGACGGCACCCTCGACGGCGTCGGAGACGACCGCCGGGTAGTAGCCGCAGGCGACGATGGCGTCGCGCAGGTCTGCGGCACGGGACGCAGTCGCCCCGTGCGGCGCGGCGGGTGTGGCATCAGGCATGTCGCTCAGTCTGTCACGGTGTCCTGTCCACGGTGCCCTCCGTCCCACCGAGGTTGCAGTTATGCACGGGGTCGACGGGCGTAGGGGCGAACATACGCGCAACCTCGGCGCGAAGAATCCCGACATACGCGCAACCTCGGCGCGAGTAGTCGGGGGGCTGGCGCCGCACCCGTGTCCGGGGAAATGTCGGAGGTGCGGTCGAACTCGAACAACGGCTGGGAAAGCGTGACGTATTTGTCACCCTTCCCCAGCCGTTAGCACGGTCCTGCTCATGCCGATTGCTCGAAGTGAACGAAACTGTTGCCACCAGCGCCTGCAGACAGCAATTCCGTTCACTTCGTCGCGAGCAACACGCCGAACCCGACATACGCGCAACCTCGGCGCGAGTAGTCGGGGGCCGGCGCCGCACCCGGTCACCGCCCCCAGTCGCGTGTCATCGGCCCCGCGGCGTCGGGCCCAGCACACGACACGCGACTGATCGGAACCCAAAGGCGATCGCTGGGTTCATTTCTTCCCAGGAATCGGGGGATGGCGCCGTACACGTGTCCGGGGAAATGTTTGTCCGCGCCCGGCGGGGTCTGGCGAGAGTGCAGAAAGTCCGGTTCCCGACCCTGCCGAAGCGGCCTTTCCCGCCTTTCGACATCCGAACGTCGACACGGCCAGCGACTTCCCCTCCCGAACGGCCCCACGGTCCGCTGACAGGTCGATGCTCGTTCTGCTCGCGCCAGCGTTCATTTCTTCCCAGGGACTGGGGGTGGTCCCTCGGGAGCTCAGGTGGGTGGGGTGTCGTCGACCGGGACGCTCAGGCGACGGACGAACCAGTCACTGCGTGCGTCCAGCACCGGAGCCACCCGGCCGCTGGTGGCCAAGACGCTGCACGCGGAGGCGCCGGCCTGCACGAGCCCCAGCTCGAGCGACGCGACCTCGGGCAGGTCGTTCTTGAGCCGGGCCACCCGCTGCAGGAGGTCCTCGACCCGAGCCACGTCGACCCGCTCGCTCCCCCGGTAGCCGAACAGCAGCGGCGCGGCCTTGATCTCCCGCACCATGGTCGCGGCGTCGACGTCGGTGATCGGGGGGATGCGGTACGCCCGGTCCCCGAGCAGGTCCGCCGGCGTCCCGGCGACGCCGAACGACATCAGCGGCCCGAACAGCGGGTCCTCGTCGCTGGTGATGGTCAGCGGGATGCCGGGCGGCGCCATCCGCTGCACCACGAACGCTGCTCGGTCGGGCTCGTCGATCAGGTCGTTGAGCACCCGCCAGGCGTCGGCCATCTCCTCAGCGGTGTCGATGTTGCGCCAGACGTGCGACAGGTCGGGGCGCTGCACCAGGTGCGGCGCCGTCGCCTTGAGTACGACGTCCCAGCCGAACTGCTGACCCGCGGCCTGCGCCTCCGCCAGCGAGCTCACCGCGACCCGCGGCCAGGCGTGAATGCCGTACATCCGCAGCAGCTCGGCCACCTGGTCGTCGCCGAGTTGAATACCTTTCGGGTCCGCCCGCAGCCAGCCCTCGACCAGGTGGCGAGCTGCCTTGCCGTCGAGCTCGTCGTACGCCGCGACCTCCCCCTCGGGACGCTGCAGCCAGGAGGCGTACTCGACCACTCGCGCGAGCGAGCGCAGGGCGGCCTCGGGTGCGGGGTACGACGGCACGGAGCCGCGGCCGGCGGCGCCTTCGACGTCGGGCACCCGCAGCAGCTCCGGGACACCCTCGGTGGCGAGGAACGTCGAGATCAGTGGCTTGTCCGACTGCTCGCCGACCGCGGCGAGGACGTCGGCGACCTGCTCGCCGGTGGTGTTGAGCGGCGGGATGAAGACCGCGACCACCGCGTCGACCTCGGGGTCGTCGACGGCGTCGTCGAGGGCACGCTCGAAGTCCTCCGCGGTCGCCTCGGCGCCGAGCGCCACCGGCTCCTTGACCACCAGGCCGGCGGCGGCAGCGGCGTCGATCGCCAGCAGGCCGAGGGCGTCGGAGTTGCCGACGACTGCGACGCGCGGTCCGCGGGGCAGTGGCTGGTGCGCCAGCAGCTGGGCGACGTCGAACATCTCGGCCAGCGTGTCGACCTGGATCACCCCGGCCTGCCGGAACATCGCGTCCACCGCCGCCTGCGGTGCCACCGTCGCCCGGACCGCGTGCCCGACCGGCACACCCTGTGTCGTACGCCCGGACTTGACCGCGACGATCGGTTTGCGGCGGGCCACCCGGCGGGCGATCCGGCTGAACTTGCGCGGGTTGCCGATCGACTCGAGGTACAGCAAGACGACCTCGGTGTCCTCGTCCTCCTCCCAGAACTGCAGCAGGTCGTTGCCGGAGACGTCGGCGCGGTTGCCGGCGCTCACGAAGGACGAGATGCCGAGACCACGCCGGTCGACCGATTCCAAGATGGCGACGCCGAGCGCGCCGGACTGGCAGAAGAAGCCCACCCGGCCACGCGGCGGCATCAGCGTGGAGATCGACGCGTTCAGCGACTGGCTGCTGGCGGTGTTGATCACGCCAAGGGCGTTGGGGCCAACGAGGCGCAGGCCGTACGAGCGGGCCAGCCCGACCAGCCGGCGCTGTCGGTGCCGGCCGGCCTCCCCGGTCTCGGCGAACCCGCTGGAGATGACCACCAGGCCGTGCACTCCCTTGGCCGCGCAGTCGAGCACGATGTCCTCGACGGCGTCGGCGGGCACGGCC
>JBOHDE010000250.1:0-5373 GCA_050699035.1 Nocardioidaceae bacterium | reverse complement strand
CAATTGGGCAATTTTCTACGCACCATGGATCGGCGACCGGGGCGCACCCGCACCGAGCGACGCACCGACCGGACCCAATAACTGGACCGACCCGGAGCCTCCGGGAACGGCACGGGCCCGTGCCGTTCCCGATCATCCCCACGTCTGCAGGAGTGGGGATGATCGGGTACGCGTGGGGGTGAGCCGCCCAGCACCCGCCGACCGCGACTGCATTCCGGGAACACGTGTTCCCGGAATGCAGTCCATCGGCCGCGGCAGATTCATTCCGGGAACACGTGCGCGCAAACGGCGCGAGGAGACACCGGCACCGAGCTCCCGAACGGCACGGGCCCGTGCCGTTCCCGATCATCCCCACGTCTGCAGGAGTGGGGATGATCGGGTACGCGTGGGGGTGAGCCGCCAACGGTGAGCAGGCGTCTTGACAGCCCGTTCCGACGCCGCCTACGTTCCTGGCCCATGAAAACGTTTGCTCATATCAGCGGGGCAATCTGCGCATACGTTTGCGCATGGTGACAATCCGCGATGTTGCCGCCGAGGCCGGGGTGTCGATCACCACGGTCTCCCGAGCACTCAACGAGAGCGGGCGGATCGGCACCGCGACCCGCCAGCGGGTGGCCGACGCCGCCGACCGCCTCGGCTACCAGCCGAACGACATCGCGCGCAGCCTGCAGGGCAAGGCGACCGGCACCATCGCGGTCCTCGTCCCCGATATCACTAACCCGTTCTTTCCCGAGCTGGTCAAGGGAATCCAGGACGTCGCGAATGAGAACGGCCGGCTGCTGCTGCTCTGCCAGACGTCGCAGGACGTCGATACGACCGTGCAGGAGCTGCTGCACTTGCGACGCAAGCGGGTCGACGGCGTCGTGCTCGTCGGAGGGTTGGCGGCCAGCGCCGACATCGCCCGCGCGGCCGGCGGGATGCCGCTGGTGACGGTCGACCGCGACGCCGCGGTCGACAGCGTCGCGACGGTACGCAGCGACCACCGCCGAGGTGGACGGCTGGCCACCGAGCACCTCATCGAGCTCGGCCACGAGCGCATCGCACACATCCGCGGCCCCGTCGCGCTCTCGGTCGCCCAGGACCGTCACGACGGCTATCGCCAGGCTCTGGACGACGCCGACCTGGCCTACGACGAGACTCTGGTCGTGGAGGGTGACTTCCTCGAGGCGAGCGGCCACGCCGCGCTGATGGCGTTGCGGCGGCGGCGGCGCACGTTCACCGCGGTGTTCTGCGGCAACGACCTGATGGCGATCGGCGCCATCCACGCGCTCGACGAGGTCGGTCTCGACGTGCCGGGCGACGTCAGCGTCGTGGGCTTCGACGACATCCACCTCGCGTCGTTCGTCCGCCCGGCGCTGACCACCGTCCACCAGCCGATCCAGCAGCTCGGTCGGCGTGCTGCCGACCTGCTGCTCGCGGCGATCCGGGGCGAGGCGCCGCTGACCAGCGAGCTGCTCGACGTACACCTGGTACGTCGCGGAACCACCGCGCCGCGGCGTACCCGAGGACGGCGCGGATGAGCGGCGTGACCATCCTCGGCAGTCTCAACGTCGACCTGCTGACCGAGGTGCCGCACCTCCCGCGCCGCGGCGAGACGGTGTCGGGCCGCAGCGTCGGTCGGCTGCCCGGCGGCAAGGGCGCCAACCAGGCGGTGGCCTGCGCCCGGGCCGGGGCCCGCGTACGCATGGTCGGCGCCTGCGGGACCGACGAGGTCGGCGACCTGCTGGTGTCGACGCTCAAGGAGGAGGGCATCGACGTACGCGACGTGCACCGGGCCGCCGGCTCCACGACCGGAACGGCGACCATCTTCGTCGACTCGGCCGGCGAGAACATGATCGTGCTCAGCCCGGGAGCCAACGACCACGTCGGAGCCGAGCAGGTCGACGCCGCGTGCAGCGACCTTGCGGCTGGCGACGTCCTGCTGATGCAGCTCGAGATCCCGGTGGCGACGGTCCGGCTGGCGGCCGAGCGAGCACACCGCCGGGGTGCGACCGTCGTGCTCAACGCGGCGCCCGTCCGCCCCGACCTCGACGACCTGCTGTCCCTGGTCGACGTCCTCGTCGTCAACGAGCACGAGGCGATCCAGCTCGCTGCCGGCGTGGCGCCGAGCGACGCGTCGGCCGCCGAGTGCGCCCCGCTGCTCGCCGAGCAGCACGGCTGCCTGGTGGTCGCGACACTCGGCCCGGACGGCGCGCTCAGCACCCGCGGCGAGCGACCTGCCCGTACCGAGGCCCCCGCGGTGACCGTCAAGGACACGGTCGGGGCGGGCGACGCGTTCACCGGCTACCTCGCGGCCGCCCTGAGCCGCGGGACCGACGAGCCCACCGCGATCGCGGACGCCGTGCGCGCGGCCTCGATCGCGGTGGCCCGGCCGGGCGCGCAGGCCTCCATCCCGCTGCGCGCAGAGCTGTCGAAACCCATCGGAGGCGCCTGATGCGTATCAGCCTTGGCAACGACCACTGCGGGTTCGGGCTCAAGGACCACGTCACACAGGTGTTGGCGGAGCTGGGGGTGGAGGTCGTCGACGTGGGTACGCACACCACCGACCCGGTGGACTTCCCGGACATCACCCGGGTCGTGTGCGAGCCGGTCCGCCGAGGCGAGGTCGACCGTGGCGTCCTGCTGTGCGGCACCGGCGTCGGCGCCTGCATCGCGGCCAACAAGATCCCCGGCATCCGGGCCGCGCTCTGCCACGACACGTACTGCGCGAAGCAATCGGTCGACCACGACGACGTCAACGTGCTGTGCATGGGCGCCTGGATCATCGGCCCGATCACCGCCGAGGAGGTGCTGCGCTCCTTCCTCGGCTCGACGTTCAGCACCAACGAAGACTTCCGCCGCCGGGTGAAGAAGCTGCACGAGATGGAGCTCGCCGGCGCGCGCGAGCTCCTCGCCAACGACGAGGTGAGCACAGATGGCTGAGCAGATCCACGAGACCGAGCTCCTCCGCTACCCGGAGCCGCCGGAGCGGCTGCGCCGCCGATTGACGCTGGTCGCCGCGGTCAGCGTCCTCGGCCCGGGCGCGATCATCGCCTCGGCCAACATCGGCAGCGGCGAGATGATCTTCTCGTCACGGGGCGGGTCGATCTTCGGTTACGCGCTGATCTGGGCGTTCATCGTCGCGGCGATCACCAAGGCCGCCCTGGCGTACTCGATGAACCGCTACATGGTGGTCACCGGTGAGCACCCGATGACCCGCTGGGCAACAGTCTTCCCCGGCCCGAAGGGCTGGTTCCCGATCCTGTTCGGCGCCACGTCCATCGCGGTTATCCCGTCCTGGGTGAGCGGGCTCGGGCTCGGCATCGGCGACCTGATCGGCGAGGACAGGTTCGGCAGCGGCGCGTTCTGGGCGACCGTGCTGATCGTGATCTCGGCGATCCTGTCGTGGTTCGGTGGCTACGACCGGCTGGAGAAGGCGCAGACGGTGATCGTCGGGTTCATGCTGCTGGCGATCGCGGTCAGCGTCGTCGTCCTCGAGCCGGACTGGCTCGGGGCGCTGGGTGGCCTGGTCCCGACGGTCCCGGAGTACGCCGACTGGCTGCGGGCCGACTATCCCGAGATCGCGGATCGGCCGGTGTGGTTGGAGATCGGCGCCTACCTCGGTGCCATCGGCGGCGGCACGTACGACTACATCGGCTACACCGGCATGCTGCGGGAGAAGAAGTGGGGCCTGCTCGGTCATCGTGACGTGAAGACGTTCGGAGATCGGTTCGCGTCCGTCGGCCACGGTCAGCGGCTGCCGTTGTCGGACGACCCGGCCGAGGCGGAGAAGGCGAGGGCGTGGACACGTGCCCCGCTCGGCGACGCAGTCTTGTCGTTCGCCGCGATCACCATCTTCGCGATGATGTTCATGATCAACGGTGCGTCGTTGCTCTCGGAGGCACGGCTCGTCCCGAGCGATGACCAGACGCTGACGCACCAGGCCGGGTTCCTCACCGCCGTACACCCGACCTTCCAGTACCTGTACTTCGTGGCGGTGTTCTTCGCGTTCTTCGGCTCGCTGTACGCGTTCTGGGAGATGTACAGCTACACGGCGTACGAGAGCCTGGGCGCTGTCTCCCGGAAGGTGCGGCTGGCCGGCCAGCGAGCGGTCCGCCCGTACATGTACACGTACATGATGATCGCGTCGCTCCTACTGGTGTGGACCATCGGCGAGCTGGTGGTGATCGTCACTCCGGCGTCGGTGCTCGGCGGGTTGCTGATGAGTGGGGTGTTCTGCCTGGCTCTGGTGTGGACGGAGCGGCGCGTGCTGCCGCCGCAGTACCGGCTCACCACGGCCGGGCGTTGGTGGGTGATCGTGTCCGGGGTGCTCCTCACGTTCCTTGGGCTGATCTCGACCTGGCAGCTGTTCGCATGAACGGCGTGCGTCCCGGACCCGTCGTCGCGGCCGCGTGCCTGGCATTGCTGTCCCTGTTGAGGTTCAGCGATGGGTCGACCCTGCTGGCCGTCGTGTTCGCGGTGCTGGCGCTGGTCGCGCTGGGGTTGGCGCTGCGGCCCGACCGCCGGGCCGGCGAAGTGCCTGCGGAGCCGCCGTCGACCCCGGAGCTGCGGTCGGCGCGGGCGGCCCATGACGCGCACCGGCGCGGCTGGCGCAACATCGCGCTGCTCGGCTTCGCGGTCAGCGGGGTGAGCGTCTTCGTGTTCCCGCCGCTGGCCCTGGTGGTGGCCGGGCTCACGCTGTACTCCGTGCGCCGGATGCGCCAGTCCAGCCGGTCCGCCCAGATCCTCGGCGGCTACGCGGGATGACCGCCGCGCCGGTCGACCGGTCTGCGTCGGTCGGCTTCGTCGGCCTCGGCAACCTCGGGCAGGCGATGGTGCGGGCGCTACTCGCCGACGGCTGGTCGGTGGTCGTGTTCGATGCCGACCAGGCTCGGGTCGGTGCCTGCGTGGACGCCGGTGCGACGGCGGCCGGCTCGGTCGGCTCGCTGGCCGGCTGCGCCGTCGTCGGGGTGGCCGTTCCTGACGACGCTGCGGTCCTCGAGGTGCTCGCCGAGCTGCTGCCCGCAATGGCGTCCGGAGGCACGGTGCTGGTGCACAGCACGGTGCTGCCGAGGACCGCCGTCACGTCGCACGAGTCGGGTGCCGCGCGCGGTGTCGATGTCCTCGACGCGCCGGTCAGCGGTGGTGCCGACCGGGCCGCTGCCGGCGACCTCACCGTGATGGTGGGGGGTGACGCTGCGGCCTTCGAGCGGGCGCGGCCGCTCCTCGACACGGTCGGCACGCACGTACTCCACCTCGGGCCGGCAGGCGCGGGAGCGGCGGTGAAGCTGGCCAACCAGGTGATGCTGTTCGCCACCTTGGCCGGGGCGCACGAGGCGATGCGGCTCGCCGGTGCGTTCGGGGTGTCGGAGTCCGAGGTCCTGGCCGCGGTCG
>JBOHDE010000249.1:0-5385 GCA_050699035.1 Nocardioidaceae bacterium | reverse complement strand
CACGGCGGCCACACCGACCTCGCGTTACTGGTCGCGTACTGCTGGGCACACCACCACTTCCTCCACGAAGGCGGCTTGAACCGTTCGGCTCACCCTCGACACCCACGCAGCCCGCCGGCACCGCACCGACAAACGACACCCACCACGGGCCGGCTAAGCCTGCTTCATTGCGTTAGCACGCGCGGGACCGCTCGAGCCGCCATGACGATGCGGGCAAGGCTCGCTGGGATCGCCAGCGCCATCGGCCAGACCAGGGTCGGCGCCGCAAGTGCGACCCCGACGAGCATGGCGGTGTCGAGGAGGATGAGCCCGCCGCAGCCGATGGCGGCAACCATCACGTAGCCGTAGGCGCGCCGGCTGGTCGCTGCGACGAGGGCGGCCACGGCGACGAGCAGCAAAGTGGCGAAGGCAACGAGGATGCTGCTCGGGATGGGCCACGTCCAGAACTCCCCCACGATCAAGGACGTACCCCACAGCGCGCCGAAGATCGGGCCGGTGGCCAGAAACGCGGTCGCCGCGCGTCGTCCTGGTGCATGGCGGGCGAATGCCGCGGTGATCTGGTCGGGGTCACCGAACTCGGCGATCGCCGCCTCGGCCGCCTCGGCCGGATCGAGCCCCTCGGCCAGGTGGCGGTCGAACGTCTCCGTCAACCCGTCGCTCAGCTCGTCGACGGCGTCGGGTGGCAGGCCGCTCGCCACGGTGACGAGGTATCGATCGATCAGGTAGTGGCCGGCCATGGGTCTCGCTCCAGCATCGCGGTGACGGCGTCGGCGAAGTCCCGCCACTTGGCCCGCTCGCCGACGAGTTTTCGATGCCCCTTGTCGGTGAGCCGGTAGCTGCGGCGCCGACGTCCGTCGACGACCGACCAGGACCCGGCGATGAGGGCGGCGCGCTCCAGCCGATGCAACGCCGGGTAAATGGTCCCGGTCGGAAGGTCGAACCTCCCCCGGCTCCCCGCGCGCAGCGACTCCTTGATCGCGTAGCCGTGCAGCGGCCCGTCGGCCAGCGCGGCCAGCAGCAGAACGTCGAGGTGACCCTTCAGCACTTGCGCATCAGCCCTCATAGGTAGGTATGCTACATCAACACGAATGAGTAGCAAACCTAGCTATGGAGACTCACGATGGCGGAGCCGGCGATCGTTGCCCAGGGATTGGTCAAGCGGTACGGGTCCGTCGTCGCGCTGGCCGGGGTCGACCTTCGGGTCCCGGCTGGGAAAGTGCTCGGGTTGCTCGGTCCCAACGGCGCAGGCAAGACCACTGCGGTACGGATCCTGACGACCCTGGTGCGACCGGATGCCGGCTCCGCTCGGGTGGCCGGGGTGGACGTGATCGGCCGACCGGCCGCCGCTCGCCGGATGATCGGGCTGTCGGGGCAGTACGCCGCCGTCGACGGCTACCTGACTGGGCGGGAGAACCTCCGGATGATCGGCGGCCTGTCCGGACTCCGCCGCCTCCAGGCCGGTGAACGAGCCGATGAGCTGCTGGACCTGTTCGACCTCGCAGGAGCGGCCGACCGCACCGCACGCACCTACTCCGGCGGCATGCGTCGTCGCCTCGACGTCGCCGCCAGCCTGGTGGCCATGCCCCCCGTCCTGTTCCTGGATGAGCCGACCACCGGGCTGGACCCGCGTGGACGGACCGACCTGTGGCGACTGTTGCGCGCGCTGGCCCAGCAAGGCACCACCTTCCTGCTGACCACTCAGTACCTGGAGGAGGCCGACCGTCTCGCCGACACCATCGTGGTCATGGACTCCGGTCGAGTCATCGCCACCGGCACCGCCGCGCAGCTCAAGGCGCAGATCGGCGGTGACCGGCTCGAGCTGCGCGCGGTCCCCGGCGACGATCCGGCCGCGCTCGCGACGGCCATGGCCGGGCTCGGCTCGAGGCCCCCGGTCGTCGACTCCGCCGCCGGGAGGGTCGTACTCCAAGTCGACGACGGACCCGGGGTGCTGCCCGAGGTGGCCGCCCGACTCGCCGCGGCCGGACTGAGCGTGGCCGACCTGGCGTTGCGCCGACCATCTCTGGACGACGTGTTCCTGACACTCACCGGGCAACCCGCCGCAGCGCCGTCCGAGCGGGATCCGATCGGCGCGGGGAGGACGTCATGACCACAGCCGCGGCCTTCGGCCGACTGAGCGGGCCGGGATGGCTGCTGGCCACCATCGCAACGGTCACCGGCCGCAACCTGCGCAGGCTTGTCCGCGTCCCCACCCTGGTCGCGTTCGCGACCGTCCAGCCGGTGCTGTTCGTGCTGCTGTTCACCTACACCTGGGGCGGCGCCATCCACCCACCCGGCGTCGACCGGTACATCGACTACCTGCTACCTGGCCTTTTCGTCCTCACCATCGCCTTCGGCGCCTCTCAAACCGCGGTGGCCATCGCCGACGACCTGTCCACCGGGATGATCGACCGATTCCGCGCCTTGCCGATCGCTCGCTCCGCGGTCCTCGCCGGGCGTACCGCGGCCGACGCCATCCGCAACCTGTTCGTCCTCACCCTGATGACCGGCGTCGCCGCTGCGATCGGGTTCCGCTTCCACGCCGGGCCAGCCGCCTTCGCCGGAGCGATCGGACTCGCGCTGCTCGTCGGGGTCGCGTTCTCCTGGCTCTTCGCGCTCCTCGGGCTACTCGTGCGCAACGCCGAGTCAGCCGGCACCGGCGGGCTGCTCGCCGTCATCCCGCTCATCTTCACGAGCTCCACCTTCGTACCCATCGAGACGATGCCCGGCTGGCTGGAAGCATTCGCCGCCGTCAACCCGATCACGACCGTCGTCGATGCCATGCGCGCACTTTGCCTCGGCACCCCTGCTACCGCGCCGGTCGTCCAGGCAGTGGCGGTGATCGCCGGACTGCTCGCCCTCACCGTTCCCCTCGCCGTACTTCGCTATCGCCACACCACGTCGACGTGACGGTGCGCCACGGCGCCGCAGGGTGCGTCAGCCCTCTTCGCCCTCCAGAGCTGACGATCGTCAACTGGACGAACCTGCGGTCTCGGTGACCTGCTCACGGATGTCCAGGAGGGCCAGATCGGCGGCTGCGTGGCCGGCCACCCAGCCGAGCTCGTTGGAGACGGACGCCGACTTCTTGACGAGGCGCGGGAACATCGCGTCCATGGCACTGTCCACCCTCGACTCCTGGTCGCGGAGCACGGGGAGCAGCCGCTGCGCCTCGCCGCTGTCGCTCACGACGTGCTGCGCCGCTTCGCGCAACCGCTGGCCGATCCGGGCGGCATAGGAGAACAGGAAGGACAGCCGGAAGGACCGCGTCCGCGACACCCCTCGACCGTCGACGTGGCGGCCGTGACGCACCATCGCCGCCGTGCCTTGCGCGAGCAACGACGTCACCAGCAGCTCGATCGCCTCCAGGTCGGGCGGATCACCCACCACCGTGCAGAACCCGGGCTGCTCCATGACTACTGAGCGGCACCGGTTGGCCAGGGCCACCTCGTTGACGAGCGCGGCCTTGGCGAGCAGGTAGGGCGCGTCGAGCCAGATCCGTCGGGCCGCAACGCCGTGACCCGCTCCGGAGGTTGGCTGCGATCCAGCCGCCAGCAGTCGGTCGAGCGCGTAGCGGCTGATCAGCTCCTGCGCCTTGGCGGAGAGGGCCTCGGCCTCCGCGTCGTACTGCGTGGACTCCGCCTTCGCCAGCAGGGCTCGCACTTTCGCCAGCTTCTTGTGATCCCCAACCGGACCTGCCGCGGCAAGGGCGGAGCCCGACCGCGAGATGGTCGGCGGTATCTCGGGGAGTGCTCCGAGCAGCGCCGCGAGGCCGAGCCCGTGCGCGAGGCCGCCCGCGGTGTCGAGCGACACCCGCCCCGGTGGCCCAAGCCCCTCCAGCTGAGCATGCCACGCAGGGCTCAGCCCCTTGGTGCGCGCCGCGTCCTCGGTGAGCAGGTCGACGAGGAGCCGAAGGTCCGGTTCGTACCCCTGACGGCTGACGAGCTCACCGAGGTCCTCGGGGCTCCAGCCCAAGTCGGCGACCGTCGTCACGACCCGCGCCAGCCGTCCACGAAGCGCTTCCGCTAGGAGCGACACCGGCAGTGGGGCCATCCGTCGCCGAAGGAGCTCCGCCCGCTCCACGAGCTCCGGCGCCTTGGCGCCCGACCTGGCGATCCGTCGCAGCTCCGCCACGATGAGCTGGTCGGCGAACCCAAGGGCATCGGCTCCGCTCCACTCCGACTGGCCGACGCCTCCGGCGTCGCCGAAGGCGGTCCCTCGGGGCCCTCGGCGGCCGCCGGCGTCCTTGCGACGCTTCGCGTCTCTGCGCTTCTTGCTGTTGCGTCCCATCGTCCTCCGTCGGGCCCGTACGTCTGGTGAGTCGGGTCGCCCGCGCCTTCGTCGGCGACCGCGCGCGACGCTACCGCCTGGCTCCGACGGTTCCCTGGACGGCGAAGCGCGCGTCGTGCACCAGCTCGCCTGCGCGTCTTCCTCACCGAGCCCGGAATGTGCTACCGCTTCGTCGGCGGACGGTGCGGCGGGGCGCGACGCTGCGGGAGGGGTCGTCACTACGATCACCGCATGCCACCGATCGGTTCGCGCGCCCGCGGCCGGGATCGCCTCACGCGGTTCGGAGCGCGAGTGGCCCACCTGTCCCGACTCCGTCATCCCGCGCAGATCATCGTCACCGCGTTCGCCGCCGCGATCGTGGTGGGCACTGTCCTGCTGGTAATGCCGGTTGCCCGCCAAGGCGACGGGCGCGCCACGGTGCTGGAGGCCACGTTCACCGCGACCAGTGCCGTCTGCGTCACCGGTCACATCGTCGTCGACACACCGGAGTACTGGTCGACCTTCGGCGAGCTGGTCATCCTCGGCCTCATCCAGGTCGGTGGGTTCGGGATCATGACGGTCGCGTCGATGGTGGGCCTGCTGATCTCGCGACGGATGGGTCTTCGATCGCGGCTGATCGCGGCCGCCGAGACCAAGAGCGTCGGCCTCGGCGACCTTCGATCGGTCGTCGTCGGAGTCGCCAAGGTCAGCGTGGCGTTCGAGGTCGTGACTGCAGCGCTGCTGGGCGGCCGGTTCATGATCGGGTACGACGAGTCGGCGGGCCGGGCGGTGTACCTCGGTGTCTTCCACGCGGTGTCGTCGTTCAACAATGCCGGCTTCGCCTTGTTCAGCGACAATCTCGTCGGGTTCGCCGACGATCCGTGGATCTGTCTGCCGGTCGCCGCCGCCGTGATCTTCGGCGGCCTGGGGTTCCCCGTCCTGTTCGAGCTGCGCCGCCAGTACCGCCGTCCGCGCGGGTGGAGTCTGCACTCCACGCTCACCCTCTCGATGACCGTGCTGCTGTTGTCGGTCGGGACTGTCTTCGTCAGCGCCAACGAGTGGACCAACCCCGGCACCCTGGGCCGGCTGGACCTGCCCGGGCGGTTGTTGGCCGGCTTCTTC
>JBOHDE010000248.1:0-5402 GCA_050699035.1 Nocardioidaceae bacterium | reverse complement strand
CCGTTCGACCCGCCGCCGCAGTACGACGAGTTCCGCGAGCGCTGCCCGGTCACGAAGGTCGCGCTCTACGACGACACCGAGGCGTGGCTCGTCACCAGGTACGACGACGTACGCACTGTGCTCGGCGACGACCGGTTCAGCGCGGTCGGCTCGTGGCGGTTCCAGCCATCGGCCTCACGCGCCGCCGCGGAGCGGGGCGAGAAGTCGTTCACTGCGATGGACCCGCCCGAGCACCGGCACTTCCGGCGAATGCTGACCCGACACTTCACCGTGAAGCGGATCGAGCAGCTCCGGCCGGCGGTCGAGAGCATCGTGGACGACGTGCTGTCCCAGCTGGTTTCCGGGCCGCGGCCGGTCGACCTGGTGCAGGCGTTGGCGCTGCCGGTCGCGTCACGCACCATGTGCCACCTGGTCGGCGTCCCGTACCAGGATCACGCCTGGTACGAGAAGCGCGCCACCGTCCGATCGGTCCTCGACGCCGACCCGGCGGAGGCCGCGCAAGCGACCCAGGACCTCCTCGACTACGTCGACCGGCTGGTCACCCGCCGGCAGGCTGAACCCGGCGAGGATCTGACCAGCCGCCTGGTCCAGGAGCTCCTCGTCACCGGGCTGATCAACCGGTCGGACCTGGTCGCCATGCTCCGGCTCCTGCTGACCGCCGGCCACGAGACCACCGCGACGATGATCGGCACCGGCACGTTCGTCCTGCTGCAGCATCCCGACCAGCTCCGTCAGCTGGTCGACGACCCCGACCTGCTGCCGAACGCCATCGAGGAGCTGCTCCGCTACATCAGCATGCTCCACCTCACGATCGTGCGGGTGGCCAAGGACGCCGTCGAGCTCGGCGGCCAGCAGATCGTGCCCGGCGACGGGCTCATCGCCACCCCCGCGGCGGCCAACAAGGACCCGCACGCGTTCCCCGACCCGAACCGGTTCGACATCCACCGAGAGGCCAGGCACCACATCGCCTTCGGGTACGGCGTACACCAGTGCCTCGGGCAGCCGGTCGCCCGCCTGGAGCTGCAGTCCGTGTTCAGCGCGCTCTTCGCCCGTCTGCCCGGACTCCGGCTCGCGATACCGGCCGACGAGGTGCAGTACAACCACTCCAACCTGGTCGGTGTGCAGGCACTGCCGGTGACCTGGTGACGGGCGGAACGATGCCGGCCCCGATGCGGATCTCGGTCGACGTCGAGGCGTGCGTCGGCGGTGGACAGTGCGTGCTGTCCGCGCCCGACCTGTTCGACCAGAGCGACGACGACGGCACCGTGATCCTGCTCGGACAGCCGAACGCCGACCAGGAGCACGAGGCGCTCCGGGCCGAGCGGGTGTGCCCCGCCGGCGCGATCGTCGTCGACCGGCCGGCCGGCTGAGGTCAGTGAGCGGTGAAGGACCTGCCGCTCACTCCCCCTTTTCGAGACGTCGACGAGGGAGAGCCGGACGGCGGCCCGGAGCAAGCGGTCCGACTCCTTCAACAGCAGCCCTGATCGCGACCCGCGGCGACGGCTGGGCGGCAGCAGCGACCACGGCCGCTAGGTCGTCTCGGTGTCGACGAGCTCGGCCCAGACGATGAGGTTGTCGCGGTAGCGGTGGGACTGCTCGTCGTACACGCCGCCGCAGGTGATCAAGCGCAGACCGGCGTGGTGGACCTGGTTGTAGACGGCGTCGGTGGGGAACGCGTCCTTGCCGAACTGGCCGGTCTTGGTGACGGCGAAGGTCGCCCTGACACCGTCGGCCCGGTCGACGGCGATGCGGTCTCCCCGGCGGAGGTCGCCGAGCTTGAAGAAGACGGCCGGTTCGCGGTCCCAGGTGACGTGCCCGGCGATCACGGCGGCACCGATCAGCCCGGGCGGTGGGCCGGGGGCGAACCAGCCGGCCTTGTCCGGGTTCTTCGGCGTGGTCATGACCCCGTCGGCGTCGAGGCCGAGACTCTCCAGGGTGGACGCCGCGCCGATCTTCGGGATGGAGATGCGTACGGGGCGGGACCAGCCGAGCTCCTCGACCCGCTCGGGCGTCGACCGGGGGGATCGCGCGGTGTCGCCGCGACCCGGCGACTCGGACGCGGTCTCGGCCGGAGCCGGTGCGGCGGCCGGAGCCGGCACGGTGGGTGGGCTCGGCTGCTGCCGCATCAGGCCCCAGCCGACCATGGCCGCGCCGACCAGGGCCAGCGCCACGCCGGCGAGCGTGACGAACACTCGCCGGCGTGGACTCGGACTCGGGGAGTGCATGCCGTCAGGACGCCCGCGCGTACCTGCGACGCAGCAGCAGGGTGCCGGCCGCGGTGGCCATCGCCAGCCCGCCGAACGCCATCATCGGAAGCTGCTCGACTCCCTCGGTGCCGGCCGCCCCGGTCTCGACGCCGCCAGCCGGCGTCACCTCACCGCAGGTCGCCGGGTTGGTGGCCTCCTCGGGGATGCCCTTGACGCCGAGCGACTTCGCGAACACGGACTCGCCGAGTGCCTCCATGTCGTACTTGTCGTTGCCGTTCGCGTCGAGCCCGTGCTGCACGATGTGCAGGTGCGACAGGCTCTCGATGGTCCCGTCGGGAACGGCGTCGGCCGGGATGGTCCGGTCGTAGTCCAGGTTGCCGTCCGCGTCAGCCATCGGCATCCGGTCCACGGCGAGCCCACTCTTCTTCGTGGTGTCGCCCTTGGTCGTCAGCGAGATGAAGACGTCGCCGTACTGCGGCAGACCTTCCTCGGTCGCCACCTGCCCGTCGCCGTTCTTGTCGGCCGACGCCGGTGGGCAGAAGAAGTTCTGGCTGTGCGCCGCTCCGTGGATGTGCTGGGCGTGCGGGCTGTTCGGGGTGAACCCGGAGCCACTGATCTGCACGTGCAGGCTGCCGTCCTCGTTGGCCGTCACCGTGGCGTCGGCGCTCGCGCCGGAGCTGTTGAGCTCGTTGAGGGTGAAGTTGACTGTCTCGGTGTGACCGGTATGCGCGTGGACTGGGCCACCGAACGCCAGTGGAAGTGCTACCACGCCGGCCGCCAACGCGACTCGTGTGCCTCTCATCATGGTTCCCTTCAGCGACGGAATTCCCTCTCGCCTACGGGTTCGGTGCCGCCGGCCACCCGGACTGGTCTCACCGACGACCGGCCTGGCACCGCGACCGGCCGAAGTGTCTACGCCAGCTCGCGGAGGGCGTGGCGGACGGTGTCGAGGGCCGGCGCGATCCAGGGCAGCCGGGTGGGGTCGTCGCTGTCGAGGGCGTCGAGCCGCTGCTGTCCGTCGCCGTACAGCAGGCTGGTGGCGACCCGGAACCGCAGCGCGTCCGGCTGGTCGCCGAACGCGTCGCCGGGGAGGATCCCGATGCCGTGGCGATCCAGCAGCAGGGCCGCGGCCGCGGCGGCGGTGTGGGCTCCGTGCCGGGCGAGCCCGTCCCGCAGCGGTTCGAGGTCGGGGTACTGGTAGAAGGCTGCCGACGGTGGACGACACGTTGCGCCGGCCTCGACGAACACCTCGTACATCGCCCGGGAGACCGCCAGGTGCAGTCGCCGGCTGGCCTCGACCCGCTCGGTGACGACGTCGGGGTCGTCGAGGACGAACCGGGCAGCGGCCTGCATGGGCGTGGCCAGGCTGGACCACACCTCGCTCGCCACCCCGACCAGCTGCTGCATCAGCTCCTCGCCCCAGGGCGTCGCCGGCGTGCGGGCGAAACCGATCCGCCAGCCTCCCAGGGCGAGACTCTTGCTGAGGCCGCCGGTGATGACGACGTGATCGTCGAGCAGGGCGGCCGGGCTCGTCACGGCCTGAGGCTGCTCGGCCAGGTCGCGGTAGATCTCGTCGGAGACGACCACGAGACCTTGCTCCTGCGCGATTTCGCAGACCCGCTTGACGGTCTGGGCGTCGGCGGTGGTCCCGGTTGGGTTGTCCGGCAGGGTCAGCAGCACGATGCCCGGTGCCACGCCGTCGGCTCGCGCCGCGGTCAGCGCCGGCCCCAACAGCTCCGGGTCGGGCACCCCGCCGCAGCCAGCCGGGATCGGCACCGGGACCACCCGTTTGCCCGTCATCGCGGCCTGCGCGGCGTACGTCACCCAGGACGGGGTGGGCAGTACGACGTCTCCGGGGAGAGTGGTCATCAGGCCGAACAGCAGTGCCTTGCTCCCCGGGGCGAACAGCACCTGCGGCGCCTCGGTGGCAGTCCCGCGTCGAGTCAGGTAGCCGGCGGCACTGGCCCGGACGTGTGGGTCGCCGGTGACGGGGCCGTAGCTGTTCAGGTCGGCGGACTGCCGAAGCGCGTCGGCGACCTCGGGGAGGACCGGCAGCCCGGCCTCGCCGAAGCCCAGGTGGACAACCGGCTCGCCACGGCTACGACGGGCTTGCATGGCCTCGTTGATCTGCAAAGTCGCCGAGTGGACGACCATCGGTGCTCCTTCAGCGTGGGTACGTGCTGCTCTCCGAGCAGACTAGAGGGCCGCCGGAAACCGACCCTCGAACCGTTTGTATCGTGTTACGATATAGCCGCCAGGGTCACCGGGAGGTGCGACGTGCTCAACGACCGCGAGCGTTCGACGCTGAACGACATCCAACGGCAGCTGGTGACCGAGGACCCCGACCTGGCCTCGTCGTTCCGAGCCCTCGAGCCGCGACCACCCCGTGCCCCGTCGGCGCCGACCGACGAGCAGCTGCATCGCTTCTACCTGATCTGGATCGTCATCGGCGTCGCCTGCGCCGTACTCATCCTGTTGTGACCGCCCGAGCGAACCCCACCCTTCGCGCCATCGCTGGGAGCGCCGGTCGATGTCCGGATGCCGAAAGGCGGGAAAGGCCGCTTCGGCAGACTCGGGAACCGGACTTTCCGCACTCTCGCCAGACAAGCTCCAGGGCCGGCGGCCCCACCGCCGTCCTCCGGACACCGGTGCTGCGCACACACTTTCCCGACACGGTTGCGGCGCCAGCCCCCTTCGCACCGAGGTTGCGCGTATGTGCACCCAGCTCACTCTCGACCTGGCCCACGGCGATCCCGTGGGTGGACTACGGGAACGTCAGCTGGGACGGCGGGCGGCTCCCCAACCGTGCCAGCGATCGACCTCGATCCAGGCGCTGACCCGCTTACGGTCACGGCGGGCGTAGTCCCGGCCCAGGAATCGCTGGGAGAGCCGGTCGATATCGGCGAGGCCGACATCGTCGACCAGCTCGACGACGCGGCCCTGCATGCTGACGTGGGTGAGCCAGTCGTCCCGGTCCAGCACGGTGAGCGAGACCCGCGGGTCACGGCGCAGGTGGCTCAGCCGTTTGCGGCCCTCGTCCATGTTGACCAGGAAGCGATCACCCTCCAGCAGGTACCAGGTGGCGACCGAGACCGGCTGGCCGTCAGACCGAAGCGTCGCGATCACCGCCGGGTTGGGCTTGGCGAGCAGCTCACGCAGGTCGTCGGGCAGGGGTGTGGTGGGCATCGGGCGTCC
>JBOHDE010000247.1:0-5428 GCA_050699035.1 Nocardioidaceae bacterium | reverse complement strand
GGCCGAACGTCGTACGCGCCTCGTAGAAGCCGTAGTCGATGTCGGCGCGAAGCGTGTGCAGCGGGACGCGACCCTCGCGGTAGAACTCCGTGCGTGACATCTCGGCACCGTTGAGGCGACCGGAGCACTGCACCCGGATGCCCTTGGCACCCGAGCGCATCGCGGTCTGGATCGCCTTGCGCATGGCGCGTCGGAACGCGACCCGGCCGGACAGCTGGTCGGCCACACCCTGCGCCACCAGCTGAGCGTCGACCTCGGGGCTCTTGACCTCGAGAATGTTCAGCTGGACCTGCTTGCCGGTGAGCTTCTCAAGGTTGCCGCGGATGCGGTCAGCCTCGGCGCCGCGGCGGCCGATCACGATGCCTGGGCGGGCGGTGTGGATGTCGACCCGCACCCGGTCACGGGTGCGCTCGATCTCCACCCGCGAGATGCCGGCGCGGTCCATGCCCTTGTTCAGGAACCGTCGAATCTCGACGTCTTCCTTCACGTAGTCCTTGTACAGCTTGTCGGCGTACCAGCGGGACCTGTGGTCCGTGGAGATGCCGAGGCGGAAGCCGTTCGGGTTGATCTTCTGACCCATCAGCGGGTGCTCCCCTTCTTGTCGGCCACTCCAGGCTCCGGACGCGGCTGCACCACCACGGTGATGTGGCTGGTGCGCTTGTTGATCCGGGAGGCACGGCCTTGGGCGCGCGGACGCCACCGCTTCATGGTGGGGCCCTCGTCGACCATCGCCCGGCTCACGACCAGGTCGCCGCGGTCGAGACTCTCGGTGCCCTCGGCGTTGGCCGCGGCACTCTCGATCGCTTTGTACACCGGCTCGCTTGCGGCCTGCGGCGCGAAACGCAGCAGAGCCAGCGCCTCGTCGACCTCGAGCCCTCGCACCAGGTTGACGACGCGACGCGCCTTCTGCGGCGTTACACGGACGAAGCGCGCAACGGCGAAAGCACCCGGCTCGTCGCCGAGCAGGCTCTCGCGGCGGGCGCTCACGCGCCTACGCTCCTCTACGCTCATCAGTTCGAACTCTCTCGTCGATGACTCATCGTCTTTGCCGGACCGCGCCTCAACGGCGGCGGGTCTTGCGGTCGTCCTTCTCGTGGCCACGGAAGGTACGAGTCGGGGCGAACTCGCCCAGCTTGTGCCCGACCATGGCGTCCTGGACGAACACGGGGACGTGCTTGCGGCCGTCGTGCACCGCGATCGTGTGGCCGATCATGGCCGGTACGATCATGGATCGCCGCGACCACGTCTTGATGACGTTCTTGGTGCCCTTGTCGTTCTGAACGTCCACCTTCTTCATCAGGTGGTCGTCGACGAACGGGCCCTTCTTCAGGCTACGTGGCATGTCTCAGGCCCTCTCAGCGCTTGCCGGTCTTGCGGCGGCGGATGATCATCTGGTCGCTGGCCTTGCTCTTGCGAGTGCGGCCCTCCGGCTTGCCCCACGGCGACACCGGGTGACGCCCACCGGACGTCTTGCCCTCACCACCGCCGTGCGGGTGGTCGACCGGGTTCATCGCGACACCGCGGACGGTCGGGCGACGACCCTTCCAGCGCATCCGGCCGGCCTTGCCCCAGTTGATGTTCGACTGCTCGGCGTTGCCGACCTCGCCGACCGTGGCGCGGCAGCGCACGTCGACCTGGCGCATCTCGCCGGATGGCATCCGGAGCGTGGCCTTGCTGCCCTCCTTGGCGACCAGCTGCACGCTGGCACCGGCGGAGCGGGCGATCTTGGCGCCGCCACCGGGCCGCAGCTCGATCGCATGGATCGTGGTGCCGACCGGGATGTTGCGCAGCGGCAGGTTGTTGCCGGGCTTGATGTCGGCCGAGTGTCCGGCCTCGACGCGCATGCCCTGCCGCAGGTCCTTCGGCGCGACGATGTAGCGCTTCTCGCCGTCGGCGTAGTGCAGCAGCGCGATCCGGGCCGTCCGGTTCGGGTCGTACTCGATGTGCGCGACCTTGGCCGGCACGCCGTCCTTGTCGTAGCGACGGAAGTCGATGATGCGGTAGGCACGCTTGTGTCCACCACCCTGGTGGCGGGTCGTGATCCGGCCCTGGTTGTTGCGGCCGCCCTTCTTGGGCAGCGGCTTGACCAGCGACTTCTCCGGCGTGGTCCGCGTCACCTCGACGAAGTCGGCGACAGACGAGCCACGACGACCCGGGGTGGTCGGCTTGTACTTACGGATTCCCATGAGTTCTCAGTCCTCGTATCGCCCGGTCACGAAGCCGGGCCGGAGAAGATGTCGATCCGCTGACCCTCGGCCACGCTGACGATGGCGCGCTTGGTGTCCTTGCGCTTGCCAAAGCCGCTGCGAGTACGGCGGCGCTTGCCCTGCCGGTTGATCGTGTTGACCGACGTGACCTTGACCCCGAACACCTTCTCGACCGCGATCTTGATCTCGGTCTTGTTGGCCGTCGGGTGCACCAGGAAGGTGTACTTGTTCTCGTCGAGCAGGCCGTAGCTCTTCTCGCTGACGACCGGCGCGAGCAGGACGTCGCGGTGGTCCTTGTAGACGTTGCTCACTTGCCGTCCTCCTTGGCCTTCGTGCCGGCCTTGACGAAGCCGGCAGCCTCGGCAGCAGCCTCCGTACGGAACCACACCTCGGCGACGGTCGACTCGTACCAGCGGCCGTCCGGCAGGTGGTATTTCATCGAGTCCTTGTTGCCCTTGATGTCGAACCCGGCAGGCGCGCTGCCGTCGTCGGTCGGCCCGGCCGAGTCGGCACCGAACGGACCCTCGACGGCCTCGGTGCTCTCCGGGCTCGCGGCCAGGTCGGCCAGCCCGGCAGGCGTGGCCGCGGCCTCGCTCTCGGTGGCGACCGCCGTCACCGAACGGCCCTTGGGGTGGCCGGCGACGAAGGCGTCGAACGCGCTCTTGGTGAACACGAGGTCATCGCTGACCAGCACGTCGTAGGTGTTGAGCTGGTCGGCCGAGACGACGTGCACGGTGTCGATGTTGCGCAGGCTCAGCCAGGTCACGTCGTCACCGCGGTCGAGCACCACCAGCACGCGGGGGCGCTCGGTCAGCCGCAGCAGCGTCGCGACCGCCGACCTGGTCGACGGTGTGTCGCCCTCGACCAGAGCGTCGACGACGTGCACGCGGCCGTTACGGGCCCGGTCGGAGAGGGCGCCGCGCAGGGCGGCGGCCTTCATCTTCTTGGGCGTGCGCTGGTCGTAGCTGCGGGGTTTCGGCCCGTGGACCACGCCACCGCCGGCGAACTGAGGCGCGCGGATCGAGCCCTGACGGGCGCGACCGGTGCCCTTCTGCCGGTACGGCTTGCGGCCACCGCCGGCGACCTCGGCGCGCGTCTTGGTGTTGGCCGTGCCCTGACGGGCAGCCGCCTGCTGGGCCACCACGACCTGGTGGATCAGTGGGATGTTGACCTGGATGTCGAAGATCTCAGCGGGGAGGTCGACGGAGCCGGACGTGCCGCCCTTCGCGTCGATCACGTCGATACTGGTCACTTGCCGGCTCCCTTCGCCTTGGTCGCGGTGCGGATCACGACGACGCCGCCACGCGGGCCGGGCACTGCACCCTTGATCAGGATGAGGCCCTTCTCGACGTCGACCGCGTACACGGTGAGGTTCTGGGTGGTGACGATGTCGCCACCCATCCGCCCCGCCATCCGGACACCCTTGAACACGCGACCGGGGGTCGCGCAGCCGCCGATGGAGCCGGGTGAGCGGTGCTTGCGGTGCACGCCGTGCGAGGCGCGCAGGCCGGAGAACCCGTGCCGCTTCATCACGCCGGCGAAACCCTTGCCCTTGCTGGTGCCGGTCACGTCGATCGTCTCGCCGGCGGCGAACACCTCGGGGCTCAGCTCTTGGCCGAGGGTGTACGAGGTGGCGTCGGCGGTCCGGATCTCGGCGAGGTGGCGACGCGGCGTCACCCCGGCCTTGTCGAAGTGACCGCGCAGCGGCTTGATCACCTTGCGGGCGTCGATGGCGCCATAGCCGACCTGGACGGCGGGATAGCCGTCGGTCGCCTCCGACCGGACCTGAGTCACGACGTTGGAGGCAGCCTCGATCACGGTGACGGGGACGACGCGGTTGTTCTCGTCCCAGGTCTGGGTCATGCCGAGCTTGGTGCCCAGCAGTCCACGGACGTTCTTTACGGTGCTCATTGGTCAGGTCCTCAGAGCTTGATCTCGATGTCGACGCCGGCCGGCAGCTCGAGCCGCATCAGTGAGTCGACGGTCTTCGGCGTGGGGTCGATGATGTCGATGAGGCGCTTGTGCGTGCGCATCTCGAAATGCTCGCGACTGTCCTTGTACTTGTGCGGCGAGCGGATGACGCAGAACACGTTCTTCTCGGTGGGCAGCGGCACAGGGCCGGCGACCTTCGCGCCCGTACGGGTGACCGTGTCAACGATCTTGCGCGCCGAGGAGTCGATCACCTCGTGGTCGTAGGCCTTGAGCCTGATGCGGATCTTCTGTCCCGCCATAGCTCTCAGTTCGTCCTTCTACTCGTACCGCTGCGGTCTCGAGGCACCTCAGGTGAGGCGCTCCGCCCGCTCCCCGCTCCTGTCCGGCCGCCTGAGCGGCCGACCCCCGAGGTCGGGTGTGTCGCCGCGCGCAGGACGCGCGGGACCCTGCCTCGATCTCGGATGATGGAGTGGCGCCTGACGGGAGCCAGGCGATCCGGGGCCTCCTGGTTCGGCGCGTTCGTGGCTACACGACGCGCCCCGGCGACCCCGCCGGAGCAACTGGAACAGTATGCCAGAGGCGTTGCGCCCCTGGCCAATCGAGCCCGGTGGTCACCGCGGGGGCGGCCGACCCGGCTCGAAGGGGATCTCACAACGTGGCACGAAAGTCCCGGCAACCGTGCGATGAACCTGCGGCTGCCGGGACCCCGGCTCACTTGTTGATCTTGATGACGCGACCCGCGCCGACGGTGCGGCCGCCCTCGCGGATAGCGAAGCGGAGGCCGTCTTCCATCGCGATCGGCTGGATCAGCTCGACCTTCATCTCGGTGTTGTCACCGGGCATGACCATCTCGGTGCCCTCGGGCAGCGTGACGACGCCGGTGACGTCCGTGGTGCGGAAGTAGAACTGCGGCCGGTAGTTGTTGAAGAACGGCGTGTGGCGGCCGCCCTCCTCCTTGCTCAGGATGTAGACCTGCGCGTCGAAGTCGGTGTGCGGGGTGGTCGTGCCGGGCTTGATCACGACCATGCCGCGCTCGACGTCCTCGCGCTTGGTGCCACGGAGAAGCAGGCCGACGTTCTCGCCCGCCTCACCCGTGTCGAGCAGCTTGCGGAACATCTCGATGCCGGTGACGGTCGACTTCTGCGAGGTCTCGCGGATGCCGACGATCTCGACCTCTTCGTTGATCTTCACGATGCCGCGCTCGATCCGGCCCGTGATGACCGTGCCGCGACCGGTGATCGTGAAGACATCCTCGACCGGCATCAGGAACGGCTTGTCGGTCTCGCGGT
>JBOHDE010000246.1:0-5433 GCA_050699035.1 Nocardioidaceae bacterium | reverse complement strand
CACCTGCTGTTGAGCTGGCTCCCGGACTGTGGCGGCTGCGGCTGCTCGGCGACTGGATCAACGGGTTCGTACTCCGTGACGACGACGGTCAGGTGACGCTGGTCGACTTCGGGCTGAAGAAGTCGCCCGACAAGATCACCAGCGCCCTGGACTACATCGGGCTGAGCGTCCACGACGTCACCCGGCTGCTGCTCACCCACGCGCACTCCGACCATGCCGGCGGCGCGGCCGAGATGGCCCGCCGGACCGGTCGCTCGATCGACGTCCATGTGGACGACGCGTCGTACCTGCGCAGCGGGGAGGTTCCGCGTCGCGACCAGACCCTGCGGCTCGGCCGGCTGCTCAACCGGCTGCCGGGCGGTGGGTTCGAGCCGGCACCGGTCGGCACCAAGCTGTCGGACGGCAAGGTGCTCCCGATCGGCGGCGGCGTCCGCGTCGTGCACACCCCGGGTCACTCGCCGGGCCACATCTCGTTGCTGCACGAGCAGTCCCAGGTGCTGATCACCGGCGACGCGCTGTTCAACTTCCGAGGCGTCGGCTGGTCGGTGCCGTTCTTCTGCACCGACTTCGCGCTGAGCCAGCAGACGGCGCAGCGGTTCGCCGACCTCGACTTCGACCTGGCGGCGTTCACCCACGGCCCAGAGATCCGCGACCGCGCCCGCCAGCAGGTTGGCGAGCTCCTCGCGACCCTCACTCGACGGTGAAGCTCTTGGTGTCGAGGAAGGTCACCGACCCGTCCTCCGGCGAGGACTCGAAGACCCGCACCGTGTAGTCACCCGGCTCGAGCTTGGTGAGAGTGAAGGAGTACGGCGAGAACGTCATCCCCTCGGCGGCGGTGGTGAAGTTGTCCCGGACGACCTCGCCGTCCTGCACCAGCTCCCAGCTGACATTCGCCTCGAAGTGGTTGGCGATGCCCTCGACCTTGAGCGTCCGACCGACCGTCTGCCCCTCGACCGGAGCCGTGATCCAGGTCATCGCCTGGTACGTCAGCGGGTCGCCGCGGGTCAGCGGCTCGTCGACCTGCACGCCGGAGAACTCCTCGGCCGGCTCGCCCTCGACGGTGAGCTGGACGTCGTGGGTGTTCTGGAGCGCGGCCTGCACGGTGTAGACCAACTGCTGGAGCATCAGCTCGGCCTGCTCCTCCGATGCGTCGGTCGTGAGCACGTGCCGCGATAGGTCGACCGTGATCAGGTCGTCCTGGTCGGTGACGCCCAGTGCCCGGCTGTCCTTCGGCCAGGGGCTGGCGTAGTCGGGGTCGAACGGCTCCTGGTCGAGCATCTGGTTCAGCGCAGCCTGCGCGGTCGGCTCCGTCGTCCGGATCGCGTGGAACTCGCGGAACAGCCGAGGGCCGCGGGTGGAGTCCCCGAGGTAGTAGACCGGCACGGTGACGGCCGTCGGCTGAGGTGCGGCCGGCGTGGTCGCCTCGCCACTGGTGGTGGGAGCCTCGGTGGGGGTCTCGGGGTCGCGCGTCGGCGCCACGCTCGGTGATGTCACCGGCTCGGCGGGGGTGCTGGTCTCGACTACCGCCGGGCGGTCGACGGCACGGTCCGGACCGCCGTCGCCGCCGGTCAGGTCACTGGCGATGACGAGGCCACCGACGACCACACCTGCGGTGGCGAGGCCGGCGGCGCCGGCGAAGAGCCAGGTACGACGCTGCCGGGTGACCCGTGCCGACCTGGCGGTACGAGCCCGGATCCGGGCCAGGCCGTCACCGCTCGGACGGACCTCGTCGGCCTGCGCGTGCAGCGCGCGGCTGATCTCGGTCTCCAGCTCGTCCATCGGCTCGTGCGGGCTCATGAGGCATGCTCCAATGCCGTCCGCAACGCGGCCATGCCGCGCGACGTGTGGCTCTTGACCGCGCCGCGGCTGCACCCCATGGTGACCGCGATCTCGGCCTCGCTCAGATCCAGGTAGTAACGGAGTACGACCGCTTCGCGTTGCCGTTGCGGGAGACCCTTCACCGCCTCGAACACCTGGCTGTACTCCGCGCCGGCGAGCGCGTGGTACTCCGCGCTCGCGGTGTCGGGCGACGGCGCAGGGCGGTGCCGCTCCTCGACGGCCCGCCGGCGCAGCCGCGACCGGGCGGTGTTGACCACCGTCTGGCGGAGGTAGGCGAGTGCCTTGTCGGCCTCGCGGATCCGCCGCCACCTGCCGTGCATTGCGACGAACGCGTCCTGCACGACCTCTTCCGCCTCGGCGGTGTTGCGGACGAGCATCGCGGCGAGCCGTACCAGGGACCGGTAGTGCGCTGCGTACAGCTCGGTGACCGCGTCGTCGGCGTCCCACTGCCGAGGTGTCGCACCCGCGTCAGGCGTCGACATGCGGAAGGTCTCCCTCAGGACGGCGTGGTCAGGCCACGGCCAGGGGATGTCCGCTGCGACTGCCATATCTAGGTGACGCTCAGTCAGCAGTCGGGGTTTACCCGGCCGGTGTGACGATCGTGCCACGATGGGCGGCGAGAAGAGCGTCGTTGCCCACTCTGGAGGTCGCGTGTCCGCCGATCCGGACTGCCTGTTCTGCAAGATCGTCGCTGGCGAGATCCCGGCCGAGGTGGTGAGCGAGACCGAGACCACCGTCGCGTTCCGTGACGTCAACCCGCAGGCGCCGACCCATCTGCTGGTGGTCCCGAAGGAGCATCTGGTGGACGCCGCCGAGGTCGCCGCGGCCGACCCGGGCCTGCTCGCGACGCTGGTCGCAGAGGCGGCGTCGGTGGCGGCCTCCGACGGCTACCGGCTGGTCTTCAACACCGGTTCCGAGGGCGGGCAGGTCGTGTTCCACGCTCATCTACACGTCCTGTCCGGCCGGCAGATGACCTGGCCCCCGGGCTGAGCTCGGCGCCCGACCGTTACGTGAGGTCAGGCCGGCCGCGCTAGCGTCGACAGCGTGCTGGTGCGACGGGCGGTAGCTCCGGCGGGCGCGTTGCTGCTCGCGCTGGCGGCGTGCACGACGTCGGCCGGTGGCGAGCGGGCGGCCGACCCGTCGGTGCAGGCATCGGCGAGCACCGAGCCGACACCGAGCACCGAGCCGGCACCGAGCGCCGAGCCCGCACCGACCCAGCCGTTGGTGCTGGTGATCCACGCGACTCGACCCCCCGTCAACGTCACCGAGCAGGTGGCCCGACGCGTCATCGCCGGCCGGGTCGACTCGTGGGCGGACCTGGGGGAATCGGCTCGTCCGCTTCGTACGGTCGAGTCGGTCCGCGCCGTGACCCGCGACCGGGACGCGCTCGCGGTGCTGCCGGCGGCCGAGGTCGGCCCGTCGGTACAGGCCGTCACCGTGGCAGACGTCGACCCGCTGCGCGACCCGTCGACGTACCCGATCCGCACGCAGGCTGCGGCCGACCCGGCTCCCGTCGTGACGATGAGCGTCGTCGGCGACATCATGCTCGGCCGCCGGGTGGGCGAGATCGGTGCTGAGGCCGGGGACGCGTCGCTCGCACTGCGGCCCATGCAGCGTCGCCTCGCCGCCGCCGACGTCACGGTCGGCAACCTCGAGAACACGCTGTCCCAGGCGGGTCCGCCGACGCAGGGGAACGACTCGTTCGCGGCGCCGACCTGGGTACGCGCCGGCCTCCGTGACGCCGGCTTCGACGTGGTCGGGCTGGCCAACAACCACCTGGGCGACTTCGGCGACGACGCGCTGGTCGAGACGGTCCGGCTGCTGCGCGCGGGCGGCTTCGCCACGTTCGGCGCGGGCCGCGCGGCCTGGCAGGCTCGGCAGCCTGCGATCGTGGAGCGGTCGGGGGTCCGGTTCGGCTTCGTCGGTTTCAACGCGATCGGCGAGACGCCTGAGGCCGGGTCGCGCCGGCCAGGTGCCGACTCGGTCAGCATGCCGCCGCGCACCGGCCCGCTCGACCGCGGCGAGCTCGACTCATTCCTTCGGCGGGTGCGCGCGCTGGACCGGCGGGTCGACGTGGTCGTCGTCATGCCGCACTGGGGTACGCAGTACACCAACGTGCCGGAGACGATCCAGCGCGACGTCGCCGACGCGCTGGTCGCCGCCGGCGCCGACCTGGTCGTCGGCGGACACCCGCACTGGGTGCAGGGCGCATCGATGGTCGACGACACGTTGGTGGTGCACTCGCTCGGCAACTTCGTGTTCGACATGGACTTCATGGACGAGACGCAGCGCGGGCTGCTGCTCGAGCTCACCTACTGGGGGTCCGAGCTGAAGGCGGCCGACTTCGTGCCGTACCGGATGGATCGCAGGTTCGCACCACGTGTCCAGTCGTACGACAACGGGATCGACACGCTGCGACTGATGTGGCAGACCAGCGGCCCGGCGTTCAGCGAGCGCTGAGCCAGCTCCACGCCACCCTTCCGGTGCGGGCGAGCTGCCAGCGGTCGACGACGCCCGGCAGGTCGTCGGCCGAGTGGTACTCGGGGTAGTCGATGCTGCCGAGCCGGGTCACCGCGAAGCCGGCCTTCTCGAACGACCAGTGGTCGCTGGTGGTGAGCTCGCACATCCGAGCCGGGATGTCTTGTCGCTCGGCGGCCGCGAGGACGCTGTCGCGAACCCAGTGCGGCGACAACGGGCCGGTGCAGACCGGCACGAACGACCCGACCCCCACCCGGTCGAGCGACATCATCGCGTGCAGCGCGTCGCGCTGGGCCGGCGGCATCGTGCGTACGTAGTGCTGGGAGCCGAAGTGGTGCAGGTCGTCCCCGTCGCCCCGAGGCTCCTCTCCGCCGAACGCGATCAGCACGGCCGGGACGCGGGTACGGTCCTCGCTCGCCAGCCGGGCCAGCTCGAGCAGCACGGCGACGCCGGACGCGTTGTCCTCAGCCCCGGGCGCGACCGCCACTGTGTCGAGGTGTGCACCGACCACGACATGCGGTCGGGCGGGATCGAAGCCGGCGGGCGTGGCGACCACGTTGAAGGACCGCCCGGCCTCGACCGGCACACCCCACGAGTCGCCGGCGGGTACGGCGAACGGCTGACGTCGCACCTGGTACCCGTACTCACGGAACCGCCGCTCCACCACCTCGGCGGCCTCTATGTACGCCGGCTCCGTGGTCAGCCGGGGCCCGATCTCACCGGCGAGCAGGCGTACGTCAGCCAGCGCGGCCGCGGAGTCGAACCGGACGGGCCGCCCCGACGGGCTCACCGACGGGCGGGCGGACGGGGTCGTCTGCGGGCTGGTCGCCGGGCTCGAGTCGGGTGACGCCGATGCGCCGGACGTGCTGGTGGGATCCTCGACGGCCGGCCCATCCCCGGTGCACGCGACCGTCGCGGCGGCGAGCAGCAGGCTGCACAGCGCGAGACGACGCATCGCTTCGAGCGTACGTGACCCGCCATACGTGAACCCCCACCTACTCACGCCGAGGTTGCGCGTATGTCCCAGATCCTCGCGCCGAGGTTGCGCGTATGTCCCAGAACCTCGGCGCGAAGGGAGGGGCTACGTCACCCGCGCCGGCGGACATACGCGCAACC
>JBOHDE010000245.1:0-5440 GCA_050699035.1 Nocardioidaceae bacterium | reverse complement strand
ACGCTCGCCCGGCCGCGGGTCTTGCGGCCGCGCTTCTTCGGCCCCGGCGCGTCGGCAACTGGCTCGTCGGGCTCCTCGGGAACCGGTTGGTCAGACTCGTCCACTTCGGCGGCGGCCCGCTCGTCGGTGCCGACCGCGTCGGCGACTGCGGTCAGGCCGTCCGCGTCCGCGTCGGCGGGCCGGGCTTCCGGCCGGTCGTCGGTCACGGCGGCCAGCCGGCGCGTCGGCTTCGTGCCGGCCCGGTCGCCGGCCCGATCGGTGGGGCTGTCCGAGTCCGGCTCTGACTCGCCGACCAGCCAGCGGGCCGGCTCGTCGTCGGGCAAGGTGTAGCGGCCGAGCGGGTCGAAGGTGAACGTGCCGGTGCCTTCGGTCTGCTTCGTGGCGTACCCGACGATCACGGTCCACTTGCCGTCCTCGCGGCGCCAGGCGTCCCAGGTCGCGGTGCCGGGGTCGACGTTCTCTGCGCGCAGCCGCTCGGCCACCGCGTCGCCGAGCAGCTGACCGGGGCCGTCGCCGGTCTTGCGTCGTACGGCGCAGCGCTGCGCCCGCTCGGCCACGTGCTCGCGCTCGGCCAGGACGGGGACGGCATATCCCATGATCTTGTCGACCGGGACCTGGGCGACCTGGGCGACGGCCTCCGGGGACTCGCCGGCGCGGATCCTGGCTTGGATGTCTCGTGGCCGCAAAGCGCTGTCCATCTGGATCTCCAACTGGCCGAGCCGGGCACGGTCACCACGCAGGGCGGCGCGTAGCCGATCATCTACAGGGACGGTGAACTTCTGCCCGGAGGGGTTGGCGAAGATCAGCTGCAGGCTGTCCTCGCTCAACCCCACGAGCCGGAGCTCGACCATCGGTTCGTCTCCCAAGTCCTCTTCGTTCGGGTAGGCCCATCCTTCACCGGCCCGAGCCCCGAACCAAGCCCCCGCGCCGGTGGCCGCGACGCTACCCCCGCGCCGCGGCCACGCCCAACCCCGACCGGCATTGACCTGGGGGCCTGCCTCTTGGCTGGGCGTCACCGGCGGTGGAGCGCGTTTCGGTCCGGGGCGTCCGGAACGGCACGGGTCCGTGCCGTTCCCGACCATCCCCACGGCTGCAGGAGTGGGGATGATCCGGTACGGCACGGGTCCGTGCCGTTCCCGACCATCCCCACGGCTGCAGGAGTGGGGATGATCGGGTACGCGTGGGGGTGAGTCGCCACTGGCCAACCGAGAGTGCGTTCCGGGAGCACGTGTTCCCGGAATGCATAGACCGGGCCGTGGATGATGCAATCTGGGAACACGTGCGCACCAACGGCCCGAGGGCGCGCCTACCTACCGCCCCGCCACCGAGCGACTGAGAGTGACCGGCGCAACGGCTGGCCCGACTCGTCCTGGGTCAGACGGCCGTGGATGGAGCGGCCGCGGCGGTCGGCCGGCGCGTCCGGGTCGCCAGCGCGAGCGCCGCGGCCACC
This sequence comes from Nocardioidaceae bacterium, assembly GCA_050699035.1. Taxonomy (GTDB): domain Bacteria; phylum Actinomycetota; class Actinomycetes; order Propionibacteriales; family Nocardioidaceae; genus WHTB01. Next base: position 3,990 of record JBOHDE010000245.1, on the reverse strand, counting down.
AGACCGGACACCGCCGAGACCCAGAACGCCGCCGACGCGCCGTACACGTCGACCATCCGCCCGGCCAGTGCGGCGCCGGGCGCGACACCTGCCGTGAGACCGGTCGTCACCCAGGCGATGCCCTCGGTCAGCCGGGCCGGCGGCACGGTCGCCTGGACCGCGCCGATGCTGGCGATCATCGTCGGCGCGATCGCGAACCCGGCGACGAACAGCACCAGGCCCAGCACCGGGATCGAGCCGACGAACGGCAGCGGGGACATCGTCACGGCGAGCGCAAGCGCGCCGAGCTTGAAACGGCGCAGCGGAACCGCCCGCCAGGTGACGGCGCCGGTGACGAGCCCGGCGAGCAGGCTGCCGAGCGCCCAGACCGCGAGCAGCACGGCGGCAGTGCCCGGGCGGCCCGCCTCGTCGGTGAACGCGATGGTGACGACCTCGGCGCTGCCGAACAGCGACCCGAGCGCGACGCAGGCCACGATCAGCGGCAGCAGAGACCGCCAGCCGAGGGGAGCCTGCGTCGTGACCCTCGGATCGCGTGGGTCGACCGGTGGCTCGGTCGCCCGCTGGGCGGCCAGCAGCACCGTGCCCCCGACGCCGAGGACGAGCGGCGCGGCGAGCCCGACCACCGGGGTGACCGTCGTCGCGAGCGCGATCACGATGATCGGGCCGACCATGAAGATGACCTCGTCGACGACGCCCTCGATCGCGTAGGCGGTCTGCAGCTCGGGCCGGCCACGGAGCAGGTGGGTCCACCGGGCCCGCACGCTCGACCCGATCGGCGGCATCGCACCGCCGGTCAGGGCGGCGAGCACGAACGCGACCACGATCGGCGCGCCGTGCGGCACCGCCCACATCAGCAGCGCGAGCGCGGCGCCGTACCCGCCGATCGCCAGCGGCAGCACCCGACGCTGGCCGCGCCGGTCCAGCAGCCGGGCCAGCATCGGCGCGGTCACGGCGTTCGCGACGACGTACGTCGCGGAGACCGACCCGGCCAGGCCGTACGACCCGGTGTGGTGCTCCACCATCAACACGATGCCGAGCCCCACCATCGCGATCGGCAGCCGACCGACGAACGCGGCCGAGGTGAACGCGAGCGCGCCGGGCCGGCTGAGCACGTGGCGGTACGACGAGAACACGGCGGCGCCTTCATCGGATCGGGCAGTAAGGGGTCAATGCGCAGTTTCCACATTACGGTGACGTGCTGACAAGATCGGGCCGTGTCCCACCTGGCCGACCCGTACGACGCGCTGCTGCTGGTGTCGTTCGGCGGACCTGAGCAGCCCGGCGACGTCGTCCCGTTCCTCGAGAACGTCACCCGTGGCCGGGGAATCCCGCGGGAGCGGCTCGTCCAGGTGGGGGAGCACTACCACCGCTTCGGTGGGCGCAGCCCGATCAACGACCAGTGCCGGACCCTGGTCGCGGCGGTCGAGGCCGACCTGGCCGCGCACGGCATCGAGATCCCGGTCTACTGGGGCAACCGCAACTGGCACCCGTACCTCCGGCAGACGGTGCAGCAGATGGCGGCCGACGGGGTCACCCGCGCCGCCTGCCTGGTGACCAGCGCGTACGCGTCGTACTCGGGCTGCCGGCAGTACCGCGAGAACCTCTACGACGCGGTCGACGGAGTCGCGGGTGCACCCCGGCTGGACCGGCTCCGGCACTACGGCAACCATCCCGGGTTCGTCGCGGCCTTCGTCGACGCGACGCTGAAGGCGCTGACCGAGGTGCCGGCGGAGTCGCGGCTGGTGTTCGTCACGCACTCCATCCCGGAGGCGATGGCGGCGGGCAGCGGGCGCAGCGACGTCTACCCCGACGGGCATGCGTACGAGGGGCAGCACCGGGTGGTTGCGGACGCGGTCGCGCGGGCGGTCGGGCATGACGGCTGGGACCTGGTGTACTGCTCGCGGTCCGGCGCCCCGCAGGTGCCGTGGCTGGAGCCGGACGTCAACGACCACCTCAAGGCGCTGGCCGCGGCCGGTGTGCCCGGTGCGGTGCTCGTCCCGGTCGGCTTCGTCTCCGACCACATGGAGGTCATCTACGACCTCGACACCGAGGCGGCGGCGACCGCGGCGCAGCTCGGGCTGCCGTTGGCGCGGGCGGCGACGCCCGGCACCGACCCGCGGCTCGTCGCGATGGTCCGCGACCTGCTGACCGAGCGGGCGGCGGTCGAACGCGGAGAGCCGGTCGGCCGGGCGGCCGTGCAGGGGAGCGAGCCGCTGTGGGACGTGTGTGCGGCCGGCTGCTGCCCCAACCCGCGGTCCGATCGGCCGGCCCTGTGCGGTCGCGACCGAGTGGGGTCGCCATGACCGTGTCCACCGCCGACCTGCTCGACCTCGCCCTCCGGGTCGCGACCGACGCCGGCGCGCTGGTCCACCGGCTGCGCGAGGACGCCGAGGTCTCGGTCGCGGCCACCAAGTCCAGCCCGACCGACGTCGTCACCGAGTCCGACCGGGCCTCCGAGCGGCTGATCCGCGACGGGTTGCTGACGGCGCGGCCCGGCGACGGGTTCCTCGGCGAGGAGGGCGGCTCGGCCGACGGCAGCAGTGGCGTGCACTGGGTGGTCGACCCGATCGACGGCACCGTCAACTACCTGTACGGGCTCCCGTACGCCGTGTCGATCGCCGCCGAGGTCGACGGCGAGGTCGTCGTCGGCGTGGTCCACAACCCGACGTCGGCGGAGACCTGGTCCGCGGTGCGCGGCCAAGGCGCCTGGCTCGCCGGGCGGCGGCTGCGGGTGTCGCAGGTGAGCGCCCCTGAGGGAGCCCTGGTCGGCACCGGCTTCGGCTACGACCCGGGGGTACGGGCTCGGCAGGGTGCCGCCGTCGCGGCGCTGCTCCCGCAGGTCCGCGACATCCGCCGGGCCGGGGCCGCGTCCCTCGATCTCTGCTCCGTGGCGACCGGTCGCCTCGACGCGTACGTCGAGCAGGGGCTCGCGCCCTGGGACCTCGCCGCGGGCGGCCTGATCGCCGCGGAGGCGGGCGCCCGGGTGGCCGGTCTGGGCGGCGTGGAAGCCGGTCGACGGCTGGTCGTCGCGGCCAACCCAGCGCTGTTCTCGGCCCTCGAACCACTGCTCTCGGAGGCCGGTTTCGGCACCGCCTGACTGTGACTCGCGCGACACGATGTGAAATCGTCGTGCATTTCCGCTCGGAGTCAGGCACAATCTCGCCGCCGGGTTCGGGCATTTATCCGGCTCGTGGGGCGTTACGCGCCTTGCACGACTGACCACATCGGGGCGAACCCGAGCTCAGGCAGAGCTGGGAGACAACGGACATGGCGACCGACTACGACGCACCTCGCAAAACCGACGAGGAGCTGAACGAAGACAGTATCGAAGAGCTCAAGGCCCGCCGGCACGACAAGAACTCCGGCAAGGTCGACGAGGACGAGGCCGAGGCGGCCGAGTCGTTCGAGCTCCCCGGTGCCGACTTATCACATGAGGAGCTGGCTGTTCAGGTCCTGCCGCGGCAGGAGGACGAGTTCACCTGCAGCAGCTGCTTCCTGGTGCACCACCGCAGCCAGCTGGCGAATGCGAAGACGATGACCTGCCGCGACTGCGCGGCCTGACCGACCTACCGGCGCGCCCTCACGAGGCGCCGGCCACCACAGCGTGGGCACCCGGACCGGGGCCCACGTTGTCGCGTTCTGTCCGCTTTGCGTGGGGTCGTCGGTTCAGGACCGAGGTCGAATTTTGCCCAATTGGGCAAAGTTCCACCTCGAACCGGCGGGGACCCGGTCGAATTTTGCCCAATTGGGCAATCTTCTACGCACCTTGGACGGCGACCGGAGCGCACCGGCACCGTCCGGCCAGGGAGGGACCGACCGCCGCTCGCCCGGGTGAGCCGCCAGCAGTCCGACATACGCGCAACCGCGAGGTGTTCCGGTCCGACATACGCGCAACCTCGACGCGAGGTGTTCCGGTCCGACATACGCGCAACCTCGACGCGAGGTGTTCCGGTCCGACATACGCGCAACCTCGACGCGAGGTGTTCCGGT
>JBOHDE010000244.1:0-5471 GCA_050699035.1 Nocardioidaceae bacterium | reverse complement strand
CATCTCGCCCCAGAAGCCGGCCAGCCCCGGTAGCCCGAGGCTCGCGAACGCCGCCACCGCCAAGAAGACGGCCAGCCGTGGCGACCGCGCATAGAGGCCGCGGCCGATCACCGACAGCTCGGCCGAGTCGTAGCGGTCCTTGAGCGCCCCAGCCAGGAAGAACAGCAGCCCGGTGATCAGGCCGTGCGCGATGTTGGCGACCAGCGCGCCGTTGACCCCCACCGGCGTCATCGAGGCGATGCCGAGCAGCACGAAGCCCATGTGGCCGACGCTGGAGTACGCGACCAGCCGCTTGAAGTCGGACTGCGCGAGGCAGGCCAGCGAGCCGTAGACGATGCCGACCGCGGCCAGGCAGGCGAGGTACGGCGCGAGCTGGCGGGCGCCGTCGGGGACGACCGGCAGCCACACCCGGACGAAGCCGTACGTGCCCATCTTCAGCAGCACCCCGGCCAGCAGGACCGAACCGACCGTCGGCGCCTTGGCGTGCGCGTCGGGGAGCCAGATGTGCAGCGGCCACATCGGCGCCTTCACCGCGAGGCCGAGCCCGATCGCCAGCGCCGCGAAGAGCTGGGTCTGCGCCGACATCCCGAGCCCGCCGCGCTCGGCCAGCACGACCAGGTCGAACGTGCCCGTCTCCGCATGCGCCAGTAGGAAGCCGACCAGCATCAACGCCGACCCGATCACGGTCAGCAGCAGGAACGTCGTGGCGGCACGGCGCCGGCCGGCCGCGTCGTGCCGGTCGCCCCAGACCGCGATCACGAACCACATCGGGATCAGCACGACCTCGAAGAACAGGAAGAACAGCACCAGGTCGAGCGCCACGAACGTGCCGAGCACACCGGTCTCGAGCAGCAGCAGCGTCGCCACCAGGTTGCGCTCGCCGCCGCAGTCCGGCCCACCGCCACGCAGCAGCGACACCATGCACAGCAGGGTGAGCAGCGTAGTCAGCAGCACCAGCGGCAGCGAGACACCGTCCACGCCGACGCGCCAGAACACGTCCAGCGACGGGATCCAGGCGGCCTCGGACTCCAGCCGCATCCCGTCCCGGCCCCACGCCACCGCGGCGACGACCAGCGAGACGACGAACGCAGCACCCGAGACGGCGACTCCGACGGCCGGTGCGACCCGGTCGGCCTCGGCCCGCGGCCACACCAGCGGCACGAGCGCACCCAGCGCGGGTACGGCGACGAGGGCGGGCAGCAGCCAGCTCATGGCACCAGCCACCCGGCGCCGAGCCCGAGGAGCAGGCCGCCGGCGACCACGGCCGTGACGTATACCTGGACGTTGCCGCGCTGCAGCCAGCGCAGCCCGAGCCCGAGCCAGCGCGCCCCGGTGCCGGCGCCCCGGACGTACGGCTCGACGACGTCGCGGTCGGTCGCCACCACCGTCCGGGCCAGGGCCCAGGTCGGCAGCGCGATCCCCAGGTCGTACGCCCGGTCGAAGCCGAGCTCACGGTGCAGCAGCCGCCGAGTCGGTCCGAACCGCTCGGCCGGGTCGAGGCCGTCGACCCGCCACCACTCGGCGTACGCGAGCAGCAGGGTCACCAGCAGCACGGCGGTCGTGACCGCCGCCAGCACCGGGTGGACCAGCTCGCCTTCGGTGCGGCCCAGCGGGTCGAGCAGGTCGGGCGTCAGCACCAGCACGCCACCGGCCAGCGACGCCAGCGCAAGGAGCACCAGCGGCGCCCGCATCGACCACGGCGCCTCGTGCTGGGGCCGGGCCCCGCGGGCTTCGCCGCAGAACACCAGCAGCCAGGCGCGGATCGAGTACGCCGCGGTGACCACGACCGTCAGTAGGCCGCTCACCAGCAGCAGCCAGGCCTGCCACGACGCGTGCTGGAACGCCTCCTCGCTGACCACCCCGAGCACTGCGTCCTTGGAGAAGAACCCGACCACCGGGGGCAGCCCGGCCAGCGCGGCGAAGCCGACCGTCATCGTCCAGAACGTCACCGGCAGGGCTCGGCGCAGCCCACCCATCTGGGTCATCGCGGTAGTGCCGATGGCATGCGCGACGGATCCGGCGGCCAGGAAGAGCAGCGCCTTGAACGCACCGTGCGACAGCAAGTGGTAGACGCCCGCGGCGTAGCCGCCGACCGCGAGTGCGGCGAACATGTACGCCAGCTGGCTCACCGTCGACCAGGCCAGCACCCGCTTGAGGTCGTCCTGCGCAACGGCGAACAGCGCGGCGCCCAGCATGGTGACCGCGGCGATCACGGCGAGCACGCTGCGCGCCACCGGCGAGGCGGCCATCACGTCGTCGAGCCGGGCCACCAGGTAGACGCCGGCGGCCACCATCGTGGCGGCATGGATCAGCGCGCTGATCGGGGTCGGGCCGGGCATCGCGTCGGGCAGCCAGGTGTGCAGCGGGAACTGTGCCGACTTGCCGACCACCCCGCACAGCACGAGCAGCATGGCCACGGTCGCCTGCGACGTACTCATGGCTCCGGCCGCCGCCGACTCGTTGGCCGCGCCGATCGACCACGACCCGGTCGCCGTGCCGAGCACGAAGATCCCGAACAGGAAGCCGACGTCACCGAGCCGGGTCAGCAGGAACGCCTTCACCGCACCGGCGCGGGCGTCGGGTCGCTCCCAGTAGTGACCGATCAGGAAGTACGAGCAGGCGCCCATCACCTCCCAGCCGACCAGCAGCACGAACAGGTCGTCGGCGAGCACGACCGTCGCCATCGCCGTGGTGAACAGCAGCACGAGCGCGGTGTAGGTGGCACGGCGCGGCTCGTCGCGGAGGTACGAGACGGAGTAGAGCAGCACCAGGAACGCGACCGTGGTCGCGAGCAGCACGAGCAGAGCGGCAAGACCGTCGACCGAGAGTGCGACCTCGATCGGCGCGACCCCGGTCGCCATCTCGCCGAGCACGTGCCGCTCGGACTCCGCGCTGCCGACGTACGGGAGGGCGACCCACAGCCCGGCCAGCCAGGTGACCAGGCCGAAGGCCGCGCCGACCCAGCCGGTGGCGGCGCGGGTGCCGATACCGAGCACCACCAGCGCACCGACGGCCGGCAGCGCGACCACCCAGGCCGGACTCACCGCTCACCACCCGCCACACCGGTCCAGATCTGGTGGTCGCGGGCGATCGCCTCGTCGGCGGCGTCGCTGTCGGACAGCGCACGCAGCCGGTCGATGTCGATGTGCTGGTGCGACCGGAAGATCATCAGCACGATCGCCAGGCCCAGCCCGAGCTCGGCGGCGGCGATGGCGATCACGAACAGCGTCAGCACCTGGCCGCTGTGCACGACGTCGCGCAGATAGGTGTCGAACGCGACCAGGTTGAGGTTGACCGCGTTGAGCATCAGCTCGACACCCATCAGGACCAGGACGGCGTTGCGTCGCGCCAGCACGCCGTACACGCCGATCGAGAACAGCAGGGCGGACACCACGAGCGGGAACAGCAGCAGCATCAGCGGCCCCCACCACGGGTCGAGCGCGACAGCACGATCGCGCCGACGAGGGCGGCGAGCAGCAGCACACTGAGCACCTCGAACGGCAGCACCCACGACGTGAACAGCGCCTCGCCGGTGGTCTGCGCACTGCCCACGACCGACTCGTCGAGGTCGATCCGCACGTCGCGGAAGCCGGCCACCAGCGAGGTCACCAGGGCGGCGGCGACGAGGACGGCGAGGCCGGCCGCGAGGGGCTGGTTGGCGGTGACGGTGCCGGCCTGTGCCGCGGTCGGCGCCCGGGTCAGCATCAGCGCGAAGAGCAGGAGTACGACGACGGCGCCGACGTAGATCAGCACCTGCACCCAGGCCACGAACTCGGCCGCGAGCAGCAGGTAGCAGCCGGCCAGCGCGCCGAGCGTCACCACCAGCCACAGCGCCGCGTGCACCAGCCGGGTGGTCGTGACGACGAGGAGCGCCGAGCCCACCGTCAGCAGCCCCAGCAGGGCGAACAGCACCTCGACCGCGCTCACGCCTCCGGCTCCTGACCGGGCGGCGCGGTGTCCTTGACGTCGGCGGTCTTGCGGGCCGCGACGACCTCCTTCGGCTCCTCGGCCGCCGGGTCGAGGGCGGGCGGCGCCGGCACCGTCCACATCCAGTCCCGCAGCCGGTCCTTGTCGTGCGTGAGGTCGCGGATGTCGTACTCGGCGTACTCGAACTCGGGCGACCAGTGCAGCGCGTCGAACGGGCAGGCCTCGATGCAGATGCTGCAGTACATGCAGAGCGAGAAGTCGATGTCGAACTGGTCGAGCACGTTGCGGCTGCGCTCGCGAGCACCCTCCTCGACCGGCGGCACGACCTCCTTGTGCGAGTCGATGTAGATGCACCAGGCCGGGCACTCCCGCGCGCACAGCATGCAGACCGTGCAGTTCTCCTCGATCAGCGCGATCACGCCGCGTGAGCGGGGCGGCAGCACCGGCATCGCGTCGGGGTACTGCGCCGTCACCGACCGCCGGGTCAGGTTGCGCCAGGTGACCCGGAGCCCGTCGAGCAGGCCGCTGCCCCAGCTGCTCATGCGACCGCCACCACCGTGGTCAGCGCCAGCTGGGCCAGCGCCACCGGCACCAGCACCTTCCAGGCCAGGCTCTGCAGCTGGTCCTCGCGCAGCCGGGGGTACGCCACCCGTGCCCAGATCACCACGAACGCCACCACTCCCGTCTTGACCAAGGTCCACAGCCAGCCGAGCGCACCCTCGAACGGCCCCTGCCAGCCGCCGAGGAACAGCACCGCGGTCAGCGCCGACAGCAGCACGATGCCGGCGTACTCGGCGAGCAGGAACAGCGCGAACCGCAGCCCGGTGTACTCGGTGTAGGGGCCGAACACGATCTCGGAGTCGGCCACCGGCATGTCGAACGGCGGCCGCTGCAGCTCGGCCAGCCCGGCCAGGAAGAACACCACCATCGCGGGTAGCTGCCACAGCAGCCACCACCACTGCCACGCCTCGACGATGCCGGTCAGCGACAGCGTGCCGGCGGCCATCGCCGGGCTGACCGCGGCCAGCACGAACGGCAGCTCGTACGCCATCAGCTGGGCGGCGATCCGCATGCCGCCGAGCAGGCTGTACTTGTTGGCGCTGGCCCAGCCGCCCATCAGCGAGCCGAGGACGCCGACACTCATCACGGCCAGCACGAAGAACAGGCCGAGGTCGAGGTCCTGGCCGACCAGGCCCGGGCCGACCGGGATCGCCACGAACGCCACGAGGTACGGCAGCAGCGCCACCGCCGGCGCCAGCTTGAACACGGTGCGGTCCGCCGCGGCGGGGACGACGTCCTCCTTCTGCGCGAACTTCACCCCGTCGGCGACCAGCTGGGCCCAGCCGTGGAAGCCGCCGGCGTACATCGGGCCGACCCGGCTCTGCATGTGCGCCATCGCCTTGTGCTCGGTCTGGCCGACCAGCAGCGGCAGCACCAGGAACGCCGCGATCACGACGAGCACCCGGAGCACGACCTCGACCCACTCAGCCATCGGCCGGCTCCTCCCCCTCCTGTTGACCGTGACGTTTCCGACGCGACACGCC
>JBOHDE010000243.1:0-5501 GCA_050699035.1 Nocardioidaceae bacterium | reverse complement strand
CGCGCCAGCTGGCCATGGTCCTCTCGTCGAGCCAGCGCTGGAGGACGGCGGTCAGCGCGACCGGGGCGTCGAGCTGGATCAGATGTCCGGCATCTTCGATCAGCGCGAGCCGTGCGCCTGGAACCAGCTCCGCCAGCCGGTGCGCACGGTCGACCGGAATCACGGTGTCCTCGGTGCCCCAGGCGACGAGGACGGGCAGGTCGAGCGAGGCGTACAGCGGCTCCACTTCGTCGGTGTAGCTCTCGTCGGCCTGCGCGATCTGCCGGTAGAACGCCGCCTGCCCGGTCGGGCCGAGCCATGGTCCCATCAGCAGCTCCGCCGCTGCCTCGGTTAGCCGGTGGTGGCTCGCGCCCTCCACGTACGCCCGAAGGGCACCCTGGTGGATCGCCGGTGGCAGTGCCTCGAAGACGGCCGTGTTGTCGTGGACCAGCCGGAAGTAGTCCGACCCCCAGGGCGCCAGCGCGACCACGTCGACGAGGGCGAGCGAGTCGTACGCCCTGCCGTGCAGGAGATGCGCCCGCAGCGACACCGCGCCGCCGTAGTCATGGGCGACTACGTGGGGCCGGTCGAGCCCCCAGTGACCGACCAGGTCGGCGAACAGCTCGCCCTGCACGTCCAGCGAGACCCGGTGGTGCGGGTCCATCGAGGACTGGCCGTAGCCCGGCATGTCCCACAGGTACACCGAGAATCGATCGCTCAGCGCCTCCGCGTACGGCACCCACAGGGTCGACGACCACGGTGTGCCGTGGCAGAACACCAACGGTGGTCCGTCACCCCACCGCGTCCACCGCACCCGCCGGCCCCGCCAGGCGTACTCCTGGTCCAGTCGCATGCGTGGCAGTCTCTCGCAGCGCACCGACGAGCCGGCTCAGGGTCTGGCTGCAGCCCGCGTCGACCCGGACCGTGGCGAGGTCGTCGGCCCGCGTCGGTCCGCGGTTGACGATGACGACCGGGATGCCTCGGCGGGCCGCGTGCCGGGCGAAGCGGAAGCCCGACAGTACGGTCAGCGAGGATCCGGCCACGAGTACGGCGTCGGCGGTGTCGACGTGGGCGTAGCACTGTTCGACCTTCGGCTTCGGCACGTTCTCGCCGAAGAACACGACGTCGGGCTTGAGCATCCCGCCGCAGGCCCGGCAGTCGGCGATGCGGAAGCCGCGCACGGCCTCGAACACCGCGTCGCCGTCCGGCGCCGTCTCGATCTCCACGTCGGTGCCGAACCCTGGGTTGAGCGCGTCCAGCCGGGCCCGTAGGTCCCGGCGGCTGCTCAGGTCGCCGCAGTCGAGGCAGCGGACGTCGGAGATGCGGCCGTGCAGGTCGACCACGGACCGGCTGCCCGCCCGCTGGTGCAGGCCGTCGACGTTCTGCGTGATCACGGCGAATGCGTGGCCGTCGGTCTCGAGCGCGGCGATCGCGCGATGACCGTCGTTGGGCGTGGCACGGCCGATCGTGCGCCAGCCGAGGTGGCTGCGGGCCCAGTAGCGCTGGCGGGCGAGCTCACCGGAGCGGAACTTCGCGTACGTCATCGGCGTGCGAGGTGGGGAGTCCGGACCGCGGTAGTCGGGGATGCCGGAGTCGGTGCTGACACCGGCTCCGGTCAGCACCAGGATGCGCCGCCCACGCAGCACCCGGACGGCGTCGGTCAGGCCCGCCACGCCGTCGAGCCTAACCGCGGTCGTGGTCGGACCGCGCATAATGTCACCAGAGCAGAGGGGGACCGTTGTTCGGCACCGTGACCGTGGTCTATCGGATCGTCGCGGCACTGCTGACGTTCACCGCGCTTGCCGTGGCGTACGCCGACGCGAGCGACAAGGCGGGCTTCGAGCCGGTCAGCTTCTTCAGCTTCTTCACCAACCTCAGCAACATCTTCGCTGCCGCGGTGCTGCTTTACGTTGCGGTACGGCCGACGGCCTCAGCGCGCGCCGACGTCATCCGCGGCGCTGCGGTCACCTACCTCGCGGTGACGTTCCTCGTGTTCGCTCTGCTCCTCCGTGACCTCACCGAGGAGCTGGGCATCCTGCGGCCGTGGATCAACATGGTCCTCCATCAGCTGATGCCCGTCGTGCTGATGGCCGACTGGTTGCTGCACCCGCCGCGGCGGCCCGTCGGCGCGCGCAAAGTCCTGCTCTGGTTGGCGTTCCCCGTTCTATATGTCTGCTACAGCCTGGTACGAGGGCCGTTCGCGGACTGGTACCCCTACCCGTTCCTCGACCCCCGCGAGCCGGGCGGGTACGCGGCCGTCGCGGCGTACTCGGTAGGCATCGCAGCGGTCTTCCTCGCAGCCGCCTGGTCAACCAACCGGCTCGGTGCGTGGGCTGCTCGACGCCGCCCAGCGTCGGTCACTCGCCCTTGAGCAGGCGCTCGTCCGGGGAGGCGGGCTCGCCCTGCGCGACAACGGGGATGACGACGACCGGGCAGTGGGCGTGGCGCACCACCTGGTCGGCGGTCGAGCCGAGGACGAGCTCTCGGAACCCGCCGCGACCACGTGAGGCGAGGACCAGCAGCTCGACCCGCTCCGACACCTCGACCAGCCGGCGGCCAGCCGCTCCGTGCACGACGTGGCAGAGCACGGTGACGTCGTCGGGCAGCTTCAGCGCCTCGATGTCGTGCTGCAGGGCCTCCAGGACGGCGCCCTCGAAGTCGGCCATCGGCGGAACGTACCCGGGTTCCCAGCTGGCCGGGCGCGGAGCGGTCGACAAGGTCCAGGTGCGTACGGCGTGGACGTCGCAGCCGACCTTCTGCGCCCATTCGGCGGCCCAGCGGGCGGCGTGGCCGGAGTTCTCGGAGCCGTCGTAGCCGACGGCGATCCCTCCACTGATGTCGAGCTCGGTGGCAACCTCGCTCACGAGTACCTCCTGCTTGGCGGCTGCTTGTGGTCCACCCTAGGGGTACGACGCCGCAGGCGGGCCGACCAGCGGCCCTGATGGTGTCTGACCAACTCGACCCGAAGACCGGCGGCGGCGGCCAGCAGGTGGATCCCGTCGGCTCCGACGACGGCCCAGTAGAACGGCCGCGACGGCCGGCCATCGAGGACCAGTCGCAGCCTCCGCACCGATGTCGCCACACCGGCGTCGGCGAGGTCGGTGACGATGCGGCCGCCCGGGACGACCAGCGAGGCGGCCCGACGCAACAACCGGACCGGGTCGCCGCCGATCCCGATGTTGCCGTCAGCGAGCAGGAGCGTGTGCCAGCGGCCGGCGCGCGGCACCTCGCCGAACACATCTGCCACCGTCGCCGCAGCTCCATGCAGGCGCGCCCGCCGGACCGCGACCGGCGAGATGTCGATTCCGAGGCTGTCGTGACCACGACGGGCGAGCGCGATCGTCATCCGGCCGGCACCGCAGCCGACGTCGAGGGTGTCACCGCGGCACTGTCCGATCAGCGCGTAGTCCTCGGCGGTCGGTGCCCCGGTCCAGCGGTGGATCGGGATCGACACGGAGCGTGCGTCATCGTCGATGACGTGGCACGGAACGCCCGCGAGGGCCGCCTCGTACCCGAGCAGAGCCGACTCGCTCAAGGTGCCTCCCTCACAGCGCCTCCATCGCCGCGCGGAAGTGCCGACCGCACGACGGATGCGCCGCGACCTCGCGAGCGTCCTCGATGGTGTCGACGTCGGTCAGCTCGGGGAGGCGTGTGACCTCGAGCCCCTGTGACTCCAGCAGGTCGACGGTCTGCGCGGCGGTGTCGGCGCGGGACATGGGCACGCCGGTCAGACCGGCGGCGTGCGCTGACGTACTCACACCGAGCGCCCACCATCCGCCGTCGCTCGCCGGTCCGAGCACGGCCGGCCGGTGGTCGAGCAGGTCCGCCGCGAGCCGCAGCCGCTCAGCGGCGAGCTGTGGCGTGTCGGTGCCGATCTGGAGGACCGGCTCACCGTCGAGCACAACCGCCGCATCGTGATGGGCGGCCGCCAGCCGGTCCCCGAACGTGTCGCCACGCTGGCGGATCACGACATGGCGGTCGAGCGCGGAACCGATCTGATCAGGCCGTGCGGCCTCAGACAGGCCGCCCGTGCAGGCGACGACGCAGGGCAGGCCGGACCGGTCGACCGCCGCCAACGTGTCGAGAAGGGCGGCCGCGGCCAGGTCGGCCGCAGTCTCCTCGCCGACGTCCGCGGCCAGCCGGGTCTTGGCCATCCCGGGCACCGGCAGCTTGGCGACGACGAGCACGCCGGCGGTCATGTCAGTACCCGGGCGAAGTCGCGGGCGGCGTGCAGCGTGCCGCGCACCGACCCGGACACCTTGGACCGCGTCCCGGCCGCGCGCGGGTGGTAGTCGACGTCGAGCTCGGCCACCGTCCAACCGGCCGCCGCGGCACGCAGCAACAGCTCCAGCGGGTAGCCGAACCGACGGTCCTGCACGCCGAGGTCGAGCAGGTCGACACGCCCGCACACGCGCAGCGGGGCGATGTCATACAGGTCGAGTGCGGTACGCCGGCGTACCCACGCCGCCAGCACCGCGTTGCCCGCCCGGGCGTGCCACGGCCACACGCCGCGAGCGACGGGCCGGCGTCGGCCGACCGCCATCGTCGCGTAGCCAGACCCGACCACGGCGAGGAGGCGCGACACATCGCGCAGGTCGAAAGACCCGTCGCCGTCGGCGACCGCGACGAGCTCGGCAGTCGCGGTGCACACACCCGCCTGCACCGCACGGCCGTACCCGGCGACGGGTTCGTCGACCACAGTTGCGCCGTGCTCGGCGGCGACCCTTGCCGTGCCGTCGGTCGACCCGTTGTCGACCACGATCACCCGTACGCCCTGCGGGACCGACGCAAGGACCTCCGGCAGGGCCGCTGCCTCGTCGCGGCACGGGATCACGAGATCACAGGTCGTCACGTCTCGACCCTAGGAAGTCGACTCTCGAATTGAGACCCCTGGCCTGCTTACGAAATCCTGACGGAGTCGCGCAGCCGCCGGTGGCGCGGCCTAGCCTTACGGCGATGACGAGAGGACTTGCCGCGCTGACCGGCCTGGCGGTCGCTGCCGGATGGGTGCTGCTGGCCATGCTGGTGCCGACCTGGCTGTCGTTCGACGCCCATGTGCACTTCCCACCGGTCCATGCAGAGTGGCGTCCTCGGGTTGGCGTCGGCACGGTGCCCGCCGTCGTCTTGGCCGTCGCCCTCGTCGGTGGGGGCCCGATGGTGGCCCGCCGACTGCCGTGGCGATGGCTGTTGGCCGGATGCTGGTTCGCCGCGTTGGCCTGGATCGTCGCGCTGGCGCTCGTCGACGGCGTCAACGGGCTGGCGGACCCGGCAGTGCACAAGAACGAGTACTTCCCCACCGCGTTGGAGCTCGACGACGTCCGGGCGATGCTGTCCGACTTCACGTCGCTGATTCCCTATCAGGCAAAGGGAAACTGGCCGGTCCACATCGCCGGCCATCCACCCGGCGCCCTGCTGTTCTTCGTCGGTCTCGCACGCCTCGGCCTCGACTCTGGGCTCGGGGTCGGGCTGGTCCTGTGCGCGCTCGGCGCCACGACACCCGTCGCCGTCCTCGTCGCGTTGCG
>JBOHDE010000242.1:0-5536 GCA_050699035.1 Nocardioidaceae bacterium | reverse complement strand
CCCGGCCGGCCGACGACCGGACCCCGGAGCAACGCAGCGACGATCAGCAACGCTACGACGGACCGCCGATCCCGGAGGACGTGACCGGCAAGGAGCTCGACCGGTCGGTCCGCCAGCAGCTGCGCTCGCTGCCGGAGAAGCTCGCTCAGCGGGTCGCTCGGCACCTCGTCGCCGCCGGGCAACTGCTCGACACCGACCCCGAGACTGCGTACCAGCACACCCTCGCAGCACGCTCGAGGGCTGCCCGGCTGGCGATCATCCGGGAGGCCTGTGGCGAGGCTGCCTACCTCGCGGGCCACTACGCCGAGGCGCTGACCGAGCTGAAAGCAGCGCGTCGGATGAACGGCAACCACGACTACCTGGCGCTGATCGCCGACTGTGAGCGTGCGCTCGGCCGCCCCGAACGGGCGCTGGCGTTGGCCAAGGACAAAGCGGTCGAGGGTCTCGGACCCGACACCCGCACCGAGCTGTTGATCGTCGCCTCCGGGGCTCGGCTCGACCTGGGCGAGGCCGACATGGCCGCCGCGATGCTCGAAGGCAAGGAGCTGCGCAGCAACGACCGTAGGCCGTCGGGGGCGCGGCTCAAGTACGCCTACGCGGTCGCACTGCTCGCCGCCGGTCGCACGACCGATGCGACCGAATGGTTCCACCGGACGGTGGCGGTCGACTCGGAGTCCGTCACCGACGCCGCCGAGCGGCTGATGGAGCTCGAGGGTCTGACGCTGGTCGACACGAGGGACGAGGACGAGGCCACGGACGCCGCCGATGACACCGCCGACGAGGCGGGGACGGACGTCGACCGACCCGTCGACTGACCCGCTTTCCGTCCACAGGGGGCGCTGGGAGGCTGGCTGTCCACAGCCCGCCCGGCGCCTGCTGCGCATCCGGCCGACGGCCTGCAGGCTGGGTGTCGTGGAGGTGGTGCCAGTGAGCACGGACCACGTAGGCGCGACGACCGACGTCGGCCCCGACTACTGCAACGAGGTGCTCCTGCGTGGCCGGCTGGCGGCAGCCGCCGAGTCACGTGAGCTGCCGAGCGGCGACCTGCTGGTGACGTTCCGGGTGATCGTCGACCGGGCACGTGCCGACGGTGAACGGTTGCGGGTCGACACGATCGACTGCACCGCGTGGACCGCTCGGGTCCAGCGCTCGGCCGTCGCCTGGCAGCCTGGTGACCGGGTCGAGGTGGGCGGCTCCCTGCGACGGCGGTTCCGCCGAGCCGCCGAGGGTGCGACCAGCCGGGTCGAGGTGGAGGTGCGGCGTGCGCGCCGGCTGCGGTAGGGCGAGACCCGCCACTATCCGTCGAGCAGGCGCAGCAGCATCTGGCCCCGCGACGATGCCGCGACCACGCGACGTCGAGAGGTTCGACTCTGGACGCACTTCACCGTCATCGGGCCTATGACCGAAGTACCTCCATGTCCTGACCCTGCAGTTCAGCAAGCTCGGACGCCGGGGCGGACTCCTCGGTGGTGACCAGTACGTCGATCTCGCTAATGCGACAGATCCGTGCGAAGGCAGCCTTGCCGAGTTTCGAGCCATCCGCCACGACGACCACTTTATGGGCCTGGCAGGCAAGGAGCCGGTTGACCTCGGCCTCACCCTCATGATGGGTAGTGGCGCCTCGGTCGAGACTGATCCCGTCCACGCCCAGAAAGGCTAGGTCAAAAGTCAGCTCTTCTAGGGTGTGATGCGCGAGAGGTCCGATCAATTCATAGGACTGCGGACGGGCCACTCCACCGACCACTACGAGCTTGATGTGCTGACGGATCGCCATCTCGTTCGCGATGTTGACGGCATTGGTCACAAGGGTCAGCCGCTGACCCTCAGATTCGTTAATCAGGTCGCTGCGTTGCGCGAGGGCCCTAGCCACCTCACTTGTGGTGGTGCCGCCGTTGATCGCGATTGTCATGCCGGGTCGCGCGATCTCTGCTGCGACTCGGCCAATCCGCTGCTTTTCCGAAGCGTGTCGTGCCGACTTGTACCGGATGGGAAGGTCGGCGACGCTGTTGGCCAGCGCACCACCGCGAGTCCGGGTGATCATCTGCTGGCCTGCTAGGTGATCCAGATCGCGACGAATCGTGGCTTGGGAGACATTCCATCTGTCAGCGAGCTCCGCGACTCCCATGTGGCCCTCGTCTGCAAGTACCTCGAGCAGCGCGTTGAGGCGCTCGTACCTCGTCATCTCCTGCCTCCTCCGAGTTCCGACGGGAGCCTTCCACCCATTACCCGAGGGCCTTGCAACGTGCATCGAACTGCAGATTAACCTGCCCGACATCAACCGGCTGAGGGAGACCTGCGCTAGTCCCGGATCCACCGCGCGGGTCGCCGTGTGGAAGGTTTGGGACCGATTGGCAAGTGTGGGCCGCGCCGGGCGTCGAAGGTGCTGATCTGGCAAGGGATCGCCTCGAGCGCCATACCTCACGCGGCCGGGTGAAGCGGGTGTGCCGAAGCTTGTGGCAGGTTGCATGCGTCAGCCCCGGCACGAGACCTGGCGCAGTCCAGGATTTGGTCCAGCCGGCAGCAAACTGCGCGATAGCGATTAAGAGTTGACGTTTTCAAGCGCATTCGTGCATTGTTGGCGAAGAGTCGCCACCGTCGAGTTGGAGTTTCGATGACCGCAGCCACGCCATCGGCACACGTCGAGGCGGAGATGGTCACTCAGCCCGCCAACTGGTTGGCTGCCGGGCGCACGGTGTCCGAGTACGCGGCGCTATTTCCGAGGCGGGGCGAGCGAACTGCTGTGGTCGGCTGTGGCACTTCGCTGTTCATGGCGCAGTCATACGCCGCAATGCGTGAAGCGAGCGGCCAAGGCGTTACCGATGCGTGGCCAGCCTCCGAGGCGCGGTTGGACCGAGAATACGACCGAGTAGTGGCAATTACCCGCTCCGGCACGACGACCGAAATTGTCGAGCTACTGCAGAGCATCCGAGGGCGAGTGCCGGCGACTGTCATCGTCGCGACTCCGGGCACGCCGGTCGTCGAGCTGGCGGACGCTATCGTCACCCCCGAGGTTGATGAACGCGCAATCGTGCAAACTCGGTTCGCGACGGCGACCTTGGCGATGCTACGCAAGAGTTTGGGCGACGACCTGACCGAAGCAGCGCGTCAGGCTGAGTTGATCCTGGCAGCGGATGAGTCGTCACTCGGCCCAGCATTGGACGCTGACCAGATAACGTTCGTGGGGCGAGGTTGGACGACCGGCTTGGCGAACGAAGCCGCCCTGAAACTACGTGAGACGGCTCAGCTGTGGACCGAGGCGTATCCGATGATGGAGTATCGGCACGGCCCCATCTCGATTAGCCGACCTGGCCGCGTCGTGTGGGCTCTTGGCGAGCCTGTTCCCGATCTAGCGCGTGATGTGATGGCCACCGGGGCCGCGTTTGAGCACGCCGATGTCGATCCGATGGCCGAACTCGTTCGGGTGCACCGGCTCTGTGTGGTGCGGGCCAGAGCGGAAGGGCTCAACCCCGATGAACCGCGCAACTTGACTCGCTCGGTCATGCTGAAAGACTCGCGATAATGCCGTGCCGTCGTCCTATGGCAGTGGCGTGACCACGCTGCGCGGCTTGGGAGTGAGCGCCGGCCTAGCCGCCGGGCCAGCCGTTGTGATGGCGGCGGAGGAGCCCGAGCCGCCGGCAACCTACACCCCGACACCGGTGGCCGACCGGGACGCAGCGGGCGCGGTTTTGGAGGCGGCCGCTAAGGAAGTGGAGCGTCACCTGCTGTCCGCCGCCGAAGCGGTCGAGGGCGAGGCACGGGCGGTACTGCACGCCACGGCGATGATGGCGGTGGATCCCATGCTCCTCGACCAGGCGGTTCGACTAGTTCGCGAGCAGGGGATGCCGGCTGACCGAGCGGTCTGGGTAGTAGCAGCCGAGGTCACCACCATGTTCTCGGCTGCCGGCGCGCAGATGGCCGCGCGGGTGCGCGACGTCAACGACGTACGTGACCGGCTGGTCTACGCGCTGCACGGTACCGAGCCCCCAGGGGTGCCGTCGCGCGAGCAGGCGTTCGTCCTCGTCGCGCGCGACCTCGCCCCCTCCGACACCGTCGGGCTTGACCCGGACAAGGTACTTGCACTGGTCACCGAGGAGGGCGGACCGACCAGCCATACCGCGATTCTGGCCCGCGCTCTCGGCATCCCGTCGGTGGTCGCTGCGGCCGGAGTGCTGAAACTGCGCGAGGGTGCCGTGGTCGTCGTCGACGGCACATCTGGGCTGATCGAGGTCGAACCCGACGCGGCACGAATCAGTCAGGCACGGCGACACAGGGTGAAGCAACTGCCGCGGCACACTGGCGAAGCCGCGACGGCTGACGGACATCCGGTTCCGCTACTCGCCAACATCGGCGAGCCGGCCGATGCGAAGGCCGCGCTCGAGGCTGGCGCCGAAGGTGTGGGCCTGTTCAGGACGGAGTTCTGCTTCTTCGGGCGGACCGAGCCACCGAGCCTGGACGAGCAGATCACCGTGTACCAACAGCTGTTCGATGCGTTCGCGGGCGGTCGAGTCGTGGTGCGGACGCTGGACGCTGGTGCCGACAAGCCGATGCCGTTCATGAATGTGGCCGGTGCTGTCGAGACGAACCCGGCCCTCGGAGTGCGGGGTTATCGAACGGCCATCGGAGCTCCAGACCTACTGGACGTGCAGCTCGAGGCGCTCTCAGTCGCGGCGCAGCGTAGCGAGGCCGACGTCTGGGTGATGGCGCCGATGGTGTCGACCGCAATCGAGGCCTCGGAGTTCGCTGCGCTGGCTCGGCAGCATGGCCTGCGCACCGCGGGCATTATGGTCGAGGTGCCAGCCATCGCCTTGGCAGCCAAGCATGCCCTTTCGGTGTGCGACTTCGCCTCGATCGGCACCAACGACCTCACGCAGTACGCGATGGCCGCCGACCGGCAGCTCGCCGCGGTGGCCGCCTTGAACGACCCCTGGCAGCCCGCCGTCCTAAGACTTGTCGCCGAGACGTGCACCGCAGGCCGCGAGCTGGGCAAGCCAATCGGTGTCTGCGGCGAAGCAGCCGCCGAACCTGGGCTGGCCTGCGTCCTGGTGGGCTTGGGCGTCTCGAGCCTGTCGATGAGCCCATCGGCGATTTCCGCGGTGGCATCTCGATTGTCCGGGGTTTCGTCGGCCACCTGCAGCGAGGCTGCCACGGCAGCACTGGCCGCGTCATCGGCCGAACAAGCCCGCCAGGATGCATACCAACTGCTGGATGAAGGAGATGACGGTGCCTGAACGCAGAGTGGTGGTCGCCAGCCGTGCCGGCCTGCACGCGCGGCCGGCGGCGGTGTTCGCGCGGGCGGCTGGTGAACTCTCGGTCAGCGTGCAGATCGCGAAGGATGGCATGGCCCCTGTGGACGCCGCAAGCATCCTCGCGCTGATGACGCTCGGGGCGAATGAGGGCGACGAGGTCGTACTCACCGCTGAGGGCGATGGCGCCGAAGCGGCTCTCGACACTCTCGCGGGACTGCTGGGCCGGGAACTGGACGAATGACCTGGCCGATAGCGGAAGTGCTTACTGCAGCGCCACCCCATTCGGCAGG
>JBOHDE010000241.1:0-5545 GCA_050699035.1 Nocardioidaceae bacterium | reverse complement strand
GGCCCATCACGGTGGCCGGGTCGATGCCCAGGTCGGTGAGGACCGCCCGGGCCGCGTTACGGCCGGGTCGCCCGGAGACCGAGCCGCCGGGGTGGGTGGTCGCGCCGGTGAGGAACAGGCCGGGCACCGAGGTCCGGTAGGTCGGCCAGCCCGCGATCACGCCGTCGGCCGTGCGGAACTCGCCGCCGTGGCACGACCCACCCAGGTTGTGCGGGTTGTGTCCGGCGACGTCGACGGGTGACTCGGCCCGCAGCGCAAGGATGTCCTCCGGCCCGAGACCGACCACCCGGGCCCGGACCAGATCCACCAGCGCCGCCGCGTACTCGTCCTTGGCGTCGTCCCAGCTCCGACCGTCGCTGCGGGTGTACGGCGCGACGGTGAGGATCTTGAACGTCGCTCCCCCTCCCGGCGCCCGGGCCTGGTCGACCACGGTCTGGTCGACGACCAGCAGCCACGGATCCTCCGCGTCCACCTGCCCTCGGTGGAACGCGTCGAGCTGCGCGGCCACGCCGTCCGCGCTGCCGAGCCCGCCGGCCACGGCGGCGATCGAGCCGGAGTGAGAGGGGTACGCCAGGTCGCCCCGCAGGGCAGCGTGCACAGCGAACACACTGAGGCCGGGCTGCCAGGTGTCTCGCGCCCGGGCCAGGTCGTCCAACCCCGCAGCACCCTCCACCATCTCGGCGAGCAGGGCCAGGTGGGCGCTCGACACGACGCCCCGGCGAGCGCTGACCCGTCGGCCGTCGGCCGTGCGTACGGCGACCGCGCGATCGTCGGACACCTCGACCGTGGTCACGGCGGCGGAGCAGACCACCTGTCCGCCGTGGTCGCGGACCTGGCGGACCAACGCGTCCGGCAGCGCACTCGAGCCGCCGAGCGGGGTGGCCCAGCCGAAGCTCAGCCGACCGGCGGTCAGCGAGGACGGCAAGAAGCCGGTGCCGGGTCGACGAGGATCTTGGATGGTCGCCATCGCCAACCAGAGCACGAAGGACCGGATGGTCGGATCGGTGAAGCGTTCGTGGACGACGTCCCACGCACTGCGCTCACGCAGGGCCAGGTAGCGCCCGGCCGCCTCGGATGCGCCGAGGTCGAGGCCCGAGCTCCATCTCCCGTGGACCGCACCGAGACCGTCGTGCCACTCCGCGATCAACGCCCCGAACTCGGCCGCATCACGCGCCGACCAGCGGGCCACCTCCGCCTGGGTCGCCTCGAGGTCTCGGTGCATCACCAGCGAGTCGCCGTGCGGCTGCGGGAACACGACGGCCGGGTCGGCCATGACGTACTGGAGCCCGTAGGTCGAGAGCAGGCCGAGCTCGTCGTCCTTGAGCAGCGGGTTCGACTGGATGAGCACATGGGCGCTGGCGCAGGAGTCGTGGGCGAAGCCGGGAAGGGTGAGCTCTTCGGTCCGGGTGTTGCCGCCCGGCGTCGGCGCCGCCTCCACGACCAGCACCTCGAGGCCGGCCGCGGCCAGGTAGCCGGCCGTCACAAGCCCGTTGTGACCGGCACCGATCACCACGACGTCCACGCTGTCGGGCAGCTCGCCCGGCTTGCCCGGCTCCAGTGTGCTGGGCGACCCGGACCCTTCCACCGATGTCATCACGCCTCCGTCGAGCGACGCTGTGGCCGCACGACGACGATGCCGCAGACTGCAGTCGTTTGCAACCACGCGCGACCTGACTCCCGCCGTCCCTTGACAGCCCGTTCCCGGTTCACAACACTGCAGAGTGCCCGCAATCGATTGCGGCATCAGGAGGAGGAGAAATGCGGAAGGTCGCGACCAGTCGTCGGATGAGAACCCTGGTGGTCGGCGCCGTCGTGGCGCTCGGGGTCGCCGGCTGCGGAGGTGGAGAGGCGGGAGGGCAGTCCGACGCGCCGGTCAAGATCGGCACCTCGCTCCCCTTGACCGGAGAGTTCTCCCAGCCCGGCAAGGCGGCCGAGCAGGGCTACAAGGTGTGGCAGGAGATGGTCAACGAGGACGGCGGTCTGCTGGGGCGTGACGTCGAGCTCGTGGTCAAGGACGACGCCTCGAACCAGAACACGGTGGTCGCGGACTACAACGCGCTGATCAGCCAGGACAAGGTCGACCTGCTGCTCGGGACGTTCTCCTCGTTGCTCAACCTGCCGGCGTCCTCGGTCGCCGAACGCAACCAGATGCTCTACGTCGAGCCGGCCGGCGGTTCTCCGGAGATCTTCGCGCGCGACTTCAAATACCTCTTCTTCGCTCAGCAGGCCACCGCCGACAAGCAGGGCCTGGTCTTCGCAGACTGGATCAGCCAGCTCCCGGAGGACCAGCGGCCGAAGACCGCGGCATACCCGACCCTGGACGACCCGTTCGCGGCGCCCAACGTCGAGGGCATCCGTACGATCCTCGAGGGAGCGGGCATCGAGACCGTCTACCAGGAGACCTACGCCATCGACACGAAGAACTTCGACACCATCGTCAACGCCATGAAGAGTGCGGCCCCTGACCTCGTCGTGCACGGCGCGCAGTTCGAGGACGGCATCGGCCTGACCCGGTCGATGCTCAAGGCCGACTTCACGCCCTCGATGTTCTACCAGACCAACGCGCCTTCCTTCGGCGACCAGTTCGTCGACGGCATCGGCGAGGAGAACACCGAGGGCGTCCTGTACGCCGTCAGCCACTCCCCTGACGCGGACACCCCGGGCAACGCGGAGTTCGTCGCCAAGTACGAGGAGATGTTCGGCGGTGGCTCTGTACCGGAGGATGCCGCCGACGCTTTCGCGACCGGCGAGGTGCTGCAGGCAGCCGTCGAGGCGGTCGACAGCGTCGACGACCAGGAGGCACTCGCGGACTGGCTGCACGAGAACGAGGTAGACACGATCCTCGGGCCGCTGTCGTGGGACGAGACCGGCGCCCCGACCGGCGAGTTCCTGATCGGCCAATGGCAAGACGGCAAGGCCGAAATCGTACTCCCGGAGGACGCGGCCACCAGCGAGATCAAGATCGGCTGGCAGCCTGGAGGCGCCAGCTGATGACCCAGCTGGTCCAGAATCTGGCTCTCGGCCTTCTCCTTGGCGGCGTGTACGCACTCGTCGCGGGAGGCCTGACCCTGATCTTCGGGGTCATGCGCGTGATCAACATCGCGCACGGCGCGTTCTTGATCCTCGCGGCGTTCATCACATACTCACTGTGGGACCTACTCGGGATCGACCCGCTGCTCGGCATCCTCGTCACGACCCCGGTGATCTTCGCGATCGGCTGGGTCACGTACAAGACGGTCGCGGCCCCTCTACGCACCGCGCCGATGGCGTCCACGGTGCTGCTGACCTTCGGTCTGGCGCTCGTGCTCGAGGCCGTGATGGGCACGATCTGGGGCAACAACTCCACCGCGATCCGACCGAGCTACGGCGACGAGTCGTTCACGGTGGGCGGACTGTTCCTGCCGAAGGCCCAGGTGTACGGAGGGGTCGTCGCGGTCCTCGTCCTGCTCGCCCTCGGTGCGGTCCTGACCAAGACCTGGCTGGGACGGGCGATCCGAGCGACGTCGGTCAACCCGGACGGTGCCGCGCTGGTGGGCATCAAGGTCACCGCGGTCGCCGCCCTGGTCTTCGCGCTCGGCATCGCCGCGGCCGGAGCCGGTGGTGCAATCGTCGGCATCCTGTACCCGTTCGTCCCCGGTGCCCACTACCAGTGGATCGCCCGGCTGTTGGCGATCGTGGTGCTGGGCGGGATGGGCAGCATGCGGGGCGCCGTCCTCGGTGCACTCATCTTCGGGGTGGGCGAGACCCTGACGTCGGCGTACGTCTCACCGTCATGGGCGACCGCAGTGCCGTACGCGATCGTGTTCGTCGTCTTGCTGGTCCGTCCGCAGGGCCTGCTCGGCAGCCGGCTCCGTGCGGACGCCGTGGCCGCATGACCAAGTCGATGCAGGCGCTCACCGACCCGCTGTGGGTCGGTCGGATGCTGGCTGCGGTCGCTCTCGCCCTGCTGACGGCGTTCCCGCTGCTGACCGACGACGCGTACTACCAGAACATGGTCATCTTGTCCCTGGTCTTCGCGGTCGGGGCCAGCGGCCTCAACATCATCACCGGGTTCGCCGGGTACGTGTCGCTGGGGCAGGGCGCGTTCATCGGTCTCGGCGGGTACACCATCGGCGTGCTCGCCACTCGCTTCGAGTCGGTGTCGCCGTGGCTGTGGGTGCCGGTGGCAGGCGTGCTGGCCGCCACGGTCGCCGTCCTGCTCGGCCTGGTCTCGTTGCGTTCGCGCGGGCCGGCGTTTGTCATCATCACCGTCGCCTTCCTGTTCCTGGTGCAGGTCATCGCGATCAACTGGGTGAGTGTCACCAACGGCACCGCCGGCCTGACCTTGCCGCTGCCGTCCTGGGACCGGGAGATCATCAACCTGCCGTTTTACTATGCCCTGCTGGCAATCCTGGTCATCCAGTTGCTGATGACCTGGTGGATCCGTCGTACCAAGCTCGGCATGGGGCTGATCGCGATCCGCGAGGACGAGACGAAGGCGGCCACCATCGGGATCAACCTGCCGGTGGAGAAGATCATCGCGTTCGCCGCCAGCAGCGTGTTCGTCGGCATGGCGGGCGCGGTCTACGGCTACTACCTGACGTTCATCGACCCGCGCGGGATGTTCGGCATCCTGATCAGCGTGCAGATCATCTTGTCGTTGCTGATCGGCGGCAAGGCCACCCTGTGGGGTCCGGTGCTCGGCGCCTTCCTGATCGAGCCGCTGAACGAGGTCGCCAACAACAGCTTCGGCGGCGGCAACATGCGGCTGTTCCTCTTCGGAGGTCTGCTGATGGCGGTCGTGATCTTCATGCCGAAGGGCGTCCTGCCGGCCGTGGAGTCGCTGCTGCACCGTCGTCGTACGGCCGGAAAGGCGGGTCTGGTCGGTGCCCGCATCGGTCCCGGCGGCAGCCTCGCCTCCCTCACCCAGCGAGCCGAACGGGCCGAGCCGGTGAGCCGGGGTCCCGGTGCTGCACCGCCGCTGCTCGAGGTGGCCGGCCTGACCAAGCACTTCGGCGGCCTGAAGGCGGTCGACGGATGCTCGCTGACCGTGCCGGAGGGATCGGTCACTGGTCTGATCGGGCCGAACGGCTCGGGCAAGACGACGGTGTTCAACCTGATCGACCACACGATCCGGGCGGACGCCGGCGACGTCACGTTCGCGGGCGAGCGGATCGAGCGACTCCCGTCGTGGGAGCGGGCGCACCGGGGCATCGGCCGGACGTTCCAGATCACCCGGCTGTTCGGCGAGATGACGGTGCTGGAGAACATCGTCGCGCCGCAGCGGTCATTCTCCTGGCAGCAGCTCGGCCGGATCGCGGTCAGCGGACCCGAGGCCGACCGGGCCGAGGAACTCCTTGAGTTCGTCGGCATGCGCGCGTTCCGCGACCAGCGGGCACACGCACTCTCGTACGGTCAGCAGAAGCTGGTCGAGCTGGGCCAGATCCTGATGCTCGACCCTCGGCTGATCCTGCTGGACGAGCCGGCCGGAGGCATCAACCCGGTGCTGGTCGAGCGGATGGGCGAGATGATCCGTGAGCTCAACTCGTACGGCACGACGTTCCTG
>JBOHDE010000240.1:0-5566 GCA_050699035.1 Nocardioidaceae bacterium | reverse complement strand
GCCATCAGCCCAGCCACCACGATGGCTGCCCAGCTCGTCCGTCGACCGCGTCCCACCGTGTCAGCGTAGGTGGCCGGCGCGTGGGGTCGCCGCAGACAGGCCGCGCCGGGGTCAGCGCACGGCGGCCGCCAGCCCATCGGCCAGGTCGCCGCGGGGCGCGACCATGATGTCGTCGAGGCCGAGCCAGCCGGCCATCGAGCGCAGCTCGGCGGCGAGCTCGGTCGCCGTCTCCGGCGGCGCGTGCGGCTCCCGATGGGCGGCGTGCACCCGCAGCAGGCTGGCCTTGCGGTCGGCCTTCAGGTCGACCCGGGCGACGAGCCGGTCACCGAGCAGGAACGGCAGCACGTAGTAGCCGTGCACCCGCTTGTGCGCCGGCACGTAGATCTCGATCCGGTAGTCGAAGTCGAACAGCGCCTTGGTGCGCGCACGCTCCCACACCAACGGGTCGAACGGGCTGACCAGCGCGCGTGCCGAGACCTTCCGCGGCAGCCGGGCGTCGCGGTGCAGGTACGCAGGTCGGGCCCAGTCGGCCACCGTCACCGGCAGCAGCTCGCCCGCCTCGACCAGGTCGGCGATCGCCGCTCGCGTCTCGTCGACCCCGAGCCGGAAGTAGTCGCGGAGGCACTGCGCGGTCGAGACCCCGTGCGACCGCGCCGCCAGGCTCACCAGCTGCCGGTGCGCCTCGGCGTCGGTCGGCGTCGGCGCGTCGAGCACCCGGCTCGGCAGCACCCGCTCGGGCAGGTCGTACACCCGCTCGAACGCGCCGTTGCGCCGTGCGGAGCTGACCTCGCCGGACCAGAACAACCACTCGAGCGCACGTTTGACCACGCTCCAGTTCCAGCCCCAGTTGCCCTTCTCGCGGGGTACGTCGTGCTCGATCTCGCGGGCCGTCAACGGGCCGGACGCGGCCACCTCGTCACGGACCCAACGCACCAGGTCGGGCTGCTCGACGGCGATGCGCCGCATGCCGCCCCAGGCGCTGGAGTGCGCCCGCTCCATCCGGAACCGCAGCAGCGGATGCAGGTCGACCGGCACCAGCGTCGCCTCGTGCGCCCAGTACTCGAACAGCCGTCGCGGCCCGCGGCCGTACGCGCGATCGAGCAGGGCCGGGTCGTACGGACCGAGCCGGCTGAACAGCGGCATGTAGTGCGCGCGGGCCAGCACGTTGACCGAGTCGATCTGGAACACCCGGGTGCGGCCGACCACCCGGGTGAGCGCCCGGGCGTCGGGCATGGCCGGGCGCCGGTCGGTGAACCCCTGCGCCGCGAGCGCCACCCGTCGGGCCTGCAGCCGGGTCAGTCGCTCGGTCGCCAGCCGGGGACGCACCTCGAGGTCGGTCACGATCGCTCACTGTAGACAACGGCGCCGACAGTCGCGCCGGTACGTCGTGGGGCGCTTCAGCCCTCGGCGCGATCCGCGTCGAACAGCCGGTTTCGTGGCGATCGCGGCGGTTTGCCGCCGTCGACTGGCGCGTTCCGTAGGGACAAACCAGACAGCAGGCCTACGGAACACGCCAGTCAATGAGGGGCGGACCCCGCCACGATTCTGTTCACCGTGGCCCGTGAACGAGCGGTAACCGACGAGTTTGCCGTCGTCGGCCACTTGGGTTGACCGCAAACTCGTCGGTCACTGCCGGGGACGTCCGAGAACAGGGCCGTGGAGGGCTCCAGGCTTCGGACGTCGTACGGCGCGCTGGCTCATGAGCAGAGGCCCCACGGGACACGCACGATGTGCCGCCGACGGCGGTTAGGGGATGTCGAGCAGCTTCTCCCGCACGGCGTACATGACCGCCTCCATCCGGGAGTGCAGCTGCAGCTTCTCCAAGATGTTGCGTACGTGGTTCTTGACGGTGTTCTCGCTGATGAAGAGCTCCTTGGCGATCTCCCGGTTGTTGAGACCCCGGGCGACCAGCCGCAGCACCTCCAGCTCACGGTCGGTCAGCCGCGGGGTCATCACGTCGGGCCGGCGCGCCGTGGACATCTGCTTGAACTCGTCGAGCAGCTTGGTTGCCATCGACGGGCTGATCAGGGACTGGCCGTCGGCGACGACGCGGACAGCCTGCGCCACCTGCTCGATCGAGGAGTCCTTGAGCAGGTAGCCGGAGGCGCCGTTCTTGACCGCCTCGTAGAGGTCGGCCTCCTCGTCGCTCACCGTCAGCATGATGATCTTGGCCGAGGGGGCGACGTCCTTGATCGACAGGCAGGCCTCGATCCCCGAACGCTTCGGCATCCGGACGTCCATCAGCACGATGTCAGGCACCTTCTTCGCGACCAGGTCGGTGGCGGAGACACCGTCGTGCGCCTCGCCGATCACCTCGATGTCGTCCTCCGTGTTGAGCAGCATGATCAGCCCACGACGGAAGAGCTCCTGGTCGTCGACGACCACAACCCGGGTGGGCTCGTCGGGTGCGGTGACCATGCTCGGCTTCTCCATGGCACGAATCATGGCACGAGCGAACCCTCACCGGATCGGTTCCGGTGAGGGTTCGCCTGAAGACGCGGTGGCGTGCGGTCAGACCGACAGCCTGATCACGCCGTAGTCGTACCCACGCCTGCGGTAGACCACGCTCGGCAGCTCGCTCTCCTTGTCCACGAACAGGAAGAAGTCGTGTCCCACCAGCTCCATCTCGTACAGCGCCTGGTCCAGTGTCATCGGCGCAGCCGCGTGCGTCTTCTCGCGTACGACGAGCGGGCCCTCGCCGGTCACGGAGATGGGGCCGGCCATGTGGTCACCGGACTCGTCGGCACCGCCGAACAGGTCAGGCCCGGTGCCGTTCAGGGAGCCTTGCTCCGCGCCGACGGCGGCAAGTGCCTGCGACACCGACACCGGCGTGCGGGTGCCGTGATGGATCCGCCGCCGGTCGGCCGCCTTTCGCAGCCGTGTCTGCAGCCGGTCGAGGGCTACGTCAAGGGCTGTCATCTTGTCCTCTGCTGCTGCTTCCGCACGCATCACCGGCCCCCGAGACCGTAGGGTGAGCTCGACCCGCACGGCCTTGTCGGCCATCCGCGGGTTGCGCTCCTGAGAGATCTCTACCTCGACTCGGAACAGCTTCTGGTCGTACTTCTCGAGCCGGGCGACCTTCTCTTCGACGTGCTGACGGTACCGGTCGGACACCTCGCAGTGGCGACCCTTGACCACGACATCCACGTGGACCTCCTTCGGCCGTGAGAGAACATGCGAAAGCACCCGTCCTGATGTCGGCCCGTCGAACGCGGCCTCGTCCTGCGAGGCCTGAGTGGCGAAGAAGCGGACCCAGGCGGGTGCCATATACAGACGCTAACCGCCCGATCCAAGAATCGGTAGCCGTCTGCCGAAATCGGACATCCAGCGAGCGGTGGCCGCGACCGTGGCGAGACCGCACGGTGCGGCGCCGGCCGTTCGGAGAGCGCGCGCCGCCTCCGCCGCGGTCGCGCCGGTCGTGACGATGTCGTCGGTGACGACCACGCGACGCCCCGCCAGCAACCGCTCGGACCGCGGCCACACCGCGAACGCCCCCGCGACGTTGCGGGTACGCGCGTCGCTGCCCAGCCCGGCCTGGTCCTCGGGTGGCCGGTGCTGATGCAGAGCCGGGAGTACGTCGACGCGGTAGCCGTGTGCTCGAAGCCGTACGGCCGCCGCGCGCGTCATCCGTAGCAACGGGTCGTGGCCGCGGGCCCGGACCACCGCGGCCCGCGACGGCACTGGGACCAGCACGACCGACCGGACGTCCGGCCCCTCCGCCCGGTCGGCGACCAGGGCGGCCGCGGCCGCCAACGCCTGCCCGAGTGGGCGGTGCAGGCCGTACCTCGCGTGCTCCTTGTGCGCGAGCAGGATCGCCCGGATCGGTCCGTCGTACGCGCCCACGCTGGCCGGCAGCGGCAAGCCGGCGGGCACCGGGTCGGGCCAGGCCACCCGAGCCTCGCCGCGCAGCATCGCGGCGCAGTCGGCGCACAGCAGCCGGCCGGGGGCGGTGCACCCGGCGCAGCAACCGCCGAGCAACAGGTCGGCGCAGGCGTCGGCGAGGTCGGAGGGCCAGCCCATCACCCGATCATCCGGCCCGGCCGGTTCAGATCCCAGCACCCGCCCTGCGCCCTGTGGACAGAACCGCCCCACCCTTCGCGCCGAGGTTGCGCGAATGTCGGCAGTCCTCCCGTCGAGGTTGTGCGTATGTCCGGTTCAGCGCGTTGCTCGCGACCA
This sequence comes from Nocardioidaceae bacterium, assembly GCA_050699035.1. Lineage (GTDB taxonomy): Bacteria > Actinomycetota > Actinomycetes > Propionibacteriales > Nocardioidaceae > WHTB01. The sequence goes on along the minus strand of JBOHDE010000240.1, from coordinate 1,390 downwards.
AGTGAACGGAATTGCTGTCTTCAGTCACTGGTGGACACAATTTCGTTCACTTCGAGCCAACGGCATCAGCAGGGGCCCGTGATAGCGGCTGGGTAAGCGTGACACATACGTCACGCTTACCCAGCCGTTGTACGAGTTCGACCGCAGCGGCCGGCGAGCTTATGCACCAGACCGGCCGACATACGCGCAACCTCGGCGCGAGATAAGGGAGGGGCTACTCGACGTACGAGGGCTGGGTCAGCCGCTCCTGCGCTGGGTCGCTGACATAGGTGGTCCACCGCTCCTGGGTCTGGGCGTTCTCGGTCTGCGAGTACAGCTCGCCGTCGTCCGCGGCGACGACCGTCGGCACGCCCGACGGGGACTCCGCGATCGACACGGCGGTGAAGTCGACCAGGCTCGGGGCCAGCACCTCCGAGCCGTCGATGTCGACGGTGAACGGTTGCGCACCATCCGAGCTGCGCCGGGCGATCACGGCCAGCTCGGTCGGGCTCGCCCACGCCAGGTCGCGGAAGTCGGTGAGGCGCGTCACCGGCGTGACCACCTCCCGCCAACGGTCGACGCGCAGCGGCTCGTCGCGCGACATCGGCCGTACCACCCGACCGACCAGCAGCCGGCTCCCGGTCCCGGCACCGTCGATGACCGCGATCCTGGCGCCGTCGCGCGCCACCGAGAAGGCCCTGATGTCGACTGGACGGCCCGGCCCGTCGGCCACGATCGCCGCCTGCCACTCACCGTCTCGCATCGTGTACAGCGCCGACCCGTCCGGCGTGCGGTCGCCGACCCACAACAGGCCGAAGAAGTCCCACTGCGGCCGGATCAGTTCGACGCCCTCGGTGAACCACGTCTCCAGCGACGGAGCGTCGTCGGTGAGTCTCCCGACCCGCACCTGGCCGCCGGTGACCGCGGCGACGCGTCGCCCGTCTCGGTCGACCGCGTACGCATCGACCTGGATGCCGCCGCTGCCCAGCACCCCCGACACCGGCTCGACCTTCCCCTCGTTCACGGTCACGATGCGCCTGCCCTGCAGCGCGAACAAGGCCCGCGAGGCACCCGGGTCGGACGGATCGTAGGTCGGGTCGCCCTTGGCGTCCATCACGCTCTCACGGTCCACCAGCGTGACCGGCGCGCCGTCCGAGGTGACCCTGATGCTGCGGATCTTGGTGACTTGGTCGAGGGTCCAGGTGAGCTGGGCGGCGAGGAGCCGCCGCTGGTCGGCGTCGTAACCGGCGACCTCCGGCCCGAACGCCACCGTGGCGAGCCCGGTGTCGTCGTCGACCCGCACCGACACCCGTGGGTTGGTCGACGCCGGCACGTACGAGTCGAGTGCGCCGGCCATCCGCTCGGTCGGCCCGCTCACCAGGCCACGCAGCAACAGGGTGGCGGTCTGGTC
>JBOHDE010000239.1:0-5696 GCA_050699035.1 Nocardioidaceae bacterium | reverse complement strand
GCCGAGGGGGGTGCCGCCGGCGCCGTCGCCGACGACGACAGCCTCGACGAGCACGCGTACGACACGGTCTCCGGCAGCGACTGGCTCTGCGACCAGGATGCCGTCGAGGCGTTCGTCGACGAGGCCCCCCGCGAGCTGCTGCAGCTCGAGCATTGGGGCTGCCCGTGGAGCCGTGAGCCGGACGGCCGCGTCGCCGTACGCGCGTTCGGTGGCATGAAGAAGATGCGCACCTGGTTCGCGGCCGACAAGACCGGCTTCCACATGCTGCACACGTTGTTCCAGACGTCGCTCAAGTACGACGAGGTCGTCCGCTACGACGAATGGTTCGTGACCAAGCTGCTGGTCGACGACGGTCGCGTGCACGGGGTCGTCGCGGTCGACCTGATGTCGGGCCGGGTCGAGACGATCACCGCGAAGGCGGTCATCTTGTGCACCGGCGGCTGCGGCAAGGTCTTCCCATTCACCACCAACGCCAGCATCAGCACCGGCGACGGGATGGCGTTGGCCTACCGCGCCGGTGCACCGCTCAAGGACATGGAGTTCGTCCAGTACCACCCGACCGGCCTGCCGTTCACCGGGATCTTGATCACCGAGGCGGCGCGCGCCGAGGGCGGTTGGATGCTCAACAAGGACGGCTACCGCTACCTGCAGGACTACGACCTGGGCACGCCCAGCCCCACGCCGGTGCTGCGCAGCATGGAGCTCGGTCCGCGCGACCGGTTGTCACAGGCGTTCGTCCACGAGGTCGAGAAGGGCCGCGTGACCGACTCGCCCTGGGGCCCGATCGTCCACCTCGACCTGCGCCACCTCGGCCAGCAGCTGATCGACACCAAGCTCCCGTTCGTCCGCGAGCTGTGCCTCAAGTACGAGAACATCGACCCGGTCACCGAGCTGATCCCGGTCCGGCCGGTCGTGCACTACATGATGGGCGGCGTCCACACCGACATCGACGGCGCCACCCCGATCGAGGGGCTCTACGCCGCCGGCGAGGTCGCCTGCGTGAGCATCAACGGCGCCAACCGGCTCGGCTCCAACTCGCTGCCCGAGTGCCTCGTCTTCGGCGCGCGCGCCGGCCGGGCGGCCGCGGAGTACGCCGCGACGGCCGGCGACCCGCCCGCGGCGATCGAGGCCCAGGCCGCCGACGAGGTGCGCCGGCTGGAGCGCGACCTGCTGCACAAGACCGACGGCCACGAGCAGGTCTCGGTCATCCGCGAGGAGATGCAGCAGACCGTGGAGGACAGCGCCGGCATCTTCCGCACCGGCGAGGCACTGGCCAAGGGCGTCGACACGCTCCGCGAGCTGCAGCAGCGGTTCGGCCACGTCGCGGTGGCTGACACCAGCCGGACGTTCAACACCGAGCTGGTCGCCGCACTGGAGCTGGAGAACATGCTGGACGTCGCCGAGTGCATCGTGCAGTCCGGCCGGTGGCGCGAGGAGTCCCGGGGAGCCCATCAGCGCACCGACTTCCCGGCGCGAGACGACGAGAAGTACCTCGCGCACTCCCTGATCCACCGCAACCCGGACGAGTCGTCACGGCTCGAGAGCCTGCCGGTCACGATCACCCGCTGGCCGCCGGGAGAGAGAACCTACGGGAAGTAGCGAGCCATGGCGGACAGCATCAGGCTGCAGGTGTCGCGGTACCGGCCGGAGGAGGAGACCGCGCCGACGCTGCAGGAGTACGACGTACCGCTGCGCAAGGAGTGGTCGGTCCTCGACGGCCTCAACTATGTGAAGGACCACCTGGACAGCACCCTCTCGTACCGCTGGTCGTGCCGGATGGGCATCTGCGGCAGCTGCGGGATGAGCGTCAACGGCACGCCGGAGCTGACCTGCGGCACGTTCCTGGCCGACCTGGCGCCGGGTCCGGTGCGGGTCGAGCCGATGCGCAACTTCCCGGTCGTGCGTGACCTCGTCGTCGACATCGGCGACTTCATGGACAAGCTCCCCCGGGTCAAGCCGTGGATCATCCGCGACGACGAGGTCGAGCCGGACGGCGAGTACCTCCAGACACCCGAGGAGCTCGACGAGTACAAGCAGTTCAGCATGTGCATCAACTGCATGCTCTGCTACTCCGCCTGCCCGGTGTACGGCCTCGACCCCGACTTCATCGGCCCGGCCGCGATCGCCCTGGCGGAGCGGTACGACCTCGACTCCCGCGACCGGGGCGCCCGCGAGCGACTCGACGTACTCATCGAGCACGAAGGGGTCTGGGGCTGCACCTTCGTCGGCGAGTGCACCACGGTGTGCCCCAAGCACGTGGATCCGGCCGGCGCCATCCAGCGCTACAAGCTCAAGGCAGCAAAGGAATCCGTGAAGGCGTTCCTGCTCCCTCGGGGCGCACGATGAGCGAGGCGGAGGTCCAGCCACGCGCCTACCGCCGGCCCGTCTCGACCTGGTGGTGGCTGGAGAAGCGCTCCTACTTCGTCTTCGCCATGCGCGAGCTGAGCAGTGTGTTCGTCGCGTGGTTCGTGGTGTTCCTGCTGATGCTGACCTACGCCGTCGGCCGGGGCGACGACCAGTACCAGAGCTTCCTGGACTGGGCCGCGACGCCGTGGGTCGTCGTGCTCAACCTGGTCACGTTGGCCTTCGTCGTGCTGCACACGGTCACCTGGTTCAACCTCACGCCGCAGGCGACCGTCGTCCGGCTGCGCGGTCGACGCGTCCCGGCCTGGGCGATCATCGCCTCGCAGTACGTCGGGCTGGCCGTCGTGTCGGTGTTCGTGATCTGGCTGGTGACCCGATGACCAAGCGACGGGTCGAGCCGATCCTCTGGCTGCTGTTCAGCGCCGGCGGCGTACTTGCCGCGGTGTTCCTGCCGGTCCTGGTGGTGCTGTTCGGCCTGGCCTTCCCGCTGGGGTGGGTCACGCCGCCGAGCCACGCCCACCTGCACGCCGTACTCGGTCATCCGCTCACCGCCCTGTTCCTGTTCGGGTTGTTCGCGCTCTGCCTGGCGCACTGGGCCCACCGGTTCCGCTACACGCTCTACGACGGGCTGCAGCTGAAGGGGTCGAAGGGGCTGATCACGGTCCTCTGTTACGGCGGCGCGCTGGTCGGCTCGGTCGTGTCGGCGGTCGTCCTTGTGACCGTCGTCTGACCCGGGGGGTTTCGCTCGGCCCTACTTCCGAGTAACACTGGGCCGTACCCGTCGAAAGGGACACCCCCGTGAGTGCACAGGCGACCCAGAGCAACGTCAGCGAGCGGCAGGCCCGAGAGGTCGCCGAGGCGGCCCGGGAGACCGAGTGGGTCCGGCCGAGCTTCGCCAAGGAGCTCTACCTCGGCCGGTTCGACCTGTCCCTCATCCACCCGCATCCCCGCGCGACGGCCGACGACACGGAGCGCGGTGAGGAGTTCCTCGGCAAGCTCGAGGCGTACTGCAAGACGCTCGACGGCGGCCGGATCGAGCGCCAGTCGCTGATCCCTGACGAGTACATCGCGGGGTTCAACGAGCTCGGCGTGTTCGGGATGAAGATCCCGCGTGAGTACGGCGGCCTGGGCCTGTCGATGTACTACTACGGCAAGGCGCTGACGCTGGCCGGCTCCGTACACCCGACCATCGGTGCCCTGGTCTCGGCACACCAGTCGATCGGCGTTCCCGAGCCGGTGAAGATGTTCGGCACCGAGGAGCAGAAGAAGGAGTTCCTCCCGCGCTGCGCCACCGGGGCGATCTCGGCGTTCCTGCTCACCGAGCCCGACGTCGGCTCCGACCCTGCCCGGATGGGCTCGACCGCCACCCCGACCGACGACGGCAGCGCGTACCTCCTCGACGGAGTCAAGCTCTGGACCACCAACGGCGTGATCGCCGAGCTGCTGGTCGTGATGGCCCACGTGCCCGAGCATGAGGGCGGCCGCGGTGGGATCACCGCGTTCGTCGTCGAGGCCGACTCGGCCGGCATCACGGTCGAGAACCGCAACGCCTTCCTGGGCCTGCGCGGCATCGAGAACGGCGTGACCCGTTTCCACCAGGTACGGGTGCCGGTCGAGAACCGCCTCGGGCGCGAGGGGCAGGGTCTCAAGATCGCGCTGACCACCCTCAACACCGGTCGCCTGTCCATCCCGGCCCTGTGCACGGCGGGCGGCAAGTGGTGCCTGAAGATCGCCCGCGAGTGGTCGGCCGCGCGGGTCCAGTGGGGTCGCCCGGTCGGCGAGCACGCGGCGGTGGCGCAGAAGATCTCGTTCATCGCGGCGACCACGTTCGGGCTGGAGGCGGTGCTCGACCTGTCCGCTCAGCTGGCAGACGCCGGCACCAAGGACATCCGGATCGAGGCGGCGTTGGCGAAGCTCTGGGCGAGCGAGATGGCGTGGGTGATCGCGGACGAGCTGGTGCAGATCCGTGGGGGCCGTGGCTATGAGACCGCCGACTCGCTGGCCGCTCGCGGCGAGCGTGCGGTGCCCGCCGAGCAGGTGCTCCGCGACCTGCGGATCAACCGGATCTTCGAGGGCTCGTCCGAGATCATGCGGCTGCTGATCGCCCGGGAGGCGGTGGACGCCCATCTGGCCGCCGCCGGCGACCTCGCGTCCAACGACGCCGACCTGCAGCAGAAGGCGAAGGCGGCGGTCAAGGCCAGCGGCTTCTACGCCAAGTGGCTGCCGCACCTGGTCACCGGTAAGGGGGCGGTGCCGACGTCGTACTCCGAGTTCGGTCCGCTGGCCAAGCATCTGCGCTACGTCGAGCGCTCGTCGCGCAAGCTGGCCCGGCAGACGTTCTACGGGATGAGCCGGTGGCAGGGCAAGCTCGAGTACCGGCAGGGCTTCCTCGGCCGGATCGTCGACATCGGCGCCGAGCTGTTCGCGATGGCGGCGGCGTGCTCGCGGGCCGAGATGCTGCGGTCCGACGACCTCGAGCAGGGCGCGGCCGCGTACGAGCTCGCCGAGGTGTTCTGCGCGCAGTCCCGGCTCCGGGTCGACGCGCTGTTCGGGCGGCTCTGGGACAACACCGACGACGCCGACCAGCGGCTGGCCGGCCGGGTGCTGTCCGGCGAGCTCAGCTGGCTCGAGGCCGGCGTCGTCGACCCGTCGGAGGACACCGGGCCGTGGATCGCCGAGTGGACTCCGGGCGCGTCGCAGACCGAGAACGTCGCCCGCCGCTACCGCTGACCAGCTCCCGCCGGGCGGGATCGTCCCGTCCTGACGAGACCTTCCCGTTCTCAGTGGCCCCCGATTTCGGACATGTCCTGCTTTGCTGGGAGCGTTCGGGACGGGAACTTCGCGGCGACCGCCGGCCAGCGGATGGAGGTTGCGGTGCCGTGCTCGAGGTGGCCCATCGATGTGGTTGCCTTGCGGAGTGGATGCTCTCGGGCTGGTCGCCACCTCGACCGTCGTCGCCGCGATCATCGGTGCCATTGCCGGCTACGTTTCCCAGCGTGCATTGGCCGGCCGGCAGGCTCGCCTCAGCTATGAGTACAACGCCAGGCAGCGGCTGTACGAAGCCGTCGGTCCGCTCCGCTTCCAGCTCCTGATGGCCTGCCACGACGTGGTCCGGCGAGTGTCCGGCCACCCGCTCGACCGCACCCGCTCCATCGACCCGGTGCAGTACTACGGGAGCAGCACGTTGTTCCGACTGCTGCGGCCGCTCGCCGTCTGCATCCTGGTCCAGCGGCGGATGAACGCGTCGGACTTCTCCGTCGACCCCAGCAGCGTCAAGCTCCTCCAGTTCGAGGTCGGGGCCTATCGCATGCTGACGACCAGTGACCCCCTTC
>JBOHDE010000238.1:0-5713 GCA_050699035.1 Nocardioidaceae bacterium | reverse complement strand
GATCTCATACTGGACATCGCTCCATACCTGAACCGCGTCAAGCGAGCAGGGCAGTGACCTGGTGGCACCCGGGGTGCATCGACGTCCTATCGGAGAACGCCGACACGAGGATGGTGGACCAGTGAGCCGTTGCACTTTCGGGTTCTACTGTCTACTGTATTACGCGTCACACTGGGGAACTGCCAGATCACGGTGAGGTAGCAAGTCATCAAGCCGTGTACTCGCACCGGGGCCTGGTAGCGGCGGTTCGGTCCGCCCCAGGCTCGACGCATGCCCCTGTGTGCCATCCCTGGTCCTCACGTCGGTGATCTGGTGATCCGAGGAGGGACCATGCACAGATTTTCGCGCATCTTGCAGGGTGCGGCAGCGGGGAGTTCGTGGCATTCGTCGATACCTTCGCCTCGCCGGAGGGCAGTTCTCATCGCTTCCCTGGTCGGACTGTTGGCCGTCCTGCTGCTTCCTGTCGAGCGTTCGGGGGCCAACGCCAGCGACGCCGGCGCCGCTGCGGAGGCGAAGAACATGAAACTGGTGGGCATGGACAACTTGCAGGCTCGTTCGGCTTACCAGCCGGTTATCGACCACAACTCGTCGGCTGATCGGTGGATCGCCTATGTCGGCCATCACGGCGGTACGGCGGTCAACCCGCTCACTGGTGAGGAAGAGCCCAATGGGACGTCAATTGTCGACGTGACAGACCCAAAGAGGCCGAAGTACCTGCACCACCTACCTGGCCCCGCTCCCGACGGTGGGGCGCAGATGGCGCGGATCTGTGACGGCGGCGATCTACCCGACGGCGAGCAAGGTCGAGAGTACTTGCTGCGGACATTGGGGGATCAGGCCCACGAGGTCTGGGATGTCACCGATCCCCAGAGCCCCGAACTCGTCACCAGCATCAACGGCCTGAACGGTACGCACAAGAACTGGTGGGAGTGCGACACCGGGATTGCGTACCTGGTGTCCGGCGCCGCCGATTGGCGCACCGACCGCATGACCCAGATCTATGACCTCAGCGACCCCACCGACCCGGTCCACATCCGCGACTTCGGCCTGGTTGGTCAAGAACCCGGATCGACCGGCCAGGTGCCGACCTCATTGCACGGCCCGATCAGCCTTGATGGCCGGGTGTACTTCGGCTACGGCACCGGCTCCGGCGGAATCATGCAGATCGTCGACCGGGACAAGTTGCTCAACGAAGACCCGGAGCCCACTCCGGAGAACCTCCTCGAGCCACAGATCTCCCGGCTCGACATGTGCACCTTCTGCGGTGGAGCGCATACGACGCTGCCGGTCCTCGACGTTCCTGTCGAGGAGTTCGAACACTTCCAGAACGGCTCGACCCGCGACATCGCCGTCATCGTCAACGAGTCCACGGCCAACTTCTGCGCGGACCCGGCCCCCGAGATGGTCTACCTCGCCGACATCACCGACCCGGCGAAGCCGCAGGTCATCTCGAACTACCGTGTTGATGAGCGGTCGGGACACTTCTGCGAACGCGGAGGACGCTTCGGTGCACATTCGTCGAATGAGAACATGACGCCGATCTACTACCGGAAGCTGGTATTCGTCTCCTACTTCAACGCCGGGGTGCGCGCCATCGACATCCGCAACCCATTCCAGCCGACGGAGGCGGGTCACTACATCCCGGCGACCACCGAGAACACCGACGAACGCTGCGGAGTCCTCAACGGTCAGGAGACCTGCAAGACCGCGATCCAGACCAACAACGTCGAAGTAGACGACCGCGGCTACATCTACATCGTGGACCGAGCGAACACAGGCATGCACATTCTGCAGCTCACCGGCTCAGCCAAGCAGATCGTCGCACCCTAGTTCCCCGCACTGCTGGCGGGCGACCCCAGCGCCCGCCAGCAGCGCGGTGATCCCGCGCTAACGACCATGCCGCACTGCCATGCATGGCCGCCCGGTACCGCGAAACCGACCGACTGGGCACAACGACAACGACGACCTCAGACCCTTCGACTGGACGGCCAAACACATACACGGCGGCCAGTAGGCTGCACGCATGCCCGCCCCTGAGTCGCGACCAGAGCCCGGACCGGTGTTCGCCATCGGCGGGGCCGAGGACAAAGTGGGCCGGCGTACCGTCCTCTCGGCGTTCGTCGAGCGGGCCGGCGGTGACCAGGCCAGGATCGCCGTCGTACCCACGGCGTCATCCCTCGGCGCGGAGATCGTCGACGTCTACGACACCGTGTTCCGTGCCCTCGGTGCGGCCGAGGTGGCGCCCGCTGCGCCGGCGAGCCGGGCCGACGCGCAGGACCCGGCCCTGGTCGAGACGCTGGCCAAGGCGACCGGGATCTTCCTGACCGGGGGCAACCAGCTCACGCTGTCGTCGATCGTGGTGGGCACGCCGTTCGGCGACGCCATCGTCGCGGCGCACCGGCGCGGCGTCACCGTCGGGGGCACGTCGGCCGGGGCCAGCATCCTGTCGTCGCACATGGTCGCCTTCGGGGTCGGCGGCGCGACCCCGAAGCAGCGGATGACCCAGCTCGCCGCCGGGCTCGGCCTGCTGGACGGCTGCGTGATCGACCAGCACTTCTCCCAGCGCAACCGCTACGGGCGGCTGCTGATGCTGGTGGCGCAGTCGCCGTCCCTGCTCGGCGTCGGCGTCGACGAGAACACCGCGGCGGTCGTCACCGCGGACCACCTGCTCGCCGTCCTCGGCCGCGGCGCGGTGACTGTCGTCGACGGGTCGTCGGCGCAGTCCAACGCGGCGACGGCGAAACGCTCGGAACCGCTGCTCGTGTCCGGCGCAACGGTGCACTCGCTGCCGGCCGGCAGCGTCTTCGACCTGACGACCCGCGCGCTCGTCCACGGCCCGGACGGAAAGGACCAGACGTGACCGAGGGCACGGCCACTCCGGTGCGCAAGTCGACCAGGCCCGAGCCGGACCTGGCCATCCTCGAGACCCGGGTGTATCGCGGCCCCAACATCTGGTCGTACGACAAGGCGATCCACCTCGTCGTCGACCTGGGCTCGCTGGAGGACTGGCCGACCCACACGATCCCCGGGTTCACCGACACGTTGCTCGAGCTGCTGCCGGGGCTGCGTGATCACTCCTGCTCGCGCGGGCGGCGGGGCGGCTTCGTCGAGCGGCTGACCGAGGGCACCTGGCTCGGACACGTCGCCGAGCACGTCGCGCTGCAGCTCCAGCAGGTAGTCGGCCACGACATGCGGCGCGGCAAGACCCGCCAGGTCAAGGGGGTGCGCGGTCGCTACAACGTGATCTACGGGTACGCCGACGAGCAGGTCGGCCTGGCCGCGGCCACGCTCGCCGTACGCCTGGTCAACCACCTGGTCGAGGCGGAGCCCGAGTTCGACTTCGAGCCGGAGCTGGAGCGGTTCATCGTGCGCGCCGAGCGCACCGCGTTCGGCCCGTCGACGCAGGCGATCCTCGACGAGGCCGTGTCGCGAGACATCCCTTGGATCCGGCTCAACCAGCACTCCCTGGTGCAGCTCGGACAGGGCGTCCACCAGCGCCGCATCCGGGCCACGATGACGTCCAACACCTCGGCGATCGCGGTCGACGTCGCCTCCGACAAGGAGCTCACCACCAAGCTGCTCGCCGCCGCCGGGCTGCCGGTGCCACGCTCCGAGGCCGTCCGCACGGTCGACCAGGCGGTCGCGATCGCCGACCGGATCGGCTATCCCGTCGTGTGCAAGCCGCTCGACGGCAACCACGGCCGCGGCGTCTGCGTCAACCTGGCCGACGCGGCCGCCGTCCGCGAGTCATTCCCGGTCGCGCACGAGCAGTCCCGCCGGGGCTGGGTGATCGTCGAGACCTTCGTGACCGGCCGCGACTACCGCTGCCTGATCATCGACGGGCGGCTGCACGCGGTGGCCGAACGCGTACCCGCCCACGTGGTCGGCGACGGCGGCCACACCGTGCGCGACCTCGTCGACCTCACCAACGCCGACCCGCGGCGCGGGGTCGGCCACGAGAAGGTGCTGACCCGGATCAAGCTCGACGACGCCGCGGCCGAGCTGGTGCGCAGCCAAGGGTACGCGCTGGACGACGTACCCCCCGAGGGGACGACGGTCAAGCTCACCCTGACCGGCAACATGTCGACCGGCGGCATCTCCATCGACCGCACCTTCGAGGCGCACCCGGAGAACGTCGAGATCGCCGAGGAGGCCGCCCGGGTGATCGGGCTCGACATCGCCGGCATCGACTTCATCTGCCCCGACATCACCGAGCCGGTGCGTGAGGCCGGCGGCGCCATCTGCGAGGTCAACGCCGCGCCCGGCTTCCGGATGCACACGCACCCGACCATCGGCGACCCGCAGTTCATCTCCAAGCCGGTCGTCGACATGTTGTTCCCACCCGGTTCACCGAGTCGGATCCCGATCGTCGCGGTGACCGGCACCAACGGCAAGACCACGACGTCGCGGATGATCGCGCACGTCTTCAAGGGGATGGGCCGCAAGGTCGGCATGACCTCCACCGACGGCATCGTGATCGACGAGCGCCTCGTCATCCGGGCCGACGCGTCGGGGCCGAAGTCGGCCCGGATGGTGCTGCAGAACCCCCGGGTCGACTTCGCGGTGTTCGAGGTCGCGCGCGGCGGCATCTTGCGCGAGGGCCTCGGCTACGAGCGCAACGACGTCGCGGTCGTGCTCAACGTGCAGCCCGACCACCTCGGCATCCGTGGTGTCGACACCCTCGAGCAGCTGGCCGACGTCAAGGCGGTCACGGTCGAGGCCGTGCCGCGCACCGGTCACGCGGTGCTCAACGCCGACGACCCGCTGGTCCGCGCGATGCGCCGCGGCTGCTCCGGCGAGGTGGTGTGGTTCAGCATGGAGCCGACCGGGTCGGAGGTACGCGACCTGATCGACGCGCACTGTCGGCGGGGCGGCAAGGCAGTCGTCGTCGACCGGAGCGAGCGCGGCGAGATGATCGTCGTACGCCACGGCCGCCGCGAGATGCAGCTGGCGTGGACGCACCTGCTGCCGGCGACGTTCGGCGGCCGGGCCAAGATGAACGTGCAGAACTCGCTGGCCGCGGCGGCCGCCGCGTTCGCCGCCGGCGCCCCGCTGCACGACATCCGGCAGGGCCTGCGGACGTTCACGACGTCGTACTACCTGTCCCCCGGCCGACTGAACATGATCGAGGTCGAGGGCGTCGACGTGGTCGTCGACTACTGCCACAACGCACCGGGCATGCGGATGCTCGGCGACTTCGTCGACCAGCTCGGCGAGAGCATGCAGTCGACCAGCGACCTGGGCAAGCCGTCGCGGATCGGGGTCATCGCGACCGCCGGCGACCGCCGCGACGACGACATGCGCGAGCTCGGTCAGATCGCGGCCGACCACTTCGACGTACTCGTGGTCCGTGAAGACGTGGCCCTGCGCGGACGCAAGCGCGGCGACACCGCGGCGCTGGTCGCCGAGGGCGCCCGCGCGCGGTCCGCCGACGGGGCGCGGTGCCGCCAGGTCGAGGTGGTGGTCGAGGAGATCGACGCGGTCCGCCACGCCATGGCCCGCGCCAACCGTGGCGACCTGGTCGTGCTGTGCGTCGACAAGCATCCCGCCGTGCTCGCCGAGCTGGAGAACTGGTCGAGCCAGGCGCAGGCCGGGTCCGGGCCCGAGGACGTCGTCGGCGACCCCGACTTCACCCCGCCCACCCGCTGACTGAGGACCTTCGCGCCGGCAGGGGTCACCAGGTCACCGGTCGACGTGGAAAATTGCCCAATTG
>JBOHDE010000237.1:0-5844 GCA_050699035.1 Nocardioidaceae bacterium | reverse complement strand
GTTCCCCATTCCTATCGACCCGGCGGCACCGGATGGTCCGAGCGGTGGGTGCTATTCAACGGCCTCGACACGACCAGGTACGCCGACCTCGGCCTGCTCCCGACCGACGAACCGGTCATCGAGATGAGTGCGACGGACCCGGTGCTGCGGGTGTTCGCACAGCTCCGCGATGCGGCGAACACCGGTAGCCCGCAAGGCGATTCCGTCGCGGCCGCGCTCGTCCACCAGCTGATCGCCACCGTGCACCGGCTCGGCGAGCAGCGGCCGGCCACCCGCGCTGCCGCCGTGCTCACGTCGCTGCGGCGTGACGCCGCCCTGCACCGCGACATCGGCCAGCATGCCGTCGCGCTGAACATCAGCGTCGTTGAGCTGCGAGCGATCGTCCGGCGCGCGACCGGCGGGTCGCCGAAGGAGATTCTTGTGCAGACCCGTCTCAGTCAGGCCAAGTCCCTCCTCGCGCAGACCAACCTACCTGTTGCCCGGGTCGCCGCCCGGGTCGGGTACGACGACCCGGCGTACTTCACCCGGCTCTTCACCAAGCACGTCGGCGTAGCGCCGAGCTTGTTCCGCGACCACTACCTGCGCGGCGATACCGGGCGCTCCTGACCGGGCGGGACCAGGTGTGCATGTGTTGACCGCCGTCGGGCGCGCTGCTATTTTGCGAAGCGATCTGATTACAAAACAGCATTTCATGATTCGTGTCACCCGGCACTGCGCCGATGCGCTGAGCTCCGGCATCCGACGAGGGCAGAGGAGCCGACTGTGCAGAGCGCGAACCCGCACGACAGCCGAGGCGCTCGCGCGGTGCGCGGCTTCAGCGCATCGGGAGCGAGAGCAGGCGTGGTGGCAGCAAGCGTCGGTGTGGGGATCCTGATCGGGTTCGCCCTCGCGCCTTTCGGCACAGGGGGATCGGCAACGGCCGCCCCGGCGGCATCGCCCAGCCGAGCTGGTTCGGCATCGGCCGCACCGGCTCCGCTTGTCGACGGAGCCTCGGGTGACGCCCCGTCGCTGTCGGCGGGCGCGATGTGGTACCCCTGGGCGCCCGGTCCCGGTGAGCTGGGCGCGAACCCGCAGGCGTTCTCCATCGACCACGTCGTCGACGGCCGAAGGGTCAAGAAGGTCGTGACGTCGTGGGCCAGGAATGAGGACACCTCCACTGCCACGCTGAACAACGGCGCGGCGGTCGCCGAAGAGGACGGTCAGGTGTTCGCCCCGTACACGGCCCTTCCGCCGCAGTTCACGATGGTCGGTACCACTCGGCTGCGCGACGGCTCGGTGTTGTCGGCAAGCTTCGTCCCGACCACCGCGCCGGCGCCGAACAGGATCGGCCTGCCGATGGCGCGATCGACGGATCTGGCCAGGTCGTGGACGAAATGGACCGCGCCGCTGATCGAGAACAAGTGGAGGCTCAGCTGGTACCGCGTGCACAGAGACCTGGTCGAGCTACCCGACGGCACGATCCTGATGGGCGGCTACGGCCACGGAACGATCAACGGGGTCACCAAGGGGTACAGCCTGGTCTTCGAGTCCACCGACGGCGGACAGACGTTCCGGCAGCGTTCGGCCGTCAATGCGGGCTCGACGTTCTGCACCAACGAACTGGGCATGGCCCGGACCGGAGACGGTCGGCTGATCGCCGTCATGCGCGGCTGCGAGTCGGTCCCCAGACCCCCGGCGATGCCGTTGACGGTGGCCTTCTCCGACGACGACGGGATGACGTGGGAGCAGCCGAAGCCGTACGTCCCGCCGGCCGACATGCCCAACAACGGCATCATGCCGAAGCTGGTCCTTCAGCCCAACGGTCAGCTGCTGATGAGCTACGGCAGGCCCGACAACAACGTGGTGGTGTCCCTCGACGGCACCGGGCGCACCTGGGACACCGGCGAGACGATCTACTCCCGTCATCCCGGCGCGGATCCACTGCGACGATGGATGGGAAGCAGCGGCAACATGGACCTGGTCCAGCTCGACAGCAGTTCCTCGCTCGCCTTCGGTGACACGTGCCACAACATCTGGTGGTGCCGCGAGTACGGCCACGACAACAAGATCTGGACCCGGAAGGTCGACGCCGTGGGGCCAGGTGTTGGTCGTCTCGACCTGGCCACCAAGGTGCGCGACGGCATCGTCAAGCTCACTGGGAAGGTCGTGCCCGCCGACGACAGGTTCGCCGAACAGCGGATCGAGGGCGCCGTCGACGGCAGCTCTGAATATCGTGCGGCCGCCCGTCTCGCGGAGCCTCAGCGACTGACCGTCGAGCTGGACCGCGTCTACACCCTCGAACGCATCGGTCTCATGATGGCTCGGGGTGAGGCGAACAGCGCCACCATCCAGGTGTCCGAGAACGGGCGGTCCTGGGGTGTGCCGGTGGTGCGGACGGGTGTGCGCACCGACTACGCGATGCGCTACGACGATATCGATCCGGTTCGGGCGAAGTATGTGCGAATCAGCCCCGCCGATGGTGCACCGCTGACCGCGGTCACCGAGCTGGAGCTCTTCGCGAAGGACCTGCTCACCTTCGAGAACGACCCGTTCAACGGCACGCCTAGAACGCTGAAGGACACCCGGTACGCCCACGTCACCGACGCCGACAAGATCATTCCCGGCTTCGACCACTCCACCAGCCACATGGTGCTCGTCGACGCCGACCAGGCGGCCAGGG
The DNA here is from genome assembly GCA_050699035.1 of Nocardioidaceae bacterium. Taxonomy (GTDB): domain Bacteria; phylum Actinomycetota; class Actinomycetes; order Propionibacteriales; family Nocardioidaceae; genus WHTB01. Next base: position 3,185 of record JBOHDE010000237.1, on the reverse strand, counting down.
CCAGCGCGACCTTCCCCGCCAACACGCCGGCTCGCTCGCAACACCTCTCGTTCGGATACGAGGGCTGGGGCTACGGGACCGGGGCGATCTGGGACATCCGCGGCATCGACGAGAACGGCGACGAGGTGACCGCCGTCCGTCTGCACTTCGCACCGGACTCGGCCAACAACCGCATGAAGGTCCGAGCGTGGAACGGCACGTCCTGGGTCGAGGTCGGAACAGCGGGCCCGTTCATCCCGAACAAGCAGTGGATGTCGATCACCATCGAGAGCACGACCACCGAGACCACCGTGAGCCTGAACGGCACCATCATGGGCAGCACGAGTGAGCGGCTTGCCGAGGTGGACCGGTTCATCGGCTTCAGGGCGGAGACCGGCCTGGATCCCGTCGACGTCGGCAATATGGAGCATGCCTACGACGACGTGCAGATCGTGCCTCTCTCGTGATCGCGTTCGGCGGCGACTACTACCCCGAGCAATGGCCTCGAGACACCTGGCTCGAGGACGTCCGGCTGATGGCAGAGGCCGGGGTCACCATGGTGACGGTGGGGGTCTTCTCCTGGGGCCTGCTCGAGCCGGCACCCGACACGTTCGAGTTCGGCTGGCTCGACGAGGTGCTGGATCTGCTCGCACAGCACGAGATCGCGGTGGACCTCGCCACCGGCACAGCATCGCCGCCGGCCTGGCTCACGTACCAGCACCCGGAGATTCTCCCGGTCGACCGAGACGGCCGTCGGCTGTGGGCGGGGAGCCGCCAGGCCTGGTGCCCGAGCTCGCCGGTGTACAGAGAACGCGCCGCGCTACTCGTGCGACAGCTGGCCACCCGCTACGCCGGTCACCCCGCCCTGGCGATGTGGCATGCGGGGAACGAGTACGGCTGCCACAACGCACATTGCTACTGCGACACGACCGCAGCGGACTTCCGGCGGTGGTTGCGCGCCACGTACGACTCGATCGACGCCGTCAACGAGGCGTGGTCGACACGGTTCTGGTCGCAGCACCTGACCGACTTCGAGCAGGTCCTGCCGCCGCGGGTGACGCCGACGTTCAACAACCCGTCACAGGTTCTCGATTTCAAGCGTTTCTCCTCCGACGCTCTGCTGTCTTGCTTCGTCGCCGAACGCGACCTCCTGCACGCGCTGGCGCCTGGCGTGCCGGTGACCACGAACTTCCTCGTGATGCTCGGCTTCGACAGGCTTGACTACTGGAGATGGGCGCGCGAGGTCGACATCGTCAGCAACGACCACTACATCGACGCGGCCGACCCGGAGGCACACATCGAGCTCGCCAGGAGCGCGGACCTCACCCGCGGGCTGGCCGGTAACAAGCCGTGGATCTTGATGGAGCACTCGACCGGCGCGGTGAACTGGCAGCCTCGCAACCGGGCGAAGAGGCCGGGGGAGATGCTGCGCAACAGTGTCCAGCACGTCGCGCGGGGGGCTGACGGCGTGCTGTTCTTCCAGTGGCGGGCCTCGCGGGGCGGCGCGGAGAAGTTCCACAGCGCGATGCTTCCGCACGGCGGGACGAACAGCCGGATCTGGAGCAACACTGTCGAGCTCGGTCGGCACGTCGCACGTCTGGCGTCGGTGGCCGGCTCGACGCCACGATCGCAGGTCGCCATCATGTTCGACTTCGAGTCCAGCTGGCTGCTGGCCAACGAGGCGCTGCCATCGACCGACGTCGAGCACAGCCGCATCGTGCAGGACGTGTACGCCGGCCTCTGGCACGGTGGTGTGACCGTCGACTTCGTGCCGCCCGGTGCCGATCTGACTGGATACGCGCTGGCGATCCTGCCGTGCCAGCACGCCCTGTCGCCCGCCGAGGTCGCGCCTTTGCAGGAGTACGTCGAGTCCGGCGGCGTGGCGCTGGTCACCTACTTCTCCGGCATCGTCGACCGATCCGACCAGGTGGTCCTCGGCGGCTACCCGGCGCTGCTGCGCAGCTTGCTCGGGCTCGTCGTCGAGGAGTTCGACCCGCTGCTCGAGGGCGCGGGAGTCGAGCTGGACGACGGCTCGACGGCCGACACCTGGTCCGAGCACATCATCACCGAGGGCGCCGACGTCGTGCGCCGCTTCAGCTCCGGTCCGCTCGCCGGCGAGCCGGCCATCACCCGCAACCGGGTCGGCAGCGGCGAGGCATGGTACGTCGGTACGCACCTCACCGGCGAGGGTTGGCGGCACCTAGCGGCCGCGATGTGCACTGCGTCAGGACTGCACTGGGCACCGGTGGAGGGCGTCGAGCGGGTCACCCGGTATCAGGGGCGGGACGCGTTCACGTTCGTGATCAACCACCATGACTCGCCCCGGCCGATCGGCGCCGCCGGCCACGACCTCCTCACCGACGCTGCCGTCGACATCGACGACGTGATACCCGCCGGCGCAGTAGCGGTCGTCCACAGTGCGGACGCCCGGGCACGAGGCGACGACTAGGCCGAGTGCTGAGCGGCGAGGTCGCGCTCGACGGCGGCCACGGTGTCGGCCAGCGCGCTGACCCAGCGGGTGACCTGGTCGCGCTCGAAGCGCGCACTGGGCAGCGCGATCGACAGCGCAGCGCGGGTCAGGCCGACGGTGTCGCGGATGCCCATCCCGAGTGCGGTGAGGCCGGCCTCCGTCTGCTGGTCGTTGATCGCGAACCCCCGCTTGCGGACGAGCGCGAGCTGTCGTCGCAGCCGCGCCAGGTCGACGTCGTCGGACTCGGCGTACAGGCTGGCGAGCTCGGCGGCCGACAGGGCTGCCAGCAAGACCTTGCCGCCCGAGGTGAGGTGCGCGGGCAGCGCCCGACCGACCCGGTCGCCGACCCGCAGGGTCTGCCGGCACTCCACCGTGGCGACAAAGCGCACTTCGTTCCCGGCCAGCACCATCAGGTTGGTCGACTCCTGCACCCGCTCGGTCAGCGCGTGCAGGTGGGGGAGGGCCGTACGCCGCAGCAGCGGAACCGGCGCCGCGGTCGCCTCGGCCGGACGGAGCACGTCGCCGGCGCGGTAGCGACGGTCGTCCTCCTGCTCGGCGAAGTCCCGGTACACAAGCATCGCCAACAGCCGGTGCGCGGTCGACCGGGAGACGCCGAGCCGTTCGGCCGCGTCGGTGACCCGCATCGGGCCCTCCTGCTGCAGCAGCTGCGCGAGGTGGAGGGCGTGGTCGACGGAGTCGATCGCGTACGACGGCTTGTTCTTCATAACAGAAAAAC
>JBOHDE010000236.1:0-5859 GCA_050699035.1 Nocardioidaceae bacterium | reverse complement strand
GCGACAACCTGCGGCGCAGGCTCGCCGGACAACCCTGAACCGGCAGTCGAGGTTGACAGTTGTGCAGAAACCTATGCGCGCGCCGGAGGCCGGGTCAAACCGGGCCGCCCACGGAGATACGCCTTAGGGGGACTCGACCTGCGACCGGTAGGCGGCCGCGTCGAGAAGAGCGTCGACCGCGGCTGCTTCGGCCGGCTCGATCTCGAGCAGCCAGCCCTCGCCGTACGGGTCGGAGTTGATCAGCTCCGGCGTCTGGTCGAGGGCGTCGTTGCTGGCCACCACGGTGCCACTGATCGGGGCGTACAGGTCGGACACACTCTTGGTCGACTCCAGCTCCCCCACCGCTGACCCGGCCTCGACCGCGCTCCCGGCCTCCGGCAGCTGGACGTACACGATGTCGCCAAGGGCCTCCTGCGCGTACGAGGTGATCCCGACGCGCACCGAGCCGTCCTGCTGACGTACCCACTCGTGCTCGGCGGTGTACTTGAGGTCGTCGGGGTACGAGGCAGGGTCTTGGCTCATCGGTGTCGCTCCTGTCTAGTTGGCGGGCCGAGCGTACTCAGGCGTCTCGGGACGGTGCAACGAGGCGATGTTGATGTCGTCCGACCGCTTGATCGCCACCGTGCCCTGGAGCTCCTCGACCTCGTCGGTCAGACCGCCAGGAAAGCTCATCGCAGTCTCCAGGTCGTCGGGTGGGCCGATCACCTCGAAGACATACGGCGACCCGAGCTCGACGCCGCCGGCGGCCACCCCACCCTCGGTGTCGACCAGGCTCGTCTGCGCGACGACGCGCACCTTGTTGTTGACCTCGATCGCCTCCGCGCCGGCGTTGCGCATCTCCTCCAGGGCGTTGAGCAAGGTGCCGCCCGTGACGTCGTCGCCCGGGTCGTTGATCGTGACGATGACACCAGGCCCTGTCGCCGGCGCCGTTCCGGCCAGCACGCCGAGCGCCTCGGCCTGCTGCTCGGCTTCGTTGATCGCTGCGCTGCGCCGGTCCGACGCGTCGCGCAGCGAGTCACGACGTGCCTCGAGGTTGTCGATGTCGGACTGGGCGCTGCGGGACGCGGCCTCCAGGGTGTCGAGGAAGGTGATCAGGTCCTCGCGGCGTGCGCCCGCGAACTCGGTGTCGTCGTCGAGGGTCTGGATCTGCACGATGGCGAGGAACCCGAGGATCGCGAGCAGCAGCCCGACCACCATCCGGCCGCGGGAGACCGACGGCCCGAAGGCCTTGATCAGCCGCTGGCGGCCGGTCTTGAGCGGTGCCTTCTTCCCGTCAGCCATCTGTCGTACTCACGCGTGGAGGATGTGGCGCCGGATCGCGGCGACGTTGGAGAAGATCCGGATGCCCAGCACGACGATCACACCGGTGGACAGCTGGTTGCCGACCCCGAGCTGGTCGCCGAGGTAGACGATGATCATCGCGATCAGCACGTTCGAGAAGAACGAGACCGTGAAGACCTTGTCGTCGAAGATGCCGTCGAGGTAGGCCCGAAGACCGCCGAAGACGGCATCGAGCGCGGCCACCACCGCGATCGGGAGGTAGGGCTGGAGCCCGAGCGGCACCTCGGGCTGCACGATCAGGCCGACCACCACTCCGAGCAGTAGTCCAAGGGCGGCGATCACGGGCGCTCCTTCGACGGTGACTGGTCGGCGTAGCGGAGCCGGCCGACGCCACGGGCCGGCACCGTCATCCGCTCCTTGATCTGGGTCTCGAACTTCACCCCGAAGTTGTTCTGGTAGTCAAACCAGGCCTGCCCGGCGGCGGTCTCGAAGAACCGCGCCTGGAGCGTGTCGGGGTCACCGATCGCCGAGACGACGTATGGCCGCTCGAGTGACTTGAAGTTCACCGTGATCGCCTTGGCGGCGCCGCGGATCGACGTACGGGTGGTGATGCGCTGGCCGTTGATGCTGACCGCCTCGGCACCGGCGACCCACAGCCCGTTGACCAGCAGCTGGAGGTCGGCGTCGACGACCTGGCCCTGATGGCCCGCGGACGGGTCCTCGGCATCGTCGACGATGACCTGCATCCCCGGGCCGACGACGGCTTGCGAGCCGACCTGCACCCCGAGCCGTCGGACGCTCCGCTCGAGCGCCTCCTGCCGGCCGCCGATCTCCGCGACCTCCGACTCGAGCGCCGCGACCGAGCGCTCCAGGACGTCCGCCTCGGCGCGCAGCTCGTCGTTGGCGTCGCCCTGCAGGTTGATCCGCTCGATCAGCTGGGCGCGCTCCTCCTCGTCGGCCGGTCGGCTGCGGTCGGTCTGCACGGCGGACACGGCCAGCATCGCGCCGAAGGCGAGCGTCGCGGCGACCAGCCCGACGAAGCCCGCGCGGTTGGACTGCGGTGCGCCATCGCCGCGGTCCTCGGCGACGGACGCGTAGTCCTCGTCGAGCGTGTTGGTCATCAGGTCGTTCAGCAGGGACATCGAGGCGTCCGCGCGCCGCGGACCGGTTCCCTTGTCGGGCCGCCGCGACTCGCCGTACTCCGCCACCGGTGACTCCTGCACGGCTCACACCCTCCTCGGCGTGCTGAGTAGTTTGCGGACCTGCCAGGCATACAACACGCCGCCCCACCAGTACAGAGCAGTCCCCCAGATCGCGAAAGCCCAACCGAACACATCGGCCAGGGTCGGCAGCATGCCGTCACCCTCGCCGAGCAGCAACAGCGGGAACGCGTACAACAGGTTGGCGGTGGCCGCCTTGCCGAGGAAGTGCACCGGCAGGGCGTTGTAGCCCCGAGTACGAAGGAACGGGACCAGCGAGAACAAGAAGACGTCACGCAGCGGCAGGGCGACGGCCAGCCACCACGGGATGATGTCGCGCATGGCCAGGCCGACGACGACGGCGAGGATGTAGCAGCGGTCGGCGATCGGGTCGAGGTACTGGCCGAGCTTGGTGGCCTGGTTCAGCGTGCGCGCGAGCAGGCCGTCGAGGTAGTCGGTGACGCCCGACAGCATGAGGACGGCGATCGCCCAGCCGTCCGCCTCGGGTCCGAGCACCAACCACAGGAAAAGGGGCACCCCCGCCAACCGAGCCAAGCTCAAGATGTTGGGGATGGTCAGGATGCGGTTGGTGATCGTACGATCCCCACCCTCAGGCACCACCGACGATCCTCCACACTGTTGTTTCCGACGGGTTGAGACTAGTACGTCCACCTAGCCGTGACCCGCGTGACCCGCCCTCGGGCAGGCCCGGTTGAGCGGGGCCGTCAGTAGCGCGGGACGGCTGCCCGGTAGCGACGGAACTCGGGGCCGAACTTCTGACCGAGCCGCCGCTCCTCACCGAGCACCTCCCGATGCATCGGTCCGGCGACGACCGGCATCGTTGCGAGGACCCACACCGACCCGCTCGTCAGACCGACGCCAAGGTGGATCAGCGCCCACCCGACGTACATCGGGTTGCGACGGCGCGCGTACGGACCACCGGTGACGAGGCTCTCAGGTTGCTCGAGGTCGACCCGCCCGGCCTCCTGCACCGATCGGACGACGAGCGTCGTACCGAGCGCGACGAGCGGCCAGCCGACCAGGTGCTGCAGACGCCGGTCTCCAGGCAAGGGCCAGGGCCGCAGCCGCTGCAGCCCGACTCCCGCCGCGACGCCGAGCAGGATCAGCTCGGGCAACGGCACGTTCGCCATCCGCCAGTTCAGCGTGCCTCCCCGGGCCACCCCGCTCTCCCACTCTGCTCCGAAGTGACGCTGGCGGGCGACCTACGGCGGGCGTAGCGTCGAAAGTGCGGGGGGTCGCGGCTTGGGGGTCGTCTCATGCAGGATCTGGTGAAGGAGTTCGTACGCGCGGCCCGGTTCACGCCGGTTGCGTCATTCCAGCGGTTCGCCTATGTGTGCGGTGCGCTGCTCGTACTCAGCGGGGTGTTCCACGCCGGGGTCTACCTCGTTGACGGCGGGCCGTGGGAGGGCCCCGTCTCCTGGCGCAAGCCGGTGGTGTTCGGGCTGTCGTTCGGCATCACCGTCGTGACCCTCGCCTGGATCATGTCGTTCCTCCGTCCCAGGAAGGCACTGGGCTGGGTCGTCGTCGGCACGCTCGCCGTCGCGTCGATCGGCGAGGTCTTCCTCATCTCGATGCAGAAGTGGCGGGGCGTCGCGTCCCACTTCAACGAGGACACCTCGTTCGACGGGGCGGTCTTCTCGACGATGGGCTTCCTGGTAACGATTGTCGGGCTGATCACGGTCTTCGTCGCCGTGCGGTCCTTCCTCTCGATCGATGCTCCCTCGAGCCTGGCGTGGGCCATCCGGACCGGCCTGGTGCTCATGCTCGTCAGCCAGGCGGTCGGCGTGCAGATGATCGTCGATGGCGGGAACACGTTCGGCGCGGACGGTGCGCTGAAGGTGCCGCACGCGTTCACGTTGCACGCCGTCCAGGTCCTGCCGGCGCTGGCGCTCGTACTCTCGCTGTCCGAGTCCAGTGAGCTCCGCCGTCTCAAGGTCGTGGCCCTCGGCGCGGCCGGGTACGTCGGCTTGATCGCCTCGTCGATGGTTCAGACGTACGGCGGACGGGGCCCACTCGACCTTGGCGTCGTCACATCCGCGCTGGCCCTCGTCGGCCTCGGGCTGCTGGCTGGCAGCGCCCTGATCGCAGCGCGTGGGCTCGGCTCGCGGCTCCCGCCACCGACAGCCCAGTCGCCGCGATTGGCGCACTAGTCTTCGCGATCGGCGATTCCGGGAACTCTGTGCGGGTCGGAGGGTGGACGAACGTCCCCAAAGTCCGAGCAACTGAACGCTCTGACATCGAAACCCGCTGGCTTCGCGCGCGACATGGGGGAATGCTGGTGCGCTCCAGCCTGAACGTGCCGAGGAGGCAAGGCGCATCGACCGACCGAACGGCGATCCGTTGTCGGGTCCACTGTCCCCACTGACCCGCTCCGAGGTCGTGTCCATGCTGCGGACCGGCGGCAGCGTGTTCGCCGAGGACGAGGCGCAACTGCTCATCTCCGCGGCCCGCGCGCCCAGCGACCTCGCCGCCATGGTCGACCGTCGAGTCGCCGGCCTGCCCCTCGAACACGTGATCGGCTGGGCGGAGTTCTGCGGTCGGCGGGTCTGGGTGGATCCCGGGGTGTTCGTACCCCGCCGCCGCACCGAGCTTCTCTGCCAGCAGGCCGCTGGGATGGTCGGGACTGGATCGGTCGTCGTGGACCTGTGCTGCGGGTCGGGCGCGCTGGGTGTCGTCCTGGTCGACGCGCAAGACGGAGCCGAGCTGCACGCCGCCGACATCGACCCTGCGGCCGTACGGTGCGCCCGGCGCAACGTGTCCGCCGTCGGGGGGCAGGTGTACGAAGGGGACCTCTTCGAGCCGCTGCCCACTGCCCTGCGCGGCCGTGTCGACGTCCTGGTGGCCAACGTGCCCTACGTACCCACCGAGGAGGTCGGGCTGCTGCCGCCGGAGGCCCGCCTGCACGAGGCGCTCGTCGCGCTCGACGGTGGCGCCGACGGGCTCGACGTCTTGCGGCGAGTAGCCGCCGCGGCGCCGCAGTGGCTCGCGCCGGGCGGCCACGTGCTGGTCGAGACGAGCGAGCGCCAGGCACCGCAAGCCGTCGCTGCCTTCGCCCGCAACGGGCTGGTCTCGCGGGTCGCGACGGACGACGAGCTGAACGCCACCGTCGTCATCGCCACCTGGCGAGGGCGGAAGTGACCGGCTGAGGAGGGCGCCTGACGCTCAGTCGGGCCGGACCAGCTCCAGCTGGAGCCAGTGGGCCAGGTCGTTGATCTCACGGTCGACCGCCGCCGCCATCGCCTTGCTGAACGGGGCGTCCCGATGGACCGCCGCGACGCGGAGCACCCCGGCATCTCGGTCGGCCGTGGCGTCGAGCTTCCCGACGAGTCGGTCGCCATACAGGATCGGGAGGGCGTAG
>JBOHDE010000235.1:0-5881 GCA_050699035.1 Nocardioidaceae bacterium | reverse complement strand
GGACATCGCCGGGTCGGGCGCCGACTTCTGGGTCGGCAACTTCCACAAGTGGGCGTTCACGCCGCGGGGCACGGCGGGGATGTGGCTCGCGCCGTCCTGGCGTACGCGGGTGCATCCGCTCGTGGTCTCGTGGGGCTCGGGTGACCCGTACCCGGTGAACTTCGACCACCTGGGGACACTCGACTACTCGAGCTGGCTGAGCCTGCCGGCCGGGCTCGACTACTGGTCCGGGGTCGGTGGCTGGGAGCAGGTTCGCCGCAGTCAGGAGCTCGTCGCCGCCGGGCAGCGACACGTCGCCGACCGACTCGGTACGTCGCTGGACGGACTGCCGTCCACCCCGGCACCCGCCATGCGCCTGGTGCGGTTGCCGGCCGGGATGCTCGACGGCGACGCGTCGGTCGACACGCTGCAAGGCCGGCTCAGCGCGGAGTTCGGGGTCGAGGTGCCGCCGATCTGGTTCGAGGACGAGGGGTACGTCCGGATCGCCGGGCAGGTGTACAACACGGCGTCAGACTACGAGCGGCTCGCCGACGCCCTCCTCGCCATCCGCCCCCGGTGAGTGTGACGTTCTCGACGCGACACGCTGGCGTGTCGGTCGAAAACGTCACACTCAACGGGAGAGGGAGGCAGGCAGGCTAGGCGCGCGGGCGGCGTCGCTGATCCGGGGGAACGGCCTGGTCGAGAAAACCGCTTCGACCGGGAGGCCGAAGAAGTCCGCGATGCGCAGGGCGAGATGCAGGCTGGGGTTGTACTCGCCGCGCTCCAGGTAGCCCACGGTCTGGTAGTGCACGCCGAGGGCGTCGGCGAGCTCGCGTCGGGTCACGCTCTGCTCCGCACGCAGCAGCGCGATCCGGTTGTGCACGGCGTCGCTCATCGTCGCCACCGACCGGGCGCCGCCATCAGCGGATCCACTGAGCGGCGGTCTCCCGGGCGGCCTCGACCTGCGAACCGGTCTGCCGCCGTGCCATCCGACGCAGGACGACCGGAGTCACCACGATCCCGACGACCGCCCAGGCGCCGAGCACCAGAATCGTCCACCCCGTACGCCACGACTCGCCCACCTCAAGCATCGCCGCCGAGTCGGGCAGGAACGCCGAGCGCATGCCCAGACCGAGCCAGTACATCGGGAAGATCTGGGCGATGACCTGCACCCACCCCCACAGCTGCTGGATCGGGTAGAAGATGCCCGAGATGCCGGCCAGCACCGTGATCGGCAGCATCCCCCAGGTGCCGACCTTCTGCGCGTTCGGCACCAGTGAGCCGATGATCATCCCGATCGGCATGGTGGCGACCAGTCCGAGCACGACGACCCAGACCACCGTGGCCCAGCCGCGTGCGCCGTTGGACATCACGTCGTCGAAGATCAAGAAGCTCGGGACCAGGATGATCAGCAGCTGTGGCAGCAGGCTGATGCTGTGGAAGAGCAGCTGGCCGGTGAAGTACCCCGTGAGACCGTGCGGCGCTGCCTTGAGCCGGAGCAACGTGCCGTCCTCGCGCTCCATCGCCAGCGCATACGCCGGCCCGATCACGACACCGAACGTCACCAGGCCACCGATGATGCTCGGTATCGCCACGGTCGGGATGAGCAGGTCGGTGCCCTCGACCTCGGTGTTGCGGCGGATGATCAGGTAGCCCAGCACCGCCAGCCCGGTGAAGATGTAGAAGCCCTGGTCCTGGGTGCTGCGCACGCTCTGGACAAACTCGGTCCAGCCGCGACGCGCCCCCATCCGGATCGCATGAGTCGTGGGCTTCATCGCGCCGCCTCCTCGAACAGCCGGGCCGCGGTGCCGGTGCCGCCGGCCTCGTGCTGCTGCACCAGCGTCATGTACGTGTCCTCAAGGCTGGCCCGATGCACCTCGAGGTCGGTGACGTCCTCGCCGTACTGGCTGAGTAGCTGACGAACGAACGCGGTCGCGTCGGCGGTCGAGTGCACGAACCGCTCGCCGTCGCGGGACCACTTCACCTCCGACTCACCGGCCACCTGGCGGGCCAGCTGCTCGGCGCTGCCGTCGGCCACGAACCGCCCACCGGCCAGAATCAGGATCCGGTCGGCGAGCTTCTCGGCCTCGTCGAGGTCGTGCGTAGTGAGCATGATCGTGGTGCTCTCGAGGTCGGAGAGCCGGTGTACGAGGTGGTGGAACTCGCGCCGCGCGTGCGGGTCGAAGCCGGCGGTCGGCTCGTCGAGGAACAGCAGCTCGGGCCGCCCGACGATGCCGACCGCGACGTCGAGCCGGCGCCGCTGGCCGCCGGACAGGGTGCCGATCTTCTGGTCGGCGAGCTCGGTCAGCCCGACCGTGTCGAGCAGCAGGTCGACGGCGTACGGGCGGGTGCGTTCCGGGGTGGAGTACGGCTGGTAGAAGCCGCCGAGGTGGGTCAACAGGCGGCGTGGTGTCCACCGCGGATGGTCGCGCCAGGACTGCAGCACCACGCCCGTGCGGGCCCGCCAATCCTCGCTGGCGTGCAGCGGGTCGGCGCCGAGCACGCGGACCTCGCCCGACGTCCGGGACCGGAACCCTTCCAGGATCTCGATTGTCGTGGTCTTGCCGGCGCCGTTCGGTCCGAGCAGGCACAGCACCCCGCCGCGGTGGACCTCGAGGTCGACGCCGGTCAGCACGTCCTTGGTGCCGTACCTCATGTGCAGGTCGTGCACCTCGATGACGACGTCGGTGTCCGCCCCGTTGGCCACGGCCGACCCCAGTTGGTCGTTCGTCTGCATCCGAACCCCCCTCTGTCAGGCCATCACACTACTGCTACATCGACAGCAGTTGTAACACCCGGCCAACCGACGACCCGAGCGTCCCCGGTGAGTGTGACGAGTTGGCGCGACACGCCGGCGTGTCGCGACCAAAACGTCACACTCACCGGATACGTCAGTGGATGCGGGCGAGCGACAGGGCGAACCGGTCCAGTGACGCCACCCGGTCGAGCTCGGGCGAACGAAGGTGCCTCGACTCGGTAGCGTGCAACCCATGCCCATCAGACTTGAGAACGTCGGCATCGCCGTCCGCGACCTCGAAGCGACGATCGCCTTCTTCACCGACCTCGGTTTGACCGTCCTCGGTCGTGACACGGTCAGTGGGGAGTGGACCGACACCGCCGTCGGCCTCGACGGCAACCACGCCAAGATCGCCATGCTCCAGACGCCAGACGGCAACGGCCGCCTCGAGCTCTTCGAGTACATCCACCCCGACGCGATCGAGACGAAGCCCACCCGGCCCAACGAGATCGGCATGCACCGCGTCGCCTTCTCGGTCGACGACATCGACTCGGCCCTCGAGATCGCCGCGAGGCACGGCTGCCACCCGTTGCGCGGCGTGGCGACCTACGAGGACGTCTACAAACTCACGTATGTGCGCGGCCCCAGCGGCATCCTCGTGATGCTCGCCGAGGAGCTGAAGAAGACCTGACCGCGGGTCGTTGGTCGCGCCCGGATTCTTGGCGAAGCTCACCGAGGAGGGTCAGCGGGCGCGGGCCAGCGACAGGGCGAACCGGTCCCCGCTGTCTGTCCACCACGACTGCAGTGCGAACCCGGCGGCAGCCAGCTCAGTCTCCACCACCTCGCGGCGGAACTTCGCCGACACCTCGGTGCCCAGCTCCTCACCCTTGGCGAAGCTCGCGACCAGGTCGAGCTCGGGGATCCGTACGCGCATCTCCCGCCTCGCCCGGAGCCGCATCTCGATCCACTCCTGCTCGGCGTTCCATACCGCCACGTGGGTGAACGCGTCGACGTCGAAATCGGCACCGAGCTCACGGTTGAGCACCCGCAGCACGTTGCGGTTGAACTCGGCGGTCACGCCGGCGGCATCGTCGTAGGCGGGGATCAGCACGTCGGGTGACTTGACCAAGTCGGTGCCGAGCAGCAGGAACTCGCCGGGCTCGAGTACGTCGCGGATCGAGCGGTAGAACACGGCCCGCTCGGCCGGGATCAGGTTGCCGATCGTGCCGCCGAGGAACGCGACCAGCCGCGGCGCCTCGCCAGGCAGGTCGTCGAGGTGGGCGGTGAAGTCGCCGACCACGCCGTGCACCGTCAACGCGGGATAGTCCTCGGCGATCGCCGAGATGGCGTCGCGCAGTGCGGACTCCGACACGTCGAGGGGCACGAACTGGTGCAGCGTGCCGTGGTCGTGCAGCGCGTCGAGCACCAGCCGGGTCTTCTCCGACGACCCCGACCCCAGCTCGACCAACGTGTGCGCAGAGGTCTGCGCCGCGATGTCGGCCGCCCGCGTCTTCAGGATCTCCCGCTCGGCCCGCGTCGGGTAGTACTCCGGCAGCCGGGTGATCTCCTCGAACAGCTCGCTGCCACGGGCGTCATAGAACCACTTCGGGGCCAGCCACTTCGGGCTTGCTCGCAGCCCTGATGCGGCGTCGGCACGCAGGGCGCGGGCGGCGTGGTCGGGCGTCAGGAGTACGTCGACCGTCACGTCGTGACGAGCGGTTTCCGGCATCTGGTCATCCCTCCATAGGCGTGATCGGGTGCAGCTCGAGCATGCCTCGGTCGCCGGTCACGACGTGTCCGTCGGGCACCGGCCGCCAGGCATCGTCGTCGTCCCAGGGCTCGGAGCTGACCACCAGCGCGCCGGCCGCCCGGCGGGTCCACAGCGAGTGCACCCAGGTGGTCGCCGCCACAGTCGAGCCGTCGGTCAACAGCAGGTTGAGCCGGGACCCGGGCGCCGCGGCCGCCACCTCGGCGGTTACGGTCGCCAGCGCGCTCCCGGCGCTGTCGCCGGCCCGGAGCCGATGTCGCACCAGCGCCCAAAGCAGCGCGGAGTCGGTCGGCGCGTCGAGTGTCATCAGGTCGAGCACCGGGAGCCGGGCGGCCAGCTCGCCGACCGACCCCGGCCAGCCAGTGACGAGCCCGTTGTGGCTGAACAGCCAGCGGCCGTCGGTGAACGGGGCACACGCGGTCTCGATCACCGGCAGGCCCACGGTGCCGTTGCGGGCGGCCGCGAGCACGGCGGTCGAACGGATCGTCCCGGCCAGCCCGGGCAGTGATGCGTCGGCCCACATCGGGGCGGTCCGGCGGTAGACCACCGGCGGGCCGCCGGTGTCGGGGACCCAGCCGACGCCGAACCCGTCGGCGTTGACCGAGCCGCCGCCGCGCATGTCGGCCGGCGCCCAGGTCTGCCGCAGCAGCGAGTGCGGCGGCTCGAGCAGCAGCTCGCTCAGCGACATGGCCGGACCGAGGTAGACGAGATGACGGCACACGGCTGGTGTCCTGGTCAGCGCAGCTCGTCGGCACGTGGCGTACGCGCGCAGCGGAAACCGGCGAAGATCTGCCGCCGGATCGGGTAGTCCCAGTTGCGGAACGTGCCGCGGCACGCGACCGCATCCGTCCCGAACGAGCCGCCTCGCAGCACCTTGTAGCCGGGGCCGAAGAAGGCCAGGGAGTACTCGTCGTACGGGAATGCGCTGAACCCGGGGTAGCCGCCGAAGTCGCTGCTGGTCCACTCCCACACGTCGCCGATCAGCTGCTGCACCCCGAGCGGGGAGGCACCGGCCGGGTACGCACCGACGGGCGCCGGGCGCAGGTGTCGCTGGTCGAGGTTGGCGTGGTCGGGGCCGGGGTCCTCGTCGCCCCACGGGTAGCGGCGCGAACGCCCGGTCGCCGGGTCGAAGCGGGCCGCCTTCTCCCACTCGACCTCGGTCGGCAGCCGCTTGCCCGCCCAGGCTGCGTACGCCTCGGCCTCGTAGAAGCACACGTGGACCACCGGCTCGTCGACCGGCACCGGCTCACGGACGCCGAAGCGGGTGCGTGCCCAGCCCGAGCCGTCGCGCTCGAAGAACCGTGGCGCCCGGAGGTCGGCCTGCTGGCGGTGCGCCCACCCGGCCGCGGACCACCACCGCTGGTCGTCGTAGCCGCCCGCGTCGATGAAGGCGAGGA
>JBOHDE010000234.1:0-5896 GCA_050699035.1 Nocardioidaceae bacterium | reverse complement strand
CCAGGTCGACGATCACCTCCGGCGCGGCGAGGCGCAGCCGCAGGACCGGGACCAGGCTCTGGCCGCCGGCGAGCACCTTCGCGTCGTCGTGCTCGGCGAGCAGGGCCAGCGCCTCGTCGACGGTGCTCGGGGCGTGGTAGTCGAACGCTGCCGGGATCATGCCTGACCCTCCTGACTCATCGACGTGGACTGCGCACTGTGTGGCGCCGCCGGCGTGTCGGCCGCTCGGCCTTGGAGCGTCGACCAGACCCGATGCGGCGTGCACGGCATCGCGACGTCGTTGACGCCGAACGACCGGAGTGCATCGACCACGGCGTTGACGACGGCCGGTGTCGAGGCGATCGTGCCGGCCTCGCCGACGCCCTTGACCCCCAGCTCGTTGGTGGTCGACGGCGTCTCGGTGCGGTCGGTGACGAACGCCGGCAGGTCGGCCGCCGTCGGCACCAGGTAGTCGACGAAGGACCCGGTCACCAGCGTGCCGGACTCGTCGTACACGCCCTCCTCGTACAGCGCCTGGGCGATGCCCTGTGCGATTCCTCCGTGCACCTGCCCCTCGACGATCAGCGGGTTGACCACCTTGCCGACGTCGTCGACACAGACGTACGAGCGGATCGTCGAGCGACCCGTCTCGGTGTCGACCTCGACGGCACACAGGTGGGTGCCGTGCGGGAAGGAGAAGTCGGGCGGGTCGAGGGTCGCGTCGGCGTCGAGCGAGTGCTCCGACTCGGCCGACAGCTTGTGCCCCTGGAAGACCGCGAACGCGAGGTCGCCGAGCGCCATCGAGGTGTCGGTGCCCTTGACCCCGAACTTGCCGTCCACGAACTCCAGGTCGTCGATGCTGGCCTCCATCAGCTCGGCCGCGATCGGCTTCGCCTTCTCGAGTACCTTGTCGGCGGCGGCGAGGACCGCCATCCCGCCGACCGTCAGCGACCTCGACCCGTACGAGTCGAGCCCTCTCGCGGCGATCTGGGTGTCGCCGTGGAGCACCTCGACATCGTCGAACGCGACGCCCAGCCGGTCCGCCACGATCTGGCTCCAGGCCGTCTCGTGGCCCTGGCCGTGCGGGCTCGTCCCGGTGATCACCTCGACCTTGCCGGTCGGCAGCATTCGGATGGAGGCGTGCTCCCAGCCACCGCCGACGTAGCCCATCGAGCCGAGCCAACGCGACGGCGCCAACCCGCACATCTCGGTGAACGTCGAGACACCGATGCCGAGCTGCACCGGGTCGCCGGACTCGCGCCGTTGCTGCTGCTCCTTGCGCAGCTCGTCGTACCCGAACAGCTCCTTGGCCTTGGCGGTCGCCGCCTCGTAGTTGCCGGAGTCGTACTGCATGCCCGCCACCGTGGTGAACGGGAACTCGTCGTGCTTGATCCAGTTCTTCTCGCGTACGGCGATCGGGTCCAGCTCGAGCTCGGCGGCCAGCTCGTCCATCACCCGCTCGATCGCGAACGTCGCCTCGGGCCGCCCGGCGCCCCGGTAGGCGTCCGTCCAGGCCTTGTTCGTGAACACGTTGGTGCAGGACAGGTGGTACGCCGGGAACTTGTAGATGCCGTTGTACATGAACGCGCCGAGGATCGGGATGGCCGACGTGACCAGGCCCAGGTAGGCGCCCATGTCGGCGACCAGGTCCACCTTGAGACCGGTGACGGTGCCGTCCTTGGTCGCCGCCAGGGTGATCTTCTGCCACTGGTCACGGCCGTGGTGCGCCGCCACCAGCGACTCGGACCGGGTCTCGGTGTACTTGCACGGCTTGCCGATGCGCCGCGCGGCGAGGACCGTCAGCACCTCCTCCGGCGTGAACTGCAGCTTGCCGCCGAAGCCGCCACCGACGTCCGGAGCGATCACCCGGATCTTGTGCTCCGGAATGCCGAGCACCAGCGCCAGGAAGATCTTCACGAAGTGCGGGACCTGGGTCGCGGACCAGACCGTCAACTGCTCCCCGGTGGGGTCCGCGGCGATCGAGCGCGGCTCCATGAAGGCCGGGATCAGCCGCTGCTGCCGGTACTCCCGCTCGATGAGTACGCCGCCGTCGCGGGCCGCCGCGATCGCGGCCTCCACGTCGCCACCGGTGTCCGCGGCGGCCGAGTCGAACTCCCAGAACGCCGACACGTTGGTGCCGAGGTCGGGGTGCGCGAGCACCTCGTCGGCGGCGGCCGCCTTGAGGTCGAGCGCGACCGGCAGCTCCTCGTAGTCGACGTCGACCAGCTCCGCGGCGTCGCGGGCCTCCGCCGCCGTACGGGCGACGACCACAGCGACGATCTCACCGGCGAAGGCCACGTGCTCGACCGCGATGGACGGGTGCTCGGGCGCCTTCTGCTCGGGGATGATCGCCCACGCGTTGGGCAGCGCGCCCTGCTCGTCCTTCAGGTCGGCTCCGGTGAGTACGGCGACCACACCGGAGGCGGACTTCGCCGCGCCAGTGTCGATGCCGGTGATCCGGGCGTGCGCGAACGGGCTGCGCACCATCGCGAGGTGATGCATCCCGGGCAGCGTGATGTTGTCGGTCCAGCGGGTACGGCCGGTGATCAGCCGCTGGTCCTCCTTACGGAGACGTGGCGACCCGAGCTCGGCGGCCGGGCGCTCCTCGACGGCAGTCATTTCGCACCTCCCGCGGCGGCGCGTACGGACTTGACGATGTTCTGGTAGCCCGTACACCGGCACATGTTGCCTTCGAGCCCGAGCCGCACCTCGTCGTCGGTGGGGTCGGGGTTCTCGGCCAGCAGGTCGATCGACTGCATGATCATGCCGGGGGTGCAGAAGCCGCACTGCAGCCCGTGGTTCTCGTGGAACGCCCGTTGCACCGGATGCAGCTCGCCGTTCGTCGCGAGACCTTCGATGGTGGTGACCTCGTGGCCGTCGGCCTGCACGGCGAAGATGCTGCACGACTTCACGCTGCGGCCGTCGAGGTGGACGGTGCAGGCACCACAGTTGCTGGTGTCGCAGCCGACCACGGTGCCGGTCTTCCCCAGCTGTTCTCTCAGGTAGTGGACGAGGAGTGTGCGCGGTTCCACGTCGTCGGTGTAGCTGGTCCCGTCGACATTCACGGTGATCCGGGTCATCCCGCCTCCAGACTGTGCGTTCCCCTGCCCCCGTCCTCCTTGTGATCCTCCCCCGCCGTGATGCCCGCCACAAGTGGTACGGGCGCCTGTCGGTATGGCTGCGTAAGGTCGGGTCTGCGATGGTGACGATCGACGACGTCCGCAGGCTGACCGCGGACCTGCCGCGCAGCTATGAGGCGATCGTGCGCGACCGGGTCAAGTTCCGGGTCGGCCAGATCGTCTACGTGGCGTTCTCACGCGACGAGCAGCTGATGGGCTTCGGGTTCCCCAAGGAGGAGCGGGCCGCGCTGGTGGCCGCCGAGCCGGACAAGTTCCTGCTCCCCAGGCAGCGGGACCTGCGCTACAACTGGGTGGTTGTCCGGCTGGCCGCCGTCGACGAGGCCGAGCTGCGCGAGCTGGTGCTCGACGCGTGGCGGATGGTCGTACCGAAGCGGGTCGCCGCCGAGCACCTCGGCGACTGACGGTTGGGCCTAGTCGCCGTGGTGGTGGATCGGACCGGCCAGGTCGCCGAGCCGCTGCCCCGCACCGCCCCAGCGCAGCGCCACGATCTCGGCCGCGATGCTGACCGCGGTCTCCTCCGGCGTACGCGCCCCCAGGTCGAGACCGATCGGGCTGGACATCCGGGCGATCTCGTCGCGGGTCAGCCCGGCCTCCATCAGCCGCTTGAGCCGGTCGTCGTGGGTACGGCGGGAGCCCATCGCGCCGATGTAGGCGACGTCCGGCAACCGCAACGCCACCTCGAGCAGCGGCACGTCGAACTTCGGGTCGTGCGTGAGTACGCAGACGACCGTGCGCCCGTCGACCCGACCTGCCTCGACCTCGGCACCGAGGTAGCGGTGCGGCCAGTCGACGACGACCTCGGCGGCCTCCGGAAAACGGGCCGCGGTGGCGAACACCGGGCGTGCATCGCACACCGTCACCCGGTAGCCCAGGAACGACCCCACCCGCGCGACCGCCGCGGCGAAGTCGATCGCCCCGAAGACCAGCATCCGAGGCGCGGGCGCGTACGACGAGACAAAGACCCGCATGCCCTCACCGCGGCGCTGGCCGTCGGGACCGTACGTCAGGGTCTCCGTGCGGCCGGCCGCGAGCAGCCCGCGGGCGTCGTCGGCCACCGCGTCGTCGGCCCGATCCGACCCCAGCGTCCCTTCGCGTGACCCCTCGACCTCCTCGGGGCGTACGACCAACCGGCGGCCGAGCCACGTCTCGTCCGGGTGCTCGATCACCGTCGCCACCGCGACCGGCCGCTCCTCGGCCACGTCGTCGAGGACGCCGCCGAACTCGGGGAACGACACGGGATCGACCCGCTCGACGAACACGTCGAGGATGCCGCCGCAGGTGAGACCTACCGCGAACGCGTCGTCGTCGCTCACGCCGTACCGCTGCAGCACGGGGATGCCAGACTCCGTCACCTGCTGGCCCAGCTCGTAGACCGCGCCCTCGACACAGCCGCCCGACACGCTGCCGACCGCCTCACCGCCGGGGCCGACCAGCATCGCCGCGCCGGGCGGCCGTGGTGCCGACTCGAACGTCGCCACGACGGTGCCGACCGCCACCGTCTGCCCTGCGCGCCACCAGCCGGCCAGCTCGGTCATCACATCACGCATCGGCCACCATCTCCACCAGCTCCGCGAACGCAGCCAGGCTGTGTCCGGCCACCAAGTCGTCGACGTACGGCAGGGCGGCGGCGATGCCGGCCTGAACCGGCTGGTAGCCCACCTTGCCCCGGTGCGGGTTCATCCAGACCACCCGATGGGTGAGCCGGGACAGCCGCTGCATCTGCTCGCCGAGCAGCGTCGCGTCGCCCCGCTCCCAGCCGTCGCTGCACACCACGACGACCGCCCGCCGCGCCATCCCGCGCTGACCCCAGCGGTCGAGGAAGGCCTTCAGCGTCTCGCCGAGGCGGGTGCCGCCGGACCAGTCGGGCACGGTCTCACCCGCGGTCAACAGTGCCCGCTCGCAGTCCCGCTGACGCATCGCCCGGGTCAGGTGGGTGAGCCGGGTGCCGACGGTGAACACGTCGACCTGGCGCGGCATCGCCTGGGTCATGGAGTGCGCGAGCCGCAGCAGGCTGTCGGCGTACGGCGCCATCGACCCGGACACGTCGACCAGCAGCACGACGCGCCGCGGCCGGACGCTGCGGCGCCGGTGGAACACCCGCCCCGGCTCGCCGACCTGGCGCAGCTGGGCGCGGAGCGTACGGCGGGGGTCGATCTCGCCGGTGTGCGTCGGGCGGCGACGCGCGCTGCGTCGGAGCGCCGCCCGCGGCCGCAGCGTCGCGAACAGCTGGGCGAGCTCGGCCCGCTCGGCCGCCGACAGGTCGGCGACGTCGCGGTGCCGCAGCAGGTCGGCGTCGCTGGCGGCGGCGCGGAGCAGGTCACTTCCCTCCCCGGCACCGTCGAGGTCGGACCCGTCGAGCGCTGCCTGCGCCACCGACGGCGCCTGCGGCTGACGGCTGCGCGACCCGGTCGGCAGCGCGCCGGAGAACCAGGCGGCGAACACCTCGTCGTACCTGCGGATGTCGTCCGGGCCGGCGCACAGGGTGGCCCGGCCGGCCCAGTAGACGTCGGTCGTGACGGCGGCGTCGAGTGCCGCGACCGCCCGCAGGTAGGCCTGGGTCCGGTCGGCGGTGACGTGCCCGCCGGCGTGCCGCAGCGCCTCGGCGAAGCCGATCAACACCACCTCGGGTGCGGGGCGGAGGATCGACTCGACGGACATCAGCTGGCCAACAGCCGGTCGAGCGAGTCGCGGACCCGGTCGGCGTCCTCGCGGTACTTGAGCACGGCGCCGAGCGTCGCCGCGGCCGTCTGCACGTCGAGGTGGTCGGAGCCGAGCGC
>JBOHDE010000233.1:0-5926 GCA_050699035.1 Nocardioidaceae bacterium | reverse complement strand
GTGACGCCGATCTTCAGCGCGTCGTACACCGGCCTGTTCAAGACCTTCTTCGACGTACTCGAGGACGACACCCTGGCCGGCAAGCCGGTGCTGATCGCGGCCACCGCCGGAACGGCCCGGCACTCGCTCGCCCTCGAGTTCGCCCTCCGTCCACTGTTCGCCTACCTGAGAGCGGTCGTCGTACCCACGGCCGTCTTCGGCGCGACCGAGGACTTCGGCACGACCGGCTCGTCGGCGCTGGCGGACCGGGTGGACCGAGCGGCCCGTGAGCTCGCCGACCTCGTCGCCAGCGGTCGGGTGGCCGGCCGGGTCGACCCGTTCGACCAGCCGACGCCGTTCGAGCAGCTGCTCGCCGGCGGCTGACGCGGGTCAGCCGGTCGCGCCGTCCGATCGCGATGTCTCATCGACTGGCGCGTTCCGTAGGGACAAAGCGGACGCCGGGCCTACGCAACGCGCCAGTCAACGAAGGGTCGCACGTGGCCCTATGCTCCCCTGATGGTCGATCGCACCGCCGTACCCGCGCCCCTCGAGCAGGTGCGCCGCTTCTACGAGGTGCTGTGGAACCAGGCCGACCTGTCCGTGATCCCGGAGCTGCTACATCCCGAGATCACGTTCCGCGGGTCGCTCGGCGAGACCCGGGTGGGGCACGAACAGGTGGCGGAGTACGTCCGGAGTGTCACGCGGGCGCTCGGTGACTACCGCTGCGACATCCGAGACCTGGTCGCGGACGAAGGCAAGGCGGCGGCCCGGATGCTGTTTACCGGTGTGCATCGTGCGCCGTTCCTCGGCTTCGAGCCCACCGGCCGACAGGTCAGCTGGGGCGGCGCTGCGTTCTTCACCTTCGACGGACACCTGATTCGCGCTGCGTGGATCCTCGGCGACCTGGACTCACTCCGGGACCAGCTCGCCAGCTGAACGCTCCGCCGACCCAACACCGCTGGCCACATCGTGCCGTGTCCGAAAGACGCCACGGCGGACCGCCCGATAGCGCCGGTCCGGCTCCTAGGCTGCCGGTGATCTGGCCGTCTCCCGGGAGGTCTCCGATGCGCACCGTTCCCCTGAGGCGGACCCTCGCCGCAGCAGTCGTCGCTCTCGCCGTGGCCGGCCAGGCCGGCGCGCGCGCCACGTCCGAGCCCGCCGCGGCGGCCCAGCAGGCGGCCCAGCCGGCGGCCCAGCCTGCGGCTGCTGTCCCGGCTGCTGTCACGGAGATCCACCGCGTCACGCTCGTCACCGGCGACGTCGCCGAGCTGGAGGTGCGGGCCGACGGCACCGAACGGGCCCGCCTGGTCCAGGGGTCCGGCTACCACGCCTTCGTCGAGGCCGGCGACGCCTACCTGGTGCCCGCCGAGGCGCAGCCACTGCTCGGTAGCGACCGCCTCGACCTCGCGCTCTTCAACGTCAGCGGCCTCGTCGAGCAGGGGTACGACGACGGCCTGCCGCTCATCCTCAGCTACCGGAGCACCCCAGGATCCGCCACCCGATCCGCCGCGAAGGCGCCGGCGGGGTCGGAGCGCCGAGCGGTTCTCGACAGCATCAACGCGATCGCGGTCGACACCCGCCACGATGATGCCGACCAATTCTGGGACGCCGTCGCCGGCGACGCCGACCGCACCCAGCGCCCACTGCTGGCCGGCAACGTCGACAAGATCTGGCTCGACGCACAGGTGCAGAGCACGCTGGACGAAAGCGCTGCGCAGATCGGCGCACCTGCGGCCTGGTCGCGCGGGCTCACCGGCGAGGGCGCGCGCATCGCCGTACTCGACAGCGGGATCGACAGCAGCCATGCCGACTTCGACGACCGGATCGTCGACACACGAGACTTCACCGGTGGTGACAGCGTCGGCGACGGACTCGGTCACGGCACCCACGTGGCGTCCATCGCCGCCGGCTCCGGCGCGGCCTCGGACGGCACCTATCGCGGCATCGCGCCGGACGCGACGCTGATGGTCGGCAAGGTCCTCGGGGATGACGGCAGCGGGTCGACCTCCGCCGCCATCGAGGGCATGGAATGGGCCGCGGCGGGTGGCGCCGACGTCGTCAACCTCAGCCTCGGCGGCCCGGTGACCCGTGGCGACGACCCGATGAGCGAGGCGGTCAACCGCCTCACCGCCCAGCACGACGTGCTGTTCGTCGTGTCGGCGGGGAACTACTCCCCATGGGTGCCTGAGATGGAGTACGTGACGTCACCGGCGGCAGCCGACTCGGCACTCGCCGTCGGTGCGCTCCGGACGCCGACGTCACTGTGGACGAGCTCACGCCGGGGCCGGATGGGCGGCGGCGCGATCAAGCCGGAGATCGTGGCACCGGGGTTCACCATCACCGCGGCCGGGTCGTCGGCGGCCGGGCTCCCGTCGTACGTGAGCATGACCGGTACGTCGATGGCGGCGCCACATGTCGCGGGCGCGGCGGCGGTCCTGAAGCAGCAGCACCCTGACTGGGGCGCCGCGGAGCTGCGGGACGTGCTCACGTCGACCACCGGCCGGCTCGCCCACGGCACGGTGTACGAGCACGGCGCCGGGCGCGCGGATCTCGACCGGGCTACCGCACAGGACGTGTTCGTCGACTCCGGGCTGCTGCATATGGGCGACTTCACCCGGCCGTACGAGCCGGACGAGCTCACCGTCACCAAGACACTGACCTACCGCAACACGTCCGCGACCGAGGTCACCCTCGACCTCACCACGGCGCTGACGGCGGGCCGGAGCGAGGACCCGGTCGATGGCGTACTCACGGTGGAGCCGACGACGCTGACCCTCCCGGCCGGCGGCAGCGGCGAGGTCGCGGTCTCCGTGGACGCGACCGACGCGGAAGCCGAGACCTACAGCGGGCGCGTGACCGCACGGAGCGGTGACCTGGAGCTGGGCACGACCGTCGGTTTCGCCAAGCAGGGCGACCTGATCGATGTGACGCTGCGAGCCGTCGACCGCGATGGCGGACCCGGAACGGCGACCATCCGCATCTCGCCGTACAAGGACTTCGACGGGCGCTACTTCCCCGACTACATCTACCTCAGCGACCAGCAGCGGGAGCACACCGTGCGGCTTCCCGAGGGCGACTACAGCCTCTGGTCGCTGGTCACGACCTTCGACGAGTCGGGTCGGTTCGCAGAGGAGGAGAGCATCGTCGGTGACCCGAAGCTGGAGGTCCGGCCGCCGAACTTCGAGGTCACGTTGGATGCACGCGACGCCGAGCCGGTGTCCTTGCAGACTCCGCTCACCTCTATCCCGCGCGCGCTCGGACTCTCGTGGTGGCGAGGCGACAACGACTCCGAGCGGTTCACCGAGGACACCTGGAGCTGGTCCTTCAACGACGGCGAACCCGAGAAGGTGTCCGTCGCCGCGACCGAGCGGGTCGACGACGCGCCGTTCGTGCTTTCGACCTCATGGGATGCCGGGCCGGCACCGCTCCTGACGCAGTGGCGCGGTCAGACGCTCGATGCCGTCCAGGTTGCCGGCGCCGACCTGGTCGACGGGAGGCGCTCGCTGACGGTCGTCGACGCGGGCCGGGCCCTGCCGTCCGACCTCACAGGCAAGGACCTGCACGGCAAGGTCGCGTTGGTCCAGGAGACCGACCAGCTGACGCACACCGAGCAGGCGACGGCGGTCGTCGAGGCCGGTGCGGAGGTGGTCGCGCTGTACTCCGCGTACCCCGGTGTCTTCTGGCCGAACCGGGTCACCAGCATGGTCCCGGTGCTCGCCCTGCCCCGCGACCAGGGCGAGGCGTTGCGGGCGGGTACGACGGAGCGCCGGGTGGTGCTGGACCTGCACGGCACCCCGCGGGCGTCGTACGCCTATGACGTGAGCTTCGCCGAGGACGGCCAAGTCCCGGATCGCCTGGACTACCGGGTCAAGCCCAAGGACCTCGCCGAGGTGACGGCGAACATCTACACCACCGGCACCCACGAGCGCGGGTGGCGGCTGCACCAGTCCGCACGCACCGACTGCGACTGCGGCAGTCCGTACGTCGAAGACTTCGTGCCGTCGACCGGGTACACCCGGACCGAGTACGTCTCCGCCCGCCCCGGCCTGCAGACCATCTCGGCGTGGCTGTTCCTGTTCGGCCGACCCGCCGATATCCTGTTCGACCGCGAGGAGACGGCGTACGCACCACACCAGAAGGCCACCGAGGACTGGCTGAAGGCGCCGCTGTCCCCGGGCCTCGCGCAGACCGACCTGCGGATCGGGGGCGTGCACCATGCGGTGCGGCGGACCGGTGACTGGCTGTCGTACGCGCTGGCCGGGTTCACCGACTCGGCCGGCCACTGGCTGTCGAACTTCAGCGTGATGTCGGAGCAGAGTCGGCTCTTCCGCAACGGCGAGCAGGTCCACGCGGCCGGCAACCTGCGGGGATCGGTCAAGGTGCCGGCGGAGTCGGGGACGTACCGGCTGGAGGCCGACGTCACCCACGACGGCTCCTGGATCGGGCTGTCGACCGAGAGCCACACTGCGTGGACGTTCGAGTCGACGAACGTGGACGCCGAGCAGATCCTGCCGCTGATCGACGTCGACTACACCGACCTGGTCGACGCCCGCACGGACCGGCCGGCCCTCGACCTGGCCAACACCGCGCCGGGCGGACAGTCGGTCCGGCTCGTCCTCGATGCTGCGCACCAGATGGGTTCGCAGGCCGGCCAGGTGGACGAGGCCACGGTGCGGGTGTCGTACGACGACGGTGAGACCTGGACCGACGCCGAGGTGAGCGCGGACGGGAATGGTCGGTTCGGCGCGACCTACCGGCATCCGGCCGCGT
The DNA here is from genome assembly GCA_050699035.1 of Nocardioidaceae bacterium. GTDB lineage: Bacteria > Actinomycetota > Actinomycetes > Propionibacteriales > Nocardioidaceae > WHTB01. The sequence continues at coordinate 1,177 of JBOHDE010000233.1, read as the reverse complement.
CGACGACCAGTGGCTACGTGTCGCTGCAGGTCGAGCTGGCCGGCGCCGACGGTGGTCGGCTCGAGCAGACGCTGATCCGGGCGTACCGGCTGTCCTGACCTGGCGCTGAAGGTCGGGTCAGGCGCGCCACTTGATCGAGCAGCCCATGCTCGGCCGGTGCGGCTCGGGGACCGGCTGGCCACCGAGCACCTGCCCGATCGCGACGGCGAGCAGGTCACCGGTCACCGGGAAGTCGTTGCCCGGGGTCGACTCGTCGAACGCACCCCGGTACGCCAGCCGGCGCTCGCCGTCGTACAGGAAGAAGTCGGGTGTGCAGGCGGCGTCGTACGCCCGCCCGACCGATTGGTCCGCGTCGACGAGGTAGGGGAACGTCCAGCCGGCGCGACGCGCCTGATCGGCCAGCTGCTCGGGCCGGTCGTCGGGGTAGGCGTCGGCGTCGTTGGTGCAGACCCCCACCACCGCGACGTCGGGATGGCGCCCGACCAGGCGGCCCAGCTCGTCCTCGATATGGCGGACGTAGGGGCAGTGGTTGCAGAGGAACGCGACCAACAGTGCGGGTGCGTCGGCCAGGTCGTCGAGCCGAACGGTGCGTCCGGCGAGGTCGGGCAGGGCGAAGTCGGGTGCGGACGTGCCGAGCGGCACCATCACGGAGGGGACAGCCATGACTGCCAGCGTACAAACCAATTCCACGCCGCCCGGCCGGTCAGCCGTACGCCGCCGCCTGGATCCGGTACAGCTCGGCGTACTGGCCGCCGCGGGCCATCAGCTCGTCGTGGCTGCCGACCTCGACCAACCGGGACCCGTCGAGGACCACGATCAGGTCGGCCATCCGGACCGTCGAGAACCGGTGCGACACCAGCACCGTGATCCGCCCGCCACTGCCGTCACGCGCCGCCGCGGCGAACCGCTCGAACAGCGCGTGCTCGGTCTCCGCGTCCAGCGCTGCGGTCGGCTCGTCAAGCACCAGCAGCAGCGGGGTGTCCCGCATGAAACCGCGTGCCAACGCGAGCTTCTGCCACTGGCCGAAGCTGACCTCGACGCCGTCCGGCCAGGTCGGCCCCAGCTGGGTGGCGAGGCCGTGCTCGAGCCGGTCCACGACGTCGCCCGCGCCGGCCCGGCCGACCGCTGCGGTCACCGCCGACCGGTCGTCCAGCCGGGGCAGGTCGCCCAGCCCGAC
>JBOHDE010000232.1:0-5948 GCA_050699035.1 Nocardioidaceae bacterium | reverse complement strand
CCTCGGTCGGGTTGACCGACGAGCCATACAGCGCGGTCCACTGCTGCTCCCCGCTGGCGGCGTCGTACGCGATGGTCACGACACGGCCGAGGTCGCCGGGCGTCTGCCCGAGCACGAACACCAGCCTGCCGTCGTCGCTGACCGCGAGGTCCCGGGCGGTGTCACCGCCATGGAGGTCCCCGTCGTACGAGGCCTGCCACAAGACCCGCCCGTCGTTGGCGCGGTAGGCGACTGTGGTGATGTCCGACCCCGCGGTCTCGCTGTCGAGCCGACCGCTGACGAAGACGGCGTTGCCTCGGGTCGCGGTGATCGCACCGTTGGCCCAGGCGGTGTCGCCGTCCGCGGCGGACAGCGTGGCGACCCAGGCCGGTTCGGGGTCGATCGGTGGCCGGGGCGCCGCACCGGCGTCGGCGAGCGGCAGCAGCAGGAGCAGGGCGGACGAGGTCAGGCAGGTGGCTACGCGGCCCAGGTGTCGCGACATCTCGGTCATCAGCGGACCTTGACTCGGTGCACGCCGCCGCCAAAGGTCCCGGCGTACAGGTGACGACCATCTAGGCCCATCGCGAGGCTGGTCACGTCGGTGTTGTCGAGGCCGACGCTGAACGACCGCCAGCTCGCACCGCCGTCGACGCTCCGCAGGACTCCGCGGCCGTTCCTCAGGACACCGAGCTCGTCGTAGAACGGTCCGGCGGCGGCATAGACGGTGCGGCCGTCGAGCGGCGAGATGGCGAGGTCGGTGATCCACTGGTCCAACGGCCCATGGTCGCCCCGCTGCAGCGTCTCGCCGCCGTCGGTGCTGGTGAACAGGTCCCGGCCGCCGACCACGAGGCGCTGCGAGTCGTCGGGGTCGACCGCGATCGCGGTGACCGGGTGGCTCGCCAGGCGGCGGAAGTGCAGACCCGCGTCCTCGGACAGGTAGAGGCCCTCGTGGTCGCCGGCCCACATCCGGTCGGGGTCGGCGGGGTCACCGGCCAGGGTCTGGAAGATGCGGCCCTGATCGACCTTCCGCCACGACTCGCCGCCGTCCGTACTCACCACGAGACCCGCACCCGTGAGGCTCAGGTACCCGGCGTAGATGCGGTCCGGGTCGGCCGGATGGACCAGCAGCGAGGTCGGGAACTCCGACGGGCTGACCTGACGGTCCCAGGTGGCGCCGCCGTCCTCACTGCGGAAGATGCCGAACGTCAGGAACGCGTCCTTGCGCAGCTTGTAGACGACCGACGGGTTGCTCGGCGCGCGGGCGACGAACTGGGCGGCCACGCCTTGGCGGCCCTCGCCGCCCGACGACTGCCACTCGAGGTCTTCCGGGCGGAAGGCTTCGCGGCCCTGCGCCCCTGTTCGGTACGTGTCACGGACGGTGCCCGCGACCAGCGCCTCCCCGTCGGCGCCCTGGGCGGTCACCAGGTCGTACACGTCGGCGCCAGGGACACCGACGCGCTGGTACGAACCGGGCGAGTCGGTGGCGTAGATACCGGCGCCCGACGCCGCCACGTAGAACGTGTCCGCGAGCGACGGATGCGGGCTGCGCCAGGACGAGATGTCGGTCTCGACCGACGGCGGCATCGGGTCTCCCCACTCCTCCCAGGTGGCACCTCGGTCATGTCCCACCCAGGTGTTGCGCGTGTTGGTCGCGTAGATGTCGTCACCGACCAGCTCCACGTCCTGGAAGCTGGATCCGGTGGCGCGGAAGATCTCGCGGAACGTCGCCCCGCCGTCGTCGGACGCGAACATCCACGGGCTCGGGTAGGCCGTGACGAGGAGCGTCTCCTCGTCGCCGGTGACCGCCTCGGCCCAGCCAAGGACCCCGGGCCTGAACAGCACCTGCGGCCCGATCGGCGTGTCGGACGCCGCGTCGCGGACCACCTGCAGCCCGGCGTTGGACGCGACATAGAGGTCGCCGGCGATCCAGTGCATGCCGCGTACGGAGGTGCCCGGGCTGTACAACGTCGTCCAGGTCTCACCGTCGTCGGTCGTGACGCGCAGCTGCCCGCCGGCCACCACGGCCAGCGCGGTCCCGGCGGTGTCGAGGGCGATCTCCCTGATGTCCTGGTCGGGGCCGGGCAGGATCTGCCAGCTCGCGCCGCCGTCCGTCGTACGCAGGACGCGTCCCTCGTAGCTCGGGTCCGGGCCGCCGTTCACCGCGACGTACATCACGCCGGAGTCGTGCGGGTGGGTCTCGACTCCCGCTGGCACGCCGCCGGCCATCGGCATGGTGCGGGACTCCCGCCACGTCTCCATCCGGTCGTCGGTGACGAACAGGCTGGGGCGCCCGATCTGGACGACGGACATCCGCTTGCTGTCGGTGGCGTCGAACGCGAGGTGGCCGTACCCCGAGTTCGGCCCGATCGGCTGCCAGTGCGACGCGCCGGCGTCCTGGTCCGGCGGGGCGGCCGACTCGACGGGCGCGGCGCCGGTCAGGGTCGGCGAGCCGTAGCGGTCGTCGGCGAGCAGCCGCGCGCGGGCCTCGCACAGCCCCGGGTCGCCGACCTCGACGACGGCGCGCCACAGCCGGGTGCCGAGCTGCTCCAGGTCGGGGTGCTGTGGGCTGAGCCCGGGGCACACGAAGTCGAGGGTCGGTGCGCCGACCCCGTCCGCCGGGCTCCGCACGTACACCGTCGTCCGGGTCCCCTCCGGAGCCGGGTCCGGGGTGGCGTGCACGGACAGGTGGCGGACCGCGAGCAGGTACGGCACCGAGAGGTCGGTCGTGCCGTCGGCGCCGAGGTCCACGTCGACCCAGCCGCTGACGTCGCCGTCCGCCTCCGGAGCCGGCAGGCGTACGCGCAGCGCGGCGTCGGCCGACCCGTTCGGCGGCACGGTGACCTGCGCCGGCTCGACCGTGACCGACGCGTCGGGACCCGGCTGCGACCGGACCGTCAGGGCCGCGGTCCTGGCGGTCGGTCCGAGGTTGTCAAGCGTCATGGTCGCCGCCCGGTCGACGTCGGCTGCCGCCAGATCGGCCAGTCCGAGCGACAGTGCGCGGGACGTGGGTACGACGCCGGCGCCGGTGGCCGCGAGGACGTCCAGCCGCCCGGCGCCCTGCTCCAGCGGGGTCGCATCCGCGAGCCGTACGGCGGTGCCGGTCAGCGCCCCGGCGACCTGACCGACGGTCCAGTCCGGGTGTCCCTGCCGCACCAGCGCCGCGGCGCCCGCGACATGCGGAGCGGCCATGCTCGTACCGCTGCCCCGCCCGTGTGTCCCGCCGGGCAGCGTGGAGAGGATCTCGACGCCCGGTGCCACCAGGTCCGGCTTGAGCCCGAAGCGCCCGCTCGGACCGCGTGAGCTGAAGTCGGCGAGCTGGTCGGTCGCGTCGGTGCCGGTCAGCTCCACCCGCACCGTTCCGTCGGCGAGCTCGGCCTGCAGGGTCGACGCGCTCGCACCCGGAATCTGCATCGAGACAAGGGATTCGAGGCGGCCGTCGTCCGCATCGGTGCCGAACGCGTCCGCCATCGCGGCCGCGTCGCCCGGCGGCGCCAGCCCGGGTGCAGCCGGCCGGGCGCCCTCGTTCCACGGCCAGAAGTCGGGGATGAAGAAGAACGCCGCGCGAGCGCCCCGCTGCTCGGCCGCGGTGGCCTTGTCGAGTGCGTTGCCGTCGTCGTAGATCAGCACCGCCTTGCCGGTCACGTCGACGTCGTCGTAGCTGCCGGGCGCGCCGGTCCCGATGTCGACCACGTCGAGGCGCGTCGGCTCGGCCGGTGGGTGCGCCGAGAAGTCACGACGTACGCCGCGCAGGTCCTGCTCGAACGGCTCGACCATGGTGGCCCGGGGCACCTCGAGGCCGCTGACGCTGGCGCCCACGGCCAGCACCGCCTCGGCCGCCGCCGGCGACCCGACGCTCTGTGCGCCCGGGCCGGAGTTGCCCGCGGAACCGACCACCACGGCCCCAGCCTCGACCGCCTGGCCGGCCGCCACCGACAGTGCGTCGGTGCCGTCGCCCGGGCCGCTGAGGCTCATGTTGATGACGTCGGCTCGATGGGGGTTGTCCGGCGCGACCGCCGTGTCCAGTGCGGGCAGGATGTCGGACAGCTGTCCGCGACCGAACCGGTCCAGCACCTTGTAGGCAGCCAGCTGCGCCCCGGGCGCCACCCCGCGGACGTCGCCGTCGGCGGCCACGATCCCGGCGACATGGGTGCCGTGCCCGTAGTCGTCCATCGGGTCGTCGTCGTCGTTGACGAAGTCATGGCCGGTCACGACCTTGTGGCCGGCACCGAGACCGGCGCCGAGGTCGGGGTGGCGGTAGTCGACCCCGCTGTCCAGGATCGCGACCACGGTGCCGGTACCGGTCAGCGGCTTGCCGCCCGGGTCGGTCCGCTGCCAGGCCTCCGGCGCCCCGACGAGGGGTACGGAGTCGTCCAGCGTCACGGTGTACGTCGCGTCCTCGTGCACCCGGTGGACACCGGGGAGCTGCTCGACCGCCTCGACCCGAGAGCTCGGCACCTCGGCGACGATGCCGTTGTAGGCGGCCGTGAGATCGTCCTGCACCGCGAGGTCGATGCCGGCCTGGTCGGCCGACTCGACGACGGCATCGTGCCGACGCTCCAGCTCGGCGCCGCGTCGGCGCGCCTGGTCCCATCCCGAGCGACCGTCGGCTCGTACCGCTGCCAGGGCCGGCTGACCGGACAGCTCGATGATCACGGTGACCCGGTCCGCCGTCTCGGCCGTCGCCTGCACCTGCCCGAGGGTGGTCAGTGCGGTGGTCAGGAGCGCGGAGGTCGCCAGCGTTCCGATCCCGAGGCTCGTCTTCGACATCAGCGTCGTCTCCTTGGCTGCCGACTCAGACCACTCCCCCGTCCGACGGGGTGCGGCCGCGATGACTGAGCAACACCGTAGGCCGGATCACCCACCGCGAGGTGGCATAGTCATGCCAATGGCGCAGGCTAGCCACCGAGAGCTCAGGAGAGACGACATGGTCGAAGACCGGCGGGTGCTCGGCACGCTGGGGATCAGCGCGTTCAGTGAGGACCTCTACGCGCTGCTGCTGGAGCGGCCGGGCCTCTCGATCTCCGAGTCGGCCCGCCGCCTCGACTCGACCACGGCCCGGGCGCGCGACGCGTTGCACGAGCTGGAGAGCAAGGGCCTCGCCACCCGGTCGGCGAGCCGGCAACCGCAGTTCTTCCCGACCTCCCCCGAGCTGGCGTTGGGCATCTTGCTGCATCAGCAGGAGGACGAGCTCAGCCGGGCTCGGGCCGCGATCACCGGCTACCAGGAGACGTTCGTCAAGGCCAGCGCGGTCAGCCCGCTCCATCTGGTGGAGGTGGTGCTCGGACACGAAGCCGTACTCCAGCGCATCTCCCAGCTGCAGTCCGTCGCGACCCAGGAGATCCTGGTCTTCGACAAGCCGCCGTACGAGGCGACCGAGCAGCAGGTGACGGCCACCGAGATCGACCACCTGGAGCGCGGCGTGCGGGCGCGAGTCATCTACGAGCGGTCGGCCCTCGAAGCGCCCGGCCAGCTCGCGACCCTGCGCCAGCTCGCCGACCTCGGTGAGGAGGCCCGGCTGCTGGACCGGCTCCCGACGAAGCTGATGATCGCGGACCGACGCCACGCCATCGTGCCGTTGGCCGACGACGCGCCCGGCGTCGACGGCATCGTGCTGCTGAACGCGACGCCGATGCTGAACGCGCTGATCGCCCTGTTCGAGTCCCTGTGGCGGACGGCCACCCCGATCGGCCTGCGGACTGACCCAGGTCCGGCTGACCGCGACGTACTCCCGGCCGCCGACAAGGCGCTCCTCACCCTGCTCTCCGCCGGGCTGAAGGACGACGCGATGGCCCACCAGCTCGGCGTCTCCCGGCGGACCGTCCAACGGCGGATCCGGCAGCTGATGGTCAGGCTCGGCGTGCAGAGCCGGACCCAAATCGTGCTCCAAGCCGTACGCCAGGGCCTGCTGTCGTAACCTCCCGTTGAGTGTGACGTTTTCGACGCGACACGCCGGCGTGTCTGTCGAAAAC
>JBOHDE010000231.1:0-5985 GCA_050699035.1 Nocardioidaceae bacterium | reverse complement strand
CGGCTGCGCCAGCTGGTACCTCGACGCGACCGGGCGCAACACCACGCTGTGGCCGCGGTTCACCTTCTGCTTCCGGTCGATCACTCGCCGGTTCGACCTCGCCTCGTACCGCCCTGAGTTTGCGGCGTGCGGCGCCTCGACCACTAAGGTGTGATGTCCGTTTTCTGCAACTGTGCAACGAAATAGGGCTCAACCGATACCAAAATGAAACCGCGTTTGGGTCTCGCGGAACCAGGCTGAGCTGTGCCAAGATGACCTGCGCGCCAGGAGGGACTGAGCGGCGCACCTACCTAGCCCAGCGATCATCTTCTGATGTCGCCGGGCCAGCGTTTGAGAGGGCAACGATGACGGGCGTGCGACGATCCGAGCGGAGCATCGGGGCGATTACGGCGGCATTCTTGGGCGCCGGCCTGTTGATGGGTGGTGCGGTCCTGGTGGCGAGTCCGGCCGTGGCCGACGAGGCCGCTGAGGACACGGCCGCCACCGACACAGCGACCAGCGACGACGCGAAATCGGGCGACAAGGGCAAGTCCGACAAGCCGGCTGGAGACCAGCCCGGCAACAACGGCACCGTCAAGATCGACGACATGCCGTTCGATGATCATCCGGACAACGAGCCCCACGTGGGTTGCGGGTTCCAGGTGGACTTCTACAACTACGGTGCCGGTGACTTCAACGCCACCGTGGAGTTCGCCTTGCAGAACCCCACCCGCAAGGGCCGCACCTTGACCGTCGAGAGCGGCGAGCTGACGCTGTTCAACGGTCAGGACGAGCCCGGCGGCGGCACCGACCTCGATGCCAGCGAGACGTACGAGCTCGCCTTCACCGGCGACCCGCACCCGCAGCAGGGCTACCACGTCAAGCTCACCATCCACGCGCCGCACTCGCAGGGCGCCGACGTCAAGCACAAGGTGTTCTGGGTCGAGAACTGCGCGACGCCGCCCACCGATGAGCCGACCGACGAGCCGTCGGACGAGCCGTCGGACTCTGAGGACGTGCCCGCGGACGTGCCCTCCGAGGCACCGGAGTCCTCGGCGCCGGAGGGGGCCGAGGTGCCGACCGTCATCCCCGCCGGCATCGGCGTCGCCCCTGACCCGACCAACCTGGGCTGGGCCATCGTCGCGCTGGGCGGTCTGCTGACCTGCGGGGGCACAGCGCTGGCGATCCGCCGCCGTGGCAAGGGGTAGACGCAACCGCGGCGCTCGTTGGCTGGTAGCCGCCGGTGTCATCGTCGCCGGGTGTGGCCTGGTGCTGGTGATGGGCGGCGGCACCGCCGACCCGACCGGACCGCCCGCAGCCGGTTCGGCGGCGGGTGGCTCGGCGGAGGGTTCAGCGTCGGCCGCCGACGGCCCGGGAGGACCGCCCACACCGGAGGTCGAGCGCGCGACGCGCCCCGACGAGCCGCAGGAGATCCTGATCCCGCGGCTCGACCTCCGGGCGTCCTTCGTCGCCGTCGAGGCCGAAGGGGAGGTCCTGCCACCTCCCTCCGACCCGGCGACGGTGGGTTGGTGGGCAGGTGGCGTGCGTCCCGGCGCATCCCGTGGGGCCGCGGTCGTTGCCGGTCACACGGTGCATGGCGGCGGCGGAGTGTTCGACGATCTCCACGAGCTGCAGGGAGCCGACGAGGTCGTCGTACGGATCGACGGCCGCGACCTGGAGTACCGCGTCGACTCCGTCACGACGTACTCCAAGGACGAGCTGGCGGCGAACGCTCCCGACCTGTTCGACCAGCAGGGCCCGTCCCAGCTGGTGCTCGTGACCTGCCGGGACTGGGACGGTGACGCCTTCCGGAGCAACGACGTCGTGGTGGCCTTCCCGGCGAGCTGACCGGTCACCCGCTCTGCCGTCACCGGTGCTGGATCCAGAGGTTCTCCTCGACGTACGTGCCGATGTCTCGCTCGCGGTCGATGTCGACCAGGCCGAGGGTGTCGGGCACGACGTACTCACCCGACTCGGGGAAGAGCATGTCGGTCCAGGACTCCCACTCGGCAACGGTCCCGGTGATGACCATGGACCGTGGAGCGGCACCGAGGAGCCTCGCGCCCATCCGCTGGTGAGTGCGGATCCACGGGTCGATGGACAGCCCGTCGGCACGCGTCCAGGTGGCGAACGTCGCCATCGGTGTGAGCGGGTAGCGGGGCTTGAGCGTGGGGCGTAGCGGCGCGATGACGTGGGCCAGCCCGGCGGCGGTGGCCCGGTCGCGCAGGGTGGTGAGGACCTCGCGGGCCAGGCCCCGCCTGGTCACCCCGTCGCCGACCACCGCGGCCATGAAGGTCAGCGTGGTGGGCGCGACGCCGGCCTCGTGGTCGTCGACCGCACGGACCAGCGCACCGTCGAAACCGTCAGGCAGATCCGCGATGCTTCCGTCCCAGCGCAGCGGAACGCCCCAGCCACCGGCGACGACCCGGCCGCCGTCCAGCAGCAGCACATCGTAGGCCGGGAAGTACTCCTCGGCGCGGCCGAGATAGGCCTTGGCGACTGCGTCGTGGTGGATGAACTCCGGCCACTTCACCCGAAGTACGGTGCGCGCGTCGTCGGCCAGGTCCGGGCGCTCGGAGTAGGTCACGACGTCCATGGGTTACTGGCCTACCCGCCCGTCGATCCGCTCGCGTAGCAGGTCGGCGTGACCGTTGTGCCGGGCGTACTCCTCGATCATGTGCACCAGCACCTCGCGCAGGCAGTCCCCTGCTTTGCCGACCAGGTCGAGATCGGCTGCCTCGGCCACGAACCGGTCCGTGAAGGCGACCTCGGCCCGCCAGGTGTCCCAGGCCTCGGCGACCACCTCAGGGTCGGGCACAGCTCCGTTGAAGTCTCCGTCCGGGTCGGAGTCGGAGCGGTAGTGCTGCCGTGCGTCCTGCCCGGCCATCCGCCGCCGGAACCACGCCTGCTCCACCACGGCGAGGTGGCGCACCAACCCCAGCAGCGACATCGTGGACGGCGGCACCGATCGACGCGCAAGCTGGTCTGCGTCGAGACCGGCGCATTTCAGCTCGAGCGTCAGGCGCCGATCGCGCAGGAACCCGACGAGCGTGGCGCGCTCGCCCTGGAAGCCCCCGTCGGTCCGCGGGTCGTCATCGGGGTGGACGAACATGTCCGACCAGCCGAACTGGCGGTCCGGCTGTTCTTCGGCGTGGTGCGCATACTCGGGCGCGCTGGTGGGTGGCATGCCCACAACGTAGACGTGAACCGCCGGGGAACCGCAACGATTTCGCCCTGCCGCATGCGGTCGGCCCGGCGGTGGCTCCCCGCCCTACAGTGACCTCATGGTTGGGCTGGTCACCGTGGACAGGGCTCAGTGGCTTGGCTTCCGGTGGCAGGGGCACGGTCTGGACGGCCCTTCTCGTACGGACGCCCTCGACGACGTGTTGCTGCTCGGCGTCCAGGGCAGCCGGCTGGCCGGGGCGGAGCAGTCGCTGATCCAGCGCACGAGCACGGTCGGGTCGACCGACGTCGCCGCGGCGATCAGTCCGCACGGACCGCTGGTGAGTCTGTGGTCCGTACGCGGGGCACCGCATGCCCACCGGCTGACCCAGCTGGACTTCGTCCGCGACGCTCTCGCCCCGCGCGAGTCGGATGAGGGCGGAGCTGCCTATGTCGCGGCGGTCGAGGAGGTGGCGGCCGCGCTGAGCGCCATCGTGACCTCCCCGACGTCGAAGGCCGCGGCGAGCACAGCAGTGACCGAGCGAGTGCCGGCGCCGCTGGTGCAGTGGTGCGAACGCTGCCAGGCAGACCATGTGCCTGACGGGCTATTTCGCGCCGCCGGGCGTCAGGGACAGATCGTGCTCGGACCCGACGAGCAGCGGGCTACGATGCTGTACCCGACTCCTGACCATCCGCAGGCGTCTGTCGACCACCCGCGCCTCAAGCTGCTGCAGGCGTACTTCCGGGTGAACGGCCCGACCAGCAAGACGCTGTTTCGCGACTGGATGGAAGGCAGCTCCGAGGCGACCGCTGCGCTGTGGGACGAGCTGGGCGGCCAACCGGTCCGGGTCCGGGTCGACAACCGGCGCTACGACCTGCCCGAAGCCCTGGTGGACGCGGTGCTGGCGGCGCCTACGGCCGACGGGGTGGTCCTCGTCCCGCCCCACGACCCCTACCTGCGTCAGGTCGATCGGACCCTGCTCGTCCCCGACCGCACGCGACGCCACCAGGTATGGCGTGCCCTCTCCGGACCCGGCGCCCTGCTGGTTGACGGCGAGGTGGCCGGCACCTGGCGCTACCGCCGCAGCAACCACCAGATGACCATCACCGTCTTCGACACGTTGGGATCTGCGCGGCGCAAGATGGCCGAGCGGAGCGCCCACCGCATCGCCCGGGCCACCGGCGACGACCAGCCCACCGTGAGCTGGGAGTGAGCGGTCAGCCTTCCCGACAGGCGGCATCGATGTAGCGCACCAACGAGCTGGCCATGGACTCGTCGAAGTCGCCGGCCCGGTCCAGGTGCTCCTTGCCGTCCTCGTCCCGCCAGGTGATGGTGAACGGCCGATCGACCGGTGTCCATCGGGTTGCGGCCTTGCAGTCTCGGACCATGATCTCGAGACTGACCGGCTGGAATCGTGCGGTTGGCGAGACTGTCACCGGGAGGGCAGCAGCGCGTACGTCGAGGCTGTGGTCTGGGTTGTTGATCCTTACGACGGTGGAAGTGACGAGACCGGACAGCAGGAAGGCGCCGTCGACTCGCAGCGGGCTGATCTCGGACTCCCGGCTGCTCGGATGCGTCCGGGGTGGTACGGCTTCGAGGAGCATCAGCTCGACGGCGTGTTCGTCCGCAGGAAAAGAAGGTGGCGCTGGTCGGGCCTGCCACCACAGCAACACGCCTCCACCGGCGGCGACGCCGAGCACGAAGGCAAGGATGGCAACGGCGCGTGGTCGCCACTGGGTGGGTACCTTCTCGAACAACGGGGGTCGAGAGGGGCCAATCTGCAACGTCTCCGTCGGCTGTTGCGCTGGGTGATCGTCGGGATCGCGCACCTCCAAACCATAGGCACGGCGCGCGTCGCGTGACTGCCGAGGTCCATGCGCAAGATCCCGGAGCATGCCCCACCGGCCGGGCGATGATTCGGACTCAGGGCTCACACCCCATAGGCCGTCTTCTGTTTGCAGAGCATTCGCCAAACTGATCCGAAGAGGTCGTCCGGCATTCCTAGATTCAAGCTCCGGATAGTTGCCGCGTGCAGCTTTCTGGTTCGCACCTTCTCGGGATCTAGGAGCCCCCTCATGCATCCGATCGCTGCCGTCCGTGCGCGCAGTATCACCAAGACCTTCGGCGACGTCATCGCCCTCGACGGAGTCGACCTCGACGTAGCAGCCGGTCAGATCCACGGCCTCGTGGGACCCAACGGTGCCGGAAAGACCACGCTCCTGGGCCTCCTGCTCGGCCTGGCAGTGGCCGACGGCGGCAGGCTGGAGATCCTCGGCACGCCGGTGGGGCGCGCGCTCGCCGTGACCGGAGGTGTCGCGGGTTTCGTCGACGGTCCCGGCCTCTATCCAACTTTGACGGCTCGCCAGAACCTCACGACGCTGGCCGGCCTCCGCGGTGAGGAGGGCGGTCGGCCGGCCGACGTTGACGAGGTGCTCGACCGGGTCGGGCTCACCGACGTGGCCGGCGACTCTGTCCGCGGCTTCTCCCTCGGCATGAGACAGCGACTCGCGCTGGCCGCCGCCCTGCTCGGCGACCCGCAGTTGTTGGTGCTGGACGAGCCGGCCAACGGCCTCGACCCGGCTGGCAAGCGCCAGGTCCACCGGGTCCTCACCGACCTCGCGGTCTCGGGCGCGACGGTGGTCCTCTCCAGCCACCGGATGGACGACCTGGCCTCGCTGTGCGACGAGGTCACGCTGCTGTCGGCGGGCCGGGTCGTGTTCTCCGGGCCGGTGCGCAAGCTGGCCGCGGAGAGCGGCGAGCTCGACTACCGACTCGTGACCTCCGACCCCGAGGGCGCTCGCCGCGTCGCCGGCGGTACGCCGTCACTCCGCCAGGTCGCCGGC
>JBOHDE010000230.1:0-5999 GCA_050699035.1 Nocardioidaceae bacterium | reverse complement strand
CTGCCACCCGTCTGCTGGCCGCCAATTCGTTCACTTGGTCTCGAGCAACCCGCCCTCACCCTCGCGACATAGTTGCAACCTCGGCGCGAGTAGTCGGGGGCTGGCGCCGAACCCGTGTCCCGCGGCGACTGGAGGCGCACCGGCATCATCCGGCCCGGGGAGGGACCGACCGCCGGTTCACTTCTGCCCGCGGCAGCCGCCCCGCGTCACTGATGCAGCAGGTCCGCGGACGTCTCGCCGCGCGCCACGATGGCGGCCGGTCCGGCCAGGTCGACCCGGCCGTCCTCGTGCCACCGGACGTGCAGCCGCCCGCCGGGCACGTCGACCCGCAGGTGCACCGGCCGAGGCACGCCCTGGTCGGCGGCCGTGGCGACCGCGGCGGCGCAGGCCCCGGTGCCGCAGGACCTGGTCTCGCCGGACCCGCGCTCGTACACCCTCATCTCGATGTGGCCGGGCAGCAGCCGGCGGACGAACTCGACGTTGACGCCGCCGGGGAAGTCCTCCGGGTCGTAGACCGGCGCCTCCAGCAACGGGCCGGCGTCGGCCAGCTGGTCGACGAAGGTCACCGCATGCGGGTTGCCCAGGCTGACCCGGTACGCCTCCCAGCCACGGTCGCCGGCACTGACCTTGGTGTGGCCCTGGAGCTCGGCGACCCCCATGTCGACGCTGATCTGGTCGTCGCCGAAGGTCACCGTCCTGGTGCCGCCGCGGGTGCCCACGACCAGCGGCTCGGCGGGATCGGCGAGGCCGGACTCGACCAGGTGCAGCGCGAACACGCGTACCCCGTTGCCGCACATCTCCGCCAGGGAGCCGTCCGCGTTGCGGTAGTCCATGAACCACTCGGCGTCGGTGTCGGGGATCCGCCCGTCGAAGGCACGCAGTGCCTCGGTCCGGATCACCCGCAGCACGCCGTCGCCGCCGATCCCACGGCGCCGGTCACAGAGCGCGCGCGCCAGGTCGGGCTCGAGCGCACCGTGCGTCAGGCCGTCGTGGTCAGGCAGCAGCACGAAGTCGTTCTCGGTGCCATGACCCTTGAACCAAGCGAATGTCGGGGCGCTCACCCGGCCCATGCTAGGGGCGACCCTCACCGGCGGCGGTCACTGGCCACTGTCACTCGCCGCCGGGCCGCACGACACCCGCGTCGCCTCCCCCGCGCCGCTCCGGCTCCGCCGCGGCGACCAGCGTGCCGTCCGGCAGCAGCTCGATCGCCGTCGCGGCACCGATCTCGGCGGTCGTCGCGAAGGAGTGCCCGAGGGGTTCGAGGATCGCACCGTACGCACCGACGAAGTCGGGCTCGGCGCTCACGTTCGTGGTGTTTCGCTGGCTGGCCCGAGGGGCGGCCAACGCCTCCGGAAGGGGCATCTCGAGGTCGATCCGGTTGACCATCGTCTGCAGCACGGTCGTGATGATGGTGGACCCGCCTGGCGACCCGAGCGCCAGCCACGGCTCGTCGTCCTTCAGCACGATCGTCGGCGACATCGAGGAGCGCGGTCGCTTGCCCGGCTGGATGCGGTTGGGGTCGGCCTCGTTGAATACCGTGCTGAAGTCGGTCAGCTCGTTGTTCAGGATGAACCCGCGTCCCGGGACGACGATGCCGCTGCCGCCGGTCTGCTCGATGGTCAGCGTGTAGGCGACGACGTTGCCCCAGCGGTCCACGACGGTCAGGTGCGTGGTCGACGGGCCCTCCGAGTCCGGCTGCTGCGCTGCCGGAGCGGCCTGCTCGCAGGCCGTCTCGTACTCGCCGTCCGGCGCGCCCGCCGCCACCGGCTTCGTCGCCGCCGCGTCAGGGTCGATCTGGCAGGCCCGCTCGGCGGCGAACCCGTCGGACAGCAGCTCGTCGAGGGGTACGTCAACGAACTCCGAGTCACCGAGGAACCCACCTCGGTCGGCGAACGCGAGCGCGCTGGCCTCGAGGTAGCGGTGCAGGGCGTCGGCGAGGTTGGTCGGCGAGAGCTCGGTGGTCTCCAGGATGTTCAGCGCTTCGCCGACGGTGGAGCCGCCGCTGGATGGTGGCGCCATGCCGTAGATGTCGAGCCCGCGGTAGTCGCTCAGGGTCGGGTCGGGCTCGCGTACCTCGTAGTCGTCGAGGTCGGACACCTCCATGAAACCGGGCGGCACCGGGAGGTCACTCTCGCCGGTGATCGGTGGGTTCTGCACCGCGTCGACGATCTCCTCCGCGATCGCGCCCTCCAAGATGGCGTCGGGGCCGTTGCGTCCGAGCAGCTCGTAGGTGTCGGCCAGGTCGGGGTTGCGGAAGACGGAGCCGACCGCCGGTGCTGCGCCGTCCGGCAGGTAGAGGTCGGCGGTCGACTCGATCGCGGCGAACCGTTCGGCGTTGTCATTGGTCTGCTGATGGAACGTCTCGTCCACGACGAAGCCCTTGTCGGCCAGCTTGGTCGCCGGCTTCAGCGCCTTGCGGAGCGACATCGAGCCCCAGTTGTCGAGCGCGGTCTCCCATGTCGACGCGGTGCCGGGGACTCCCACGGAGACGCCGCTGGTCACCAGGTTGGGGAAGAACGGGGCGTACGGCTGCCCGGTGGCGGGGTCGATGAACGCGTCGCTCGGCATCGCCATCGGCGCGGCCTCACGCCCGTCGATGGTCTCGACCTCACCGGAGTCGGCGTCGTAGTGCACGAAGAACCCGCCGCCGCCGATGCCGGCGCTGTACGGCTCGGTCACGCCGAGCGCGGCCGCGGTCGCGACCGCGGCATCGGTGGCGTTCCCACCCGCGCGGAGCACCTCGATGCCGATCTGGGTGGCGTTGGGGTCGACCGAGCTGACCGCTCCCCCGGTGCCGATCGCGACCGGGTCCTTCGGTGGCGCGGTCGGCGGATGGTCGGCAGCGGCCGGCGACCCGACCGCGGTGAGCAAGCCTCCGGCGAGGCAGACCGCCGCGGCTCCGGCGGCAAGTCGGGTGCGAGAACTGGCGGAACGCGACATGGCGGATCCTCCCCAGTGGGTCGACTGGTGTGCATCTACCCCGATCGAGTGGGGTCCAACACCTCGCACGCACGGTCGAGTCGGCGCGGGTCGTCGTACCCCACCCAGACGATACGCGGGTCCTTGCGGAACCAGGAGTCTTGACGACGGGCGAAACGTCGGGTCGCACGGATCGTCTCGACCCGCGCATCGTCCTCGCTGTAGTCGCCGGCCAGGAACCGCAGCACCTGCGCATAGCCCAGTGCGCGGCAGGCCGTGCGCCCTTCGCGGAGCCCCTGCGACTCGAGCGCGCGCACCTCGTCGACGAAGCCCTGCTGCCACATCCGCTCGACCCGCGCCTCGATGCGCTCGTCGAGGATCGGGCGAGGGACGTCGACGCCGATCTGGTGCACCCGGTCGTAGGCGTACGTGCGGTCGGGCAGCGTGGCGGCGAATGGGCGCCCGGTGAGGGCGACGACCTCCAGCGCGCGCACGATGCGCCGGCCGTTGCTGGGCAGGATCGCCGTCGCGGCAACGGGATCCAGCACCTCCAGCCGGGCGTGCAACGCCGCCGGGCCGAGCGCGGACAGCTCGGCTTCGAGGGCCTCGCGTACGGCGGGGTCGGTGCCGGGGAACTCGAACCGGTCGACCACGGCGCGGACGTACAGCGCGGACCCGCCGACCAGGATGGGGGTCACGCCACGACCGTGGCAGTCGGCGACCGCTGCTCGCGCCCACTGCTGGAACTGCGCAACGGTCGCCGGCTCGCGCGGATCGAGGATGTCGAGCAGGTGATGGGGCACGCCCCCGCGCTCGGCGGCGGTCAGCTTGGCCGTCCCGATGTCCATGCGGCGGTAGATCTGCATCGAGTCGCCGTTGACGATCTCACCGCCGACGCGGTGAGCCAGGTCGACGGCGAGGTCGGACTTTCCGGCCGCGGTCGGTCCGACCACGGCGACGACGGGCGGGGGTACGGCGGGCACGGCCGACAGTTTCTCAGGTTGCCCGCCGTTGCACTGTTGCCGTACCCACGGTCTGCGCAAGAATGCCGCCATGGGCATCTTTGACAAGATCCGCGGAAATGCGAAGAAGGCCGTCGACCAGCACGGCGACAAGATCTCGAGTGGCCTCGACAAGGCTGCGGGTGCGATCGACAAGAAGACCGGCGGCAAGTACACCGAGAAGATCGACAAGGGCGTCGGCAAGGCCAAGCAAGGCCTCGAGAAGCTCGACGGCAAGAACGACGATATCGATGGCGGCGGGAGCACGCCCAGCCGCTGATCGAACCGCCGCCGTACGCCTCCCTGGCGTCCGGCGCGCCGACAAGATGGGTGGTTAGTCCCGCGCTGAGCGGGTATGCACCGTGTGCCAGCCGTTGCTGTCCAGCCCCCGCACCAGGGGTTTGCAGGTTCCGGATAAAGCGGTATGAATAGCGCGACCGAAATACCCAGGCCAACTCGGGAGGCATCAGATGGGTTTCATGGACAAGTTCAAGGGCAAGGCCGAGGACGCTGTCGGCGAGCACGGCGACAAGATCGACTCGGGGCTTGACAAGGCCGCCGAAGTCGCCGATGAGAAGACCGGTGGCGAGCACAGCGACAAGATCGACCAGGGTGTCGACAAGGCTCGTGACGGACTCGACAGCCTCGGCGGACAAGACTCCAGCAACAACTAACGCGGCTCACACCATGGATCACCGATGATCCGGTCGGCCCGGCTGCGCGCAGCTGGGCCGACGTCGTTTGCGTGATTCATACGCGGGGAACGGTGTTCGCGGGAGGGCCCCCTACCGGAGGTTTCGATGGGAATTTTCGACAAGTTCAAGTCGCGCGCCGCTGACGCCGTTGACGAGCACCCCGACAAGATCGAGGACGGGCTCGACAAGGCCGGGGACGCCATCGACGACAAGACGGGCGGGAAGTACTCCGACCAGATCGACACCGGGGTAGACAAGGCCAAGGAAGGCCTCGACTCTCTCGATGGCAAGCAGGACGACTTCGGCAAGGCGCGGGAACCGGGAGCCGGTCGCGGGGGTGCCGGTGACGCGGGTGCTGGTGGCGCAGGTGCCGACGAGGGCGGCGGGGCGGGTCCCACTGACTCCCCGACCGACTCCGGCGGCGCAGACCGCGCTGATACCGGACCGAGCGACGCCGGGCCGACCGACACGGCGCCCAGCGATGCAGCGCCCAGCGATGCGCCGGGCGGTGGCGACCAGCCCAGCGACGGTGGTCCGGACTCCGGCACGACCGACCGGACCGACGCCGGACCAGGCGCCGACCCGACCGGCGGAACCGACGCAGGGCCTACCGATGCAGGGCCTACCGATGCAGGGCCTACCGATGCAGGTACCACCGACGCAGGTACCACCGCCCCGGGCGGCCCCGCCGACACCGGCACGACCGACCGGACCGACGCCGGACCAGGCGCCGACCCGACCGGCGGAACCGACGCCGAGCCGACCGACGCCGGACCAGGCGCCGACCCGACCGGCGGAACCGACGCCGAGCCGACCGACACCGGGACCAGCGACACCGGGACCAGCGACACCGGGACCAGCGACACCGGGACCAGCGACACGGCACCTACCGACGCACCTCCCGGCGACGCCCAGGACGCAGGTACCACCGCCCCGGGCAGCCCCGCCGACACCGGAACGACCGACCGGACCGACGCAGGACCAGGCGCCGACCCGACGGGGGGAACTGACGCGGAGCCTCGCGCCGACGAACCATCCAGCGAAACCACACCAGGTGGGGGCCAAGGAAGTGGTGCCGGCCAGGAGCCCGGTCAGACCTCGAGCGGCGACCAAGCCGACACGAGGCCGACCGAATCGGGGCAGGCCGACACCAGCGCTGGCTCGGGCCAAGGTTCGGACCAGAGCGATAGCGCACCCGGCCGCGAGCAAGACTTCCCCGGCCGCCAGGACTCCGGACCGACCTCAAGCGGCGGCGCACATGCCGATCGCAGTCAGGCCGAGCCGGGCTCAGACGACTACTCCGGTCAGACCGATGAAGGAGACACCATGAACGACACTAACCAGCCAGAAGGCGGCCCCGACTTCGGTGGTCAGCAGCCCGACA
>JBOHDE010000229.1:0-5999 GCA_050699035.1 Nocardioidaceae bacterium | reverse complement strand
GCCGCCGAATCCCCAGTCGATGACCACCAGGGACTCCGGCTGGTCGGCCGGGATGAGCAGGTTCTGCGGGCTCGCGTCGCCGTGGGCGAAGGTCTGCGGAAGCGTGTCGAGCAGGTCGAGCAGGCGAGGGATCCGCTCGCCCAGGTCGACCAGGTCGGACGGCAGCCGCTCGTCCCCCGACTCGGCGAGCGCACCCGCCAGCAGGGGGTGCTGCCACAGCTGAGGGTCACGCAACATCGGCAGGCAGGACGCCAGCACCCGGTTGCGGACGTAGTAACGCAGCGCTGTGCCAGGCGGTGCCGACCGCCATGGTTCCGGCAGTCGGTGGTTGGCCTCGGCGCCGTCCCGTCGGCGAGCCGCGAGCCGTCCGAGCAGCCTCGCGGCGCGCGCGAAGTCGGCCAGCCGCCATGGCCCCGGCCGCTGGTCGACGTACTCCCACCACAGGCCGATGTGGTCGCCGTCGGCACGATGCGCCCGATGCAGCACGGGCAACCGCATCCCCTCCGGGAGCACCTCCCCGATCCCGCAGTCGTGCATGTCCAGCTCGAACCTCCACGGGAACCTCTCCACGAACTCCTGCCGGGCCGTTTCGGGGATCAACCCGAGCGACGGCCAGAGGCGCACATGGCGCAGCAGCTTGACGAAGTACGAGTACGAGCGCACCCACACACTCGTGTCCGCACGGACGTCGACCCGCCACAGTCCGGCCGTCGCCGGCGATCCCGACGAGTAGGCGACCGGCAGGCAGGTCACGCCGACCAGGTCCACGTCCACCCCGAGCGCAGCGCTGGTCGTCGCCGCTAGCTCTGCCTCGTCGAGACCCGCCGGCCCCAAGGTCGAGATACCGCTGTCCGTGACCATGCTCATCTGACCCTCCCCCTGTTAGTAAGGTTACCTACCTAACAGGAAGATAGTAAGGTTGCTTTATGAGTTTGCGCAAGGAGTTTTCCGAGGACGACCTGCCCGACCACATGTTTCGTTGGCTGGAGGTCGTCAGCCGCAGGCTGCGGGCCGAGCTCCCGGTCGAAGGGTTCGGCACGTTCCCGTCGCTGCGCGGCGCGGAATGGCGACTGCTGCAGATGGTCCCCGCGGACGGGATCAGGATCACCGACCTGGCGGTCCGGGCGTCGATGACGAAACAGGCGACGGGCGAGTTCGTCGGCCGGCTCGAGGCCGGCGGGTTCGCGGAGAGTGTGAAGGATCCGCGTGACCAGCGGGTACGTCTGGTCCGGCTCACTGCCATGGGCAGGCGCGCCTCCGCGGCGGCGACGCAGGCCATCATCACCACCGAGAGGCGCTGGCGCCGTCAGGTCGGTGCCCGCCGCTACGACGAGATGAAGCAGGTGCTGCGGGAGCTGGCCCGTGGCTCGTCCTGACGGTGCCCTCAGGCGGACACCGACGTCGCCGACTCGGGCCGCGGCACATCGACCCAGAGCGACAACCTGAACCAGCTCGGCAGGGCTCTGGCCAGTCGTCGTGGGCCGTCGACTCGCAGGTCACCATGACGCAGCACCTCGGGCCACGCACGGTTGCCCAGCCAGACGTCCACGAGTGCGCGCAGGCTCCCGGACAGCTGTACGTCGACGCCGAAGCCCGGGTCGAAGTCGCACACGTCGACCGTGCCCTCGGCCGACGCCGAGTCGAACACCATCCACCAGTGCGCGTCTGACCCGTCGAGGTCGTCGAAGTCGAAAGCAAGCACGGTCCGTGCGGCCGGGAGCGCCGCGAGGTCGATGCGGCGGCGCATGTCCCACATCAGCAGATGCGGATCCAGGTCGACGTCGCCCAGCTCACCGATCCAGCGCGTCCCCCACCGGCCGACCATCTCCAGCACCTCGCGCAGCTCGCGACCGGCTGGCGTCGGGAGGTACTCGATGTGTCCGCGGCCGCTGACCCGTTCCACCAGGCCGGCCCGCTGCAACTGCCGTAGCCGGGTGGACAACAGCGCAGGCGACATCTTCGGCACGCCCCTGCGGATCTCGTTGAAGCGCGAGCTGCCGCTGACCACTTCGCGCATCACCAGCATCGTCCAACGCTGGTCGAGAATCTCCATCGCCTTGGCGATCGGGCAGAACTGTCCGTACTCACTCATCGAGCCTCCCCACCTACGACGCCACGCCGGACCCGCTCCGCAGGACTAGTACAGATTCAGAACCACCCCGCTACAGAGAGCGTACTTCCGCCCAGGCGGCCGCGGGACCCAACCTGGCAAACGACCGGCACCCACGCCGGTACGACAACCGGGAGGGACCATGACCACAGCAATCGAGACGCCAACCGCTCCGACCGTGCAGCAGCAGGCCGGCATCTTGCTCAACCATGTCGCGGGGTACGCCGGCTACCGCGCCATCGCCATCGGGATCCGGTCGGGGTTGATCCGTCAGCTGGCCGACGGACCGGCGACTCCGGACCAGCTCGCTGCCCGCGCCGGCCTGGACCCCTTCTACGTCGCGGTGTGGTGCCGGGGAGCGGTGGCGTACGGCATCGCCGTGCGTGACTCGGATGACGCGTTGGCGCTGGCCCCGCAGATGGGGACACTGCTCCTCGACGACTCGTCGCCCGCGTACGCGGGTGGACTGTTCGAGACGCTCGCCCAGCACGAGATCTTCGGACGGTTCGAGCAGGTGCTCGCGAGCGGTGAACGGATGTGGTGGGAGGACTGCAGCGAGGACTGGATCGTTGCCGTGTCCCGCACCGGCAAGCCGTTCTACACCAGGCTCGTGCCCGGAGCGCTCGACCGGATCCCCGGTGTCGCCGCACTGCTGGCCGAAGGCACGACCATCGCCGACCTCGGTTCTGGCCTCGGCCTCGGTGTCGTCCGGCTCGCCCAGCACTACCCGACCTCCCGGGTGCTCGGAGTCGATGGCGACGCCGCGTCGAACGACCTTGCTCGACGTCGGGTCGACGAGGCAGGGCTGGGGGATCGAGTCGAGTTTCTTCATACTCCGTTGGAAGAACTCGATGCCGATGCCGAGTTCGGCGTCGTCGTCAACAACCTCACCATGCACGAGTGCAGAGACATCGACGAGGTGGCGCGCCGGGTGTGGCGTTCGCTGGAGCCGGGAGGCTGGTTCTGCATCTCCGACTTCCCGTTCCCCGACGACGACGCCGCGCTCACCAGTGTGCCTGGGCAGATCCTGCAGGGCATCCAGTTCTTCGAGGCCCAGATCGGCGACCAGCTCCTGCCGCGCAGCGCGTACGACGAGCTGCTCGCCCGGCACGGGTTCACCGAGATCGACCACCTCGACCTGACCCCGGTGCACTCGGTGACATTCGGCCGTCGCCCAGCCCGCTGACCGTGACGTCAGCCGGGGAGGAAGGGCAGGCGGACGGTGCGGCACTGACGTGGAATTTTGCCCAATTGGGCAAAATTCCACCTCGATCCGGCGTGACCGGGTCGAAGATTGCCCAATTGGGCAAAATTCGACGTCGACCCGAGCCGTGATCGGACACCGGCGGCCGGTGCGGCCGACATCGTCGTGGAGGAAGAGCTGGGGAATCATTTGTACGCCAGCGGGCCCGAAATCCTCCCCAACGGCCCCGGGGTGAGTCGCCACCTTCGGATGCCCGCCGCTGACCCGTGCGATGCCGAGGTGGCGACGCTCACCCTCCCCGCTGAGTGTGACGAGTTGGCGCGACACGCCGGCGTGTCTCAACCAACTTGTCACACTCAACGGGATGCGGCGGCCGGGCTAGGTGCGCGTGGGGAGGCGATGGGCTCCGCGCGCCGCGGTCGCGGTGAAGTGCCGGGGTGCGGTGAACCCGCGCCGGTCGAACTCCGCCGCCACCGCGACGGCGACCGCCTCGACCGCGTGGTCGTCGACCAGCGCGATGACCGACCCGCCGAAGCCGCCACCGGTCATCCGCGCACCGTGCGCACCTGCGTCGACCGCCGCCGCGACGGCGACGTCGAGCTCCGGCACCGTCACCTCGAAGTCGTCGCGCAGCGAGTCGTGCGACGCGTTCAGCTCGGGGCCGATCACCCTGGGGTCGGTGCCGGCCCGGAGCTGCTCGACGACGCGCAGGACCCGGGCGTTCTCGGTGACGACGTGGCGGGCCCGGCGCAGCAGCCGGTCGGACAGCCGGTCCGGCGTCAGGTCGCCGAGCCCGGCGTCACGCAGCGCGGGTACGCCGAGCGATGTCGCCGCCAGCTCACAGTCGGCTCGGCGTTCGGCGTATTCGCCCTTGACCAGCCGATGCGGCGCCCGGGTGTTGACGACCAGCAGGGCCAGCCCGGCAGCGGCGAGGTCGAACGGGACATGCTCGGTGTGGCCGGACCGAGTGTCGAGGAAGACCAGCTGCCCCTCTGCACCCCGCATCGACGCCATCTGGTCCATCACCCCGCACGGCATGCCGACGTAGTCGTTCTCCGCCCGCTGGGCGAGCCGGGCCAGCTCGTCGGGTGCCAGGTCGAGCCCGGCCAGGTCGGACAGCGCAAGGGCGATGACGCACTCGAGGGCGGCCGACGACGACAGGCCGGCCCCGCCCGGCACCGTGCTGTTCACGGCGATGTCGGCGCCCGGGACCTGGTGCCCGGCCTGACGGAACGCCCAGAAGACGCCCGCGACGTAGCTCGCCCAGCCGGTCACGTCACCGGGCTCGGTGTCGACCGTGAACTCCCGGCGCTCGGCGCGTCGCTGCCGCGACCTCGCCCGCACCGTGCGGTCGTCGCGGCGAGTGACCCGGGCGGTGGCCTGCAGCGGAATCGCCAACGGCAGCACGAAACCGTCGTTGTAGTCGGTGTGCTCACCGATCAGGTTGACCCGCCCCGGCGCTACCCAGCTGCCGGAGTCGATCACCACCTCAGGCGTCACGGCGACTCGGAGGTGGCGACCACCAGCTCACCCACGCGCTCCTCGAGCACACTGCGCGCGTCGTCGCCAAGGCCCTCGTCCGTGACCAGCACGTCGGCCTCCTCGAGCTGGGCGATCGTGCTGATTCCGACGACGTTCCACTTCGTGTGGTCGGCGACGACGACGACGTTGCGGCCGGCCTCGAGCAGCGCCCGGTTGGTGTCACTCTCCAGCAGATTCGGCGTGGTGAAGCCGCTGCGGGCGTCCATGCCGTGCACGCCGAGGAAGACAATGTCGAGGTGCAACGAGCGCAGGGTGTTCACCGCGACCGGTCCGACCAGCGCCTCCGACGGCGTCCGGATCCCGCCGGTCAGGATCACTACCCGGTCCGGCCGGCTGCTCTCGTGGAGAACGTCGGCGACCCTGGTCGAGTTGGTCACGACGGTGAGCGCGGCGACGTTGCTCAGTCGCTGGGCCAGCGCGTACGTGGTCGTGCCCGCCGACAGTCCGACCGCCGTGCCGGGCTGCACCAAGGCCGCCGCGGCATCGGCGATCGCGTCCTTCTCCGGCTGCTCACGGCTCGACTTGGCGACGAACCCGGGCTCGTCGGTGCTGTAGTCGCTCGGGGCGGTGGCGCCGCCGTGCACCTTGTCGAGCAGTCCACGACGCGCCAGGGACTCGAGGTCTCGTCGTACGGTCATGTCCGAGACGTTGAGCTTGGCCACCAGTTCGCTGACGCGCACCGCACCATGGCGCCGCACCTCTTCGACGATCAGGGCCTGCCGTTGCTGTGCGAGCACGCTGCCGCGTCCTTCCCCGCCCGTCCCCTCGGCCGGGTGAGCGGAAATGTTTGATTCCGAGAGGCTAGGGCATTTCCGGACGCCGGACGAGAGCAGGTGCCGGGTCAGCCCGACCCCCGTACGAGCTGACCCGGCACGTTCGACCCTTCGGCCTGCGGTCAGTCGGCCAGCCGCGGCGGGAAGCCGCCGGTCGCGACCGGACCCCACCGCTCGATGCTGATCCGGATCAGGCACTTGCCCTGGCGCTGCATCGCGGCCCGGTACTCGTCCCAGTCCGGATGCTCGCCCGCAATTGCGCGGTAGTAGTCGACCAGCGGCTCCAGCGCGTCCGGCAGGTCCAGCACCTCGGCCCTCCCGTCCACCTGGACGTAGGGGCCGTCCCAGTCGTCCGACAGCACGCAGATCG
>JBOHDE010000228.1:0-6014 GCA_050699035.1 Nocardioidaceae bacterium | reverse complement strand
TACCCCCCGACAACCCCGCTGACGTGGACAGCCTCGACGACCTGGCCGACCCCGACCTGAAGCTGGCCCTGTGCGCCGCCGAGGTGCCCTGCGGCGACGCGGCCGAGCGGGCACTTGCGGCGGGGTCGGTCGAGGTCGAGGCCGACACACTCGAGGAGGACGTCAAGGGTGTGCTGAGCAAGGTCGAGCTGGGTGAGGTCGATGCCGGCTTGGTCTACCGCACCGATGTGCAGGCGGCGAACGGCGAGGTCAAGGGGATCGACTTTCCCGAGTCGGGTAAGGCGGTCAACGACTACCTGATCGCCCCGATCGCCGATGCGCCCGAGCCGGACGGCGCCGCGATCTTCGTGGAGTTCGTCCGGTCCGAGCGCGGCCGGGAGATCCTGAGCGATGCCGGCTTCGACGTCCCCTGACCATCGGCTCGTCGCGGCGCGAGCCCGTCCGCCACTGCCCCTGCTGGTGCCGGGTCTGCTCGCCCTGGGGTTTCTCGTCCTGCCGTTGCTTGGCCTGGCGCTGCGCGCACCGTGGCGCCGGCTGCCAGGTCTGCTGACGAGCGCACAGGTTCTCGACGCCCTCCGGCTGTCGCTGCTGTGCGCGCTGCTGGCGACCCTGCTGTCGCTGCTGCTCGGCGTACCCCTCGCCTGGCTGCTCGCGCGCACCGACTTTCCGGGCCGGCGGCTGGTGCGCGCGTTGGTGACGGTGCCGCTGGTGCTGCCGCCGGTCGTGGGCGGGGTGGCGCTGCTGATGCTGCTGGGCCGGCGCGGCGTGGTCGGCCAGTACCTCGACGCGTGGTTCGGTCTCAGCCTGCCGTTCACGACGGCGGCCGTGGTACTGGCCGAGGCGTTCGTCGCGATGCCGTTCCTGGTGATCGCCGTGGAGGGTGCGCTGCAGGCGACCGATGCCAGGTACGAGACGGCTGCTGCGACCCTGGGAGCGTCGCGCTGGATGGTGTTCTGGCGGGTCACCCTGCCGATGGCGGCACCGGGCGTGGTGGCCGGCTCGGTGCTCTGTTTTGCCCGCGCACTAGGGGAGTTTGGGGCCACGATCACCTTTGCCGGCAGCTTCCCGGGCGTCACCAGGACGATGCCGATCGAGGTCTACCTCCGGCTGCAGTCCGACCCGGACACGGCGATTGTGCTCTCGCTGCTGCTGCTGGTGGTGTCGGTGCTGGTGCTCGCGACGTTGCGTGATCGCTGGACCCGGGGCGGGTTGACGTGACGGGCGGCCTGACCGCTCGGATGCGGGTACGCCGCGGCGGGTTCGACCTCGACCTGGACGTCGCGGTCGCACCACACCAGGTGGTCGCGCTGCTCGGTCCCAACGGCGCCGGCAAGTCGACTGCGCTGCAGGCGCTGGCCGGCCTGGTGCCGCTGACCGACGGTGTCGTCGTGGTCGGGGACCGACGGCTCGAGGACACCGCCGGACGGTTGCGCGTGCCGGCCGAGCGTCGAGGTGTGGGGATGGTGTTCCAGGACTACCTGCTGTTCCCGCACCTGACCGCCCGGGACAACGTCGCGTTCGGACTGCGAGCGCGCGGAGTTGCCCGCCGTACGGCACACGCGAGGGCCGATGCCTGGTTGGAAAGAGTCGGCCTCGATGCGTACGCGCGGTCGAGACCCGGAGCCTTGTCCGGGGGCCAGGCGCAGCGGGTCGCGCTGGCCAGGGCACTGGTAGTCGAGCCGGACCTGCTGCTGCTCGACGAGCCGCTGGCGGCGCTCGACGCGGGCACCCGGGTAGAGGTGCGAGCCGAGCTGGGCCATCACCTGGCTGACTTCGCCGGCTGCACGGTGCTGGTCACCCATGACCCGCTCGACGCGATGGTGTTGGCAGACCGGATCGTCGTGGTCGAGGATGGACAGGCGGTGCAGAGTGGTGCTCCGAGTGAGGTGGCCAGGTCGCCACGCACCGACTACGTCGCTCGCCTGGTCGGGCTGAACTTGCTGCGTGGCAAGGCAAAAGGACATGCCGTCGTGCTGGAGGGCGGCGGGTCGTTCGTCACCCGCGACACCGTCGACGGACCCGCCTTCGTCGCGTTCACGCCGACCGCGGTAGCGCTGCACCGAAGCCGTCCGGACGGTTCTGCCCGCAACGTGTGGCACGGTCGAGTCGTCGGGCTGGAGCAGCACGCCGACACCGTACGGGTGCAGGTCGACGGTCCACCGCCGGTCCTCGCCGATGTGACCACCGCTGCGGTGGCCGAGCTCGACCTGACGCCGGGCGCCCCGGTCTGGGTGGCCGTCAAGGCGACCGAGGTGAGCTGCTACCCGGCCTGAAGCGAGCGTGACTCAGCCCCGGGTGCCGGCCGGTTCGTTGCGGGTTCGACAATGGGCTGGTGAGCCCGCAGACGCCGTCGCCCGCCGACGGGGACCAGCCAAGGCGGCGGACGCCCTTCCTGGAGCAGAGCTACGGGGACCTGCTGCGCAGCATGGCACTGATCGTGCTGCTCGTCCTGGTCATCTACGGCTGCTCACAGCTCACCGAGACCGACCAGGAAACGCCGGTCACGCAGGTGGACTACACGAGCGAGCTGGCCGGCGCGCGAGACGTCGCCGGCTACGACGTCCTCGCTCCCGAAAGGCTGCCCGATGGCTGGCGAGCGACCAGTGTCGACGCCGACCACGACGGTGACGCTCTTGCGTGGCATCTCGGTTTTCTCAACCCTGACGACGAATACGTCGGCCTGGAGCAGACCAACGGCAGGCTCGACGACGAGATCCGTGACCGATTCGAGGACCAGCAGCGGGTGGACACGCTGACCGTCGGCGGCCGGCGCTGGGACGTGTACGACGGGGACGACAACGTCTTGGTCCACGTCGACGGCGACGTGACGACGGTCGTCGTCAGCCGGGCCGAGGTCGACGTGCTCCGCGCCTTTGCCGCGGCGCTGCGTGGGTCCGGCGGCTAGGGCT
The DNA here is from genome assembly GCA_050699035.1 of Nocardioidaceae bacterium. Classification (GTDB taxonomy): domain Bacteria; phylum Actinomycetota; class Actinomycetes; order Propionibacteriales; family Nocardioidaceae; genus WHTB01. Next base: position 3,105 of record JBOHDE010000228.1, on the reverse strand, counting down.
TCGCGACGCGGTAGCGCAGGTGGGTAACGGCGCCTGCGACGGGCTGTCCCTCCGGGATCAGCTCGACCTGGTCCCCGTCGAACAGCCGCGTGCCGTCCCCCATCAGCCGGGGGACGAGGTGGATCCACACCTCGTCGAGCAGGCCTGCCCTGAGCAGGTTTCGGGCGACGTCTGCACCCAGCACCACGACGTCCTTGTCGCCGGCGGCTTCTTTGGCGCGCCGGGCGGCGGACTCCAGCCCGTCGAAGGAGAACGTCCCGCCGTTGTCGCCGAGCAGGTCCTCCCTGGTCCGGTGGGTGACCACGAAGCTCGGCACGCCCGGCCACGGCGTGCCGCCCCACGGGCGTAGGCCGAGGTCGAAGGTGTGCCGTCCGATGATGGTGGCTCCTACCATCGCGTCCAGCTCCTGGCGGGCGCCGGTGTCGACCTCGCCGTTCGGCCCCTTCCCGGCAACCCAGTCGTGCAGCCGTTCGCCGTCGTCCCCCATCGGCTCGTCCGGCCGGACGTTCGGTCCGGCCGAGAACCCGTCCAGGGACATCGATACATCCAGCACGATCTTGCTCATGGCGACTCTCCTTCGCTACCTCGGCGCCGCGGTCCGGCGCCGTCTCGAGATGGTCGGAGCCGACCCGGTCGTCTCGACAACATCACGGAAGAAAGTTCAGCGATGGTCATGGCGTGAGGATGACGAGTTGCTGGGTCGCTCGGGTCATCGCGACATAGCGGTCGACCGCTGCTTCGATGGCGTTGCCGAACGCTTCCGGGTCGACGAGGACGACCAGGTCGAACTCGAGCCCCTTGCACAGTTCCGGGGTCAGCGACCGGACGCGCGACGTGGCGTCGAACGTCGGGTCGCCGATGACGCAGGCGACTCCGTCGGCGTGTGCGGCGAGCCAGGCGTCGAGGATCGAACCCAGAGCCGAAGCAGCTCCGTGTACGACGGGGACGTCGCTGCTGCGGATGGAGGTCGGCACGTTGGCGTCCGGGAGCACGGCCCGGATGACCGGCTCGGCTTCGGCCATCACCTCTTCCGGCGTCCGGTAGTTGATGCTCAGGGAGGCCAGGTTGACCTGGTCTAGCCCGATCCGCTCGAGCCGTTCCTGCCACGACTCCGCGAACCCGTGCCTGGCCTGGGCCCGGTCCCCGACGATGGTGAAGCTCCGGGACGGGCAGCGGAGCAGCAACATCTGCCACTCGGCGTCGGTCAGCTCCTGCGCCTCGTCCACCACGATGTGCGCGAACGGGCCGGCGAGCAGGTCCGGGTCGGTGGCTGGCAGTGCGGTCTCGTCGACCAGGGCATCGTGGAAGTCCTCGCCGCGAAGCATCGTCACCAGACCGGTGCCGTACTCGTCGTCGGCTGCCTCGATCAGGTCGTCGACGACCCTGTCCATGTGTTCGCGTTCAGCCGCGACGGTGGCCTCCTGCCGACGCCTGCGTCGTGATGTCGCCGGGTCGCCGAGCCGCTGCCGGGCGGCGTCCAGGAGCGGCAGGTCGGACACCGTCCAGGCCTGGGGATCCGCGCGCTGCAGCAGGCGAACCTCATCGGGGGTAAGCCAGGGAGCGCACATCCGCAGGTAGGCGGGCACCTCCCAGAGGTCGCCGACGAGGTCGGTCGGCTCGAGCAGCGGCCAAGCCCGGTTGAAGGCGTCGGCCAGCTCCCGGCTCTGCGCGATCGACCGGTGCAGGAGGTCGGCCGAGCCTTCGTCGTCCTCGTCGTCCTGCTCGACCTTGCTCGCCAGGATCGTCAGCAGCTCTTCCCAGACCTGGTCGCGCGCCTCGTTGTGCGGCGTGCCCGGGTCCGGCGACTCGAACGCCTCCGCCCAGTCGGCGGTGCTGACCCAGATGTCGACGTACGGGGTCTCGACCAGCATCCCCTTGGTGGGCGGCTCCTCGTAGAGCCGGACGGCCGGCTCGATCGCCGTGACCATCTCCACCGACGACTTCAGCCGGGCGACGACGGGGTCGGTCTCGACCGTCGTATCCGCACCTTCAGGGACCAGGTCTCGCAGGGTGCAGGTCTGCACGCCCTCCTCACCGAGGCTGGGAAGGACATCGGCGACGTAGGCCAGGTAGGGCTGGTGCGGACCGACGAACAGCACGCCTCCCCGGCGGTGACCGAGGCGCGGGTCGGAGTACAGGAGGTAGGCGGTCCGGTGCAGGGCCACGACGGTCTTCCCCGTACCCGGACCGCCGTCGACCACGAGAGCGCCTCGGGACCCCGCTCGGATGATCGCGTCCTGGTCGGCCTGGATGGTGCCGAGCACGTCGCGCATCCGCGGCGACCGACTGCCGCCCAGGCTGGCGATGAAGGCGGACTGGTCATCAAGGGCGACGTGCGCGGCGTCGTTGGCAAGCCCGTCTGGGGTGAACACCTCGTCCCAGTAGTCGCTGACCCGGCCGCGGGTCCAGCGATACCTGCGGCGGCTGGCCAGACCCATCGGGTTCGCGTGCGTCGCTCCGAAGAACGGTTCAGCTGCGGGGGAGCGCCAGTCGAGCAGCAGCCGACGACCCGCGCTGTCGGTGAGGCTCAGCCGTCCGACGTACACGGGCTCGGAGTTGTCCGCGCTGACGATGTGTCCGAGGCACAGGTCCAAGCCGAAGCGACGCAGGGTGCGCAGGCGAGCGGTCAGCCGGTGGATCTCCAGGTCGCGATCCATCGCCTGCTGGCCGATGCCGCCGGGCGCCTTGCGCTCGGCATCGAGCCGGTCGGAAAGGTCGGCGATCGACTGCTCGAGGCACTCCGTGATGGCGGCGAAGTGCTGCTCGTCGCCCGCGATCAGCGTCGGGTCGGCCTTGGGGGTGAGGTGGTCGGGAAGGTCGAACGCGCTGGTAGCCAGGTGGTTCATGTCACCAGCTCCGATCGAGCAGCAGCTTCGCGGCCACCGCTGCGCCGTCGGTGCGGATCGTGCCGGCCACGGCGGTCGACCGTACGCGGGTCTCAGAGGTCAGGGCCGTCATGAGCACGACGGACAGGGACTCGGCGGTCGGAGCCGGGCCGTCGTGTGCTGCACCGATCCCCAGGTCGGCCACCCGGCCCGCCCAGTACGGCTGGTCCCCTCCCGCCTGGGGCACCACCACCTGAGGAGCACCGGCCCGGGCGGCCGT
>JBOHDE010000227.1:0-6102 GCA_050699035.1 Nocardioidaceae bacterium | reverse complement strand
CGGGTCGGCGACACCGGCGACCGCCGGGACCTCGCCGGCCGGACGAGCCCGCGCGAGCGCCTCCTGGTGCACGGGCAGATGCACGAAGGTCAGCCCACACCCTGACGCCAACACCGGCCCGGCCACGTCGTCGGCAGCCAACCCCACTGCCTCGGCGAAAGCACCAGCCACCTCCACCGGCAGGTCTCGCGGCGCCGCGGTCAGCGCCACCGGGTCCTCCGGACCGTCCGGCAGCTCGACCCCCACCGCACCCACGCCGCAGTGCTGCACGCAATGGCCACCCGGCAGCGCCCCACGGGCCCGCAGCGCCCACGCAGTCCCGAGGGTCGGGTGGCCGGCGAACGGGACCTCCCCGGACGGGGTGAAGATCCGGACCGCATAGCCGCCCTCACCCACCGCGCTGGGGAAGGTCGTCTCCGACAGGTTGAACTCGCGGGCGACCGCCGCCAGCTGGGCATCCGACAGGTCCTCGGCGCCGTACACCACCGCCAACGGGTTCCCCGTGAACGCACGGTCGGTGAACACGTCGACGACGTCGTACTCGAGCATTCGGGGCATCCGCAAACGGTAGCCTCAGCCCCGTGAGCATCACGCCGAACCGGGTCTACCTCGCCCGCCTGGCCAGCCTGCCGGTCTTCGACCCGCAGGGCGACCAGGTCGGCAAGGCACGCGACGTCGTGGTGGCGCTGCGCACCGCTGGGAAGCCGCCCCGGGTGCTCGGCCTGGTCGTCGAGGTGTTCGGCCGGCGCCGGGTGTTCCTGCCGATGACGCGGGTGACCAGCATCGACGCCGGTCAGGTCATCACCACCGGCGTCCTCAACATGCGCAAGTTCCAGCAGCGGCCGACGGAGACGCTGGTGCTCGCCGAGATGCTCGACCGCGCGGTGACCGTGCAGGAGACCGGTGCCGAGGCGGTCGTCTTCGACCTGGCGGTGGAGCAGACCCGCGCCCACGACTGGGTGGTCAGCAAGGTCGCAGTGCAGGAGGCCTCGAAGCGGTTCGGCCGTCGCGGGCAGACCCACGTCCTCGAGTGGGACGAGGTGACGGGCCTGACCGAGCCCGACGAACAGCAGGGCGCCGCGCACATGCTGGCCGCGTTCGACTCGATGCGGCCGGCCGACCTGGCAACCGTCATCCACGACCTGTCCCCCAAGCGCCGCAGCGAGATTGCCGCCGCCCTCGACGACGAGCGCCTCGCCGATGTGCTCGAGGAGCTGCCGGAGGAGGACCAGGTCGAGATCCTCGGGCACCTCGACACGGAGCGGGCCGCCGACGTCCTCGAGGAGATGGACCCCGACGACGCCGCCGACCTGATCGCCGAGCTGCCGCCCGACACCGCCGAGCGGCTGCTGCTGACGATGGAGCCGGACGAGGCCGACAACGTGCGCCGCCTGCTTAGCTACGAGGAGCACACCGCCGGCGGCCTGATGACGACCGAGCCGGTGATCCTGCCCCCTGATGCCACCGTCGCCGATGCGTTGGCCCGAGTACGCGACCCGGAGCTCACCCCGAGCCTGGCCGCGATGGTCTTCGTCGTACGCGCTCCGCTCGAGACGCCGACCGGCAAGCTGCTCGGCATTGCGCATTTCCAACGCCTGTTGAGAGAACCGCCGTCAACGCTGGTCTCCGGGGTGGTCGACAACGACCTCGAGTGGCTGCGCGCCGACGCCACGCTGGAGGACGTGGCCGGGCACATCGCCGCGTACAACCTGGTCGCCGCGCCCGTCGTCGACGAGGACGGTCGACTGCTCGGCGTCGTCACGATCGATGACGTGCTCGACCACCTGCTGCCCGACGACTGGCGGGAGCGCGACCGGGGTGCCAGCCGTGGCGCGTGACGACCGGATCGAGGAAGCCCGCGACGAGGAGCGTCGTCGCCGGTCCAGCCGGAGGGCGAGACTCGACCAGCCGCGCGACCTCCGCCGGGCCGGCCTGCCCCGGCCGCAGTACGACCCCGAGCTGTTCGGCCAGCTCTCGGAACGGGTAGCGCGGTTCCTCGGCACCGGCCGGTTCCTCGTCTACATGACCGCGTTCATCATCATCTGGGTGGTCTGGAACCTGCTGCTGCCGAACGACGCGCACTGGGACAACTACCCGTTCATCTTCCTGACCCTGATGCTCAGCCTGCAGGCGTCGTACGCGGCGCCGCTGATCCTGCTGGCCCAGAACCGCCAGGAGGGCCGGGACCGGGTCAACCTCGAGCAGGACCGCGACGCGAACGCCCGGGCGCACGCCGACATGGAGTTCCTCGCCCGCGAGGTCGCCTCACTGCGGCTCGCGATGGGCGAGGTCGCCACCCGCGACTACCTGCGCAGCGAGCTCCGGTCACTGCTCGCCGATCTCGACGAGCGAGCGGCCGCCGCTCCCGATGAGGGGGACGACGCCGGGCGACGTAGCCTGGAGCCATGAGCACCCGCCCCACGACCGACCAGGTCCAGGCCGCACTGGCGAAGGTCAACGACCCCGAGATCAAACGTCCCATCACCGAGCTGGGCATGGTGAAGGACGTCGAGATCGCCGCCGACGGCGCGGTGACCGTCCACGTCCTGCTGACCGTTGCCGGCTGCCCACTCAAAGACACCATCACCCGTGAGGTGACCGAGGCGGTCAGCGCGATCGACGGGGTGAGCGGTGTCGCGGTCGAGCTGGGCGTGATGTCGCCCGAGCAGCGTCAAGGGCTGCAGCAGTCACTGCGCGGGGGCCAGACGGCCAAGGAGATCCCGTTCGCGAAGCCCGACTCACTGACCAAGATCTTCGCGGTCGCCTCCGGCAAGGGCGGTGTCGGCAAGTCGTCGGTCACGGTCAACCTGGCGGTCGTGATGGCCGAGCTGGGGCTCAAGGTCGGCATCATCGACGCCGACGTGTACGGCCACTCGGTGCCGGCCATGCTCGGCGTGGCCGACATCCGGCCGACCCAGGTCGAGGACATGATCATGCCGGTGCCGACCCTCGGCATCCAGGTGATCAGCGTGGGCATGCTGAAGCCGCGCCGCGAGCAGGTCGTGGCTTGGCGCGGACCGATGCTGGACCGCGCCCTCGTGCAGATGCTGAGCGACGTCTACTGGGGCGACCTCGACATCTTGCTGCTGGACCTTCCACCGGGCACCGGCGACATCGCGATCTCGGTCGGCCAGCATCTGGTCAACGCCGAGGTCATTGTCGTCACGACGCCGCAGCAAGCCGCCGCCGAGGTCGCCGAGCGGGCCGGCACGATGGCGCAGATGATGCACCAGCGGGTCGCCGGCATCGTCGAGAACATGTCCTTCTTGCCCTGCCCGCACTGCGGACCCGAGCACCGGATCGACATCTTCGGCACCGGCGGGGGCCAGCAGGTCGCCGACACCCTCACCCAGCGGCTCGGCTACGACGTACCCCTGCTCGCTCAGGTGCCGCTCGACGAGCGGCTGCGCGAAGGCGGGGACACCGGCCGCCCGCTGGTGCTCCAGGATGGCCCGTCGGCCGCCGGCGAGTCCCTGCGCGCGCTCGCCCACCAGCTGACCAGCAAGGGTCGGGGGCTGGCCGGGATGCAGCTGGGTCTGACGCCGGCCGGTCGCTGACAGGGGGTGACCGGTGTTCGACGTCGGCCTCCCCGAGATCGTGATGATCATGATCGTGGCGATCTTCGTGTTCGGCCCCGACCGGATCCCCGAGGTCGCCCGGCAGGCCGGCAAGTTCGTCCGCACCGCCCGCCAGTTGATCGACAACGCCCGCCGTGAGATCGGCGACGAGCTCGGCTCCGACCTGCGTGACCTCGACCCGCGGGAGATGGTCCGCAAGGTGATCGAGGATGACGACGATGACGACGAGCCACGCCGCCCCGGGCACCGGCCGTTGAACGCCGGCGAACGGCCGCCGTACGACTTCGAGGCGACCTGAGGCTCAGCCGACCCGGGCGCCCAGGGTGATGGTGACCTTCTTCTCCTTGTCGCCCCGCCGGTAGCGGATCTCGACCGTCTCGCCGGGCACGTGGCTGCGGATGGCCACGATCAGCTCGATGCCGTCCTGGACCCGCTGGTCGCCGATGTGGGTGACCCGGTCGCCGTTGCGGAGACCGGCCTCGGCGGCCGGGCCGCCGTCGACCACGCTGGTCACCTCGGCGCCGTCCAGCGTCGACTGGACGTCGACCCCGGCGCCGATGATCGGGAAGGACGCCTCGCCGTCCTTGAGGATCTCGTCGGCGGTGCGGAGCACCTGGTCGACCGGGATCGCGAAGCCGACCCCGATGCTGCCGCCCTGGCCACCGAGCCCGCCGAGGCTGGCGATCGCGGAGTTGACCCCGATCACCTGACCCCGCATGTTGACCAGCGGGCCACCGGAGTTGCCGGGGTTAATGGCGGCGTCGGTCTGGATCGCGTTCAGGTAGGAGTTCTCCCCCTCGCCGCCTACCGTGACCGGCCGGTCGAGCGCACTGACGATCCCCGACGTCACCGTGCTCGACAGGCCGAGCGGGGCACCGATGGCGACCACCGTCTCACCGACGCGCAGCCCGCTGATGTCGGCGATCGCGGCCGGGCGGGCGCCCGAGCCTTCCTTGAGCTCGAGCACCGCGATGTCGTACGCCGGGCTGCGACCGACCACCGAGGCCTCGACACTCTCCTCGTCGTCGAACATCACGGTGATCTCGCCGCCGTCGGCAGCGCCCGCGATCACATGGTTGTTGGTGATGACGTGGTCACGGTCATCGAACACGAACCCCGAGCCCGACGCCTCGCCCTCACCACCGGAGACCCTGATCTGCACCACGCTCGGGAGCGTCGCGTCGGCGACCTGGACGACGTTGCCCTCCTCCTTCAGCGGCGGCGGCACCGGCCGGCCCGCCGCCGTCGACGGACCTGCCGAGGTCACGGTCGGCTCGTCGTCCTGGTTGGCCACCGACAGCGCCCCGAGGATGCCGCCGACCAGGCCGACGACCAGGCTGACGATGGCGACCAGCGGCAGCAGGGCGCGGTGGGGGTCCCGGGGCGGACGCCGGCGCGGCTGCCAGGGCGGGGTCTGGCGGTCCACGTGCGGGTACGGCGGGTGTGGGGCACCGACCTGCGGCGAGGTGTCGTGATCGCTCATGAGAAGTGCAGAAAGTCTCTCACGCCGTGCCGATCACAGGACCGGGGTCACCCAGGCACCCATCCGGGCGAAGCCTCCGCCGACGCGGCCCCAGAAGCCGGGCTGCGGGTCGGCCTCGTGCGGGTACGACCGGACGACCGCGCCGATCGTGTCCAGCGGTGCGTCGCTGACCACGGTGTAGACGGTGCCGTGGCTCTCCCACACGGCGTAGCTGGGCATGCCCTCGCGGACGTACACCTCGGCGCCGCGGATCTCGGTGCGCTCGAAGCCTTCGACCGCGGCCGCGTCGAGGGAGCCGCGCTGCTCGAACACCGAGACCCGGGACAGGCCGTCGGAGTACGACATGTGCAGCGCCTTGGACGAGGCGACCCGCTCGATGTCGACCAGCTGCAGCGTGCCGACCGTGCTGGGGCAGGCGTAGCCACGGGACTGGAGCTCGGGCAGCTGGTCGCGGCCCACCTGCTTGGCCTCCTCGTCAGGTCGACTCGGCGGCAGGTGGGAGATGAACGACTCGTCGTCGACGGTCAGGTCGATGAAGGCACTCTCGACAGCGAGCCGGCCGCCAGCATCGAAGACCTCCCGGCGCAGCGGCAGCCCGCTGACCTCGTCGACCCAGATCCGGGCGACGACCGAGCCGTCGCGACCGATCGCGATCACCCGGGCTGCACGGCCGGCGACCTGTCCGCGCTCGGCGGTCCACACGTCGTACGACCGGGTGAGCAGGGCGAGCGAGTCCACCCCGAACTCGGGCCGTTGCGGGCTGTCGCCGTCGCCGGCGGCGAGGAACGCCGCGGTGTCCTCGTCGACGCCGCCGCCGCGCATCGACAGCAGCGTGCCCTGGCCGGCGACGTGCTTGACGTCGACGAGCACGGTGGCGGAGTAGTCGCCACCCCAGGTGGACACCACCCGGGTGCCGGTGTACGAGGTGCGGTGCAGGGCCATCGCCGCGCGGCTGAGCAACGCCACCGCCTGCGGGTCGTCGTCCGTGCCGGCCGGGTCGTCGGTACCCGCCCGGACCGGCGCCGGCGCGAGGACCGTGGT
>JBOHDE010000226.1:0-6257 GCA_050699035.1 Nocardioidaceae bacterium | reverse complement strand
TGTGGACCCTCGTGGTGACCTGGGCCTACGACGCTCCGCACCGTCGCAACGTCGGCTGGCTGGTCGCCGATCTGCTGGTGGCGATCCTGGCCCTGGTGTCGACGCCGGTGATCCAGTCGGCCGAGCAACTGGACGCGTCCGACGCGACGATCCCGACGTTCTGGGTGGCGGCGTCCCTGCTGGCCTGGTCGCTGCACTGGCGCTGGGCCGGTGGCCTGCTGGCGGCGGCCATCTTCTCGGTCTTCGACCTGGCGATCCGCAACGAGGTCGACACCACCGCGATCGGCAACATCTTCCTGCTGTTCCTGGCGACCGGGGTGGTCGGCTACTGCGTTGGGCTGCTGATGGACGCCGCGCAGGCGCGCAGCCAGGCCGAGCGGCTCGCGGCGGCCGCCGAGGAACGCGAACGGATCGCCCGCGACATCCACGACGGTGTGCTGCAGGTGCTGGCCCTGGTGCAGCGGCGCGGCCAGGAGATCGGCGGTCCGGCCGCCGAGCTCGGCCAGCTGGCCGGCGAGCAGGAGGTGGCGCTGCGCCAGCTGGTCCAGCGTCCGCCCGAGCCCGCCCTCGGGCCGTCGGTCGACGGTGAGTCCGACATCGACCTGTCGAGCCTGCTCGACGCGTTGGGCAGCGCCCGGGTCACCGTGTCGACGCCGGGCAAGCCGGTGTGGGTGTCGGCGCACGTCGGTCACCAGGTCACCGCGGCCTGTCGCTCGGCGCTCGACAACACGACCCTGCACGCCGGTCCGGCGGCCCGGTCGTGGCTGCTGCTCGAGGAGGACGGCGACCAGGTGGTGGTGAGCGTGCGCGACGACGGTTCGGGGATCCCTGACGGCCGTCTCGACGCCGCCGACGCCGAAGGCCGGATGGGGGTCAGCAAGTCGATCCTGGGCCGGGTCCGAGGCCTCGGCGGTGACGTCGGGTTGACCACGGCGCCGGGGATGGGAGTCGACTGGGAGCTGCGGATACCTCGTAGGGTGTCCGGGTGAACAACGCCGCGACGATCTCGGTCATGGTGGTCGACGACCACCCGATGTGGCGTGAGGGCGTGGCGCGTGACCTGGACGAGGCCGGCTTCGAGGTGGTCGCGACGGCCGGCACCGGCGAGGAGGCGATCGCGCGCGGCAAGGCGACGCGGCCGCAGGTGGCCGTCGTCGACCTGCAGATCCCCGAGCCCAACGGCGTCGAGGTGACCCGGACGCTGCTCGCGGCCGACCCGTCGATGCGGGTGCTGGTGCTGTCCGCCTCCGGCGAGCACCGTGACGTACTCGATGCCTGCAAGGCCGGAGCCACCGGCTATCTGGTCAAGTCGGCATCGCGTGAGGACCTGATCGACGCGGTGACGCGGGTGTCCCAGGGCGACGCGGTGTTCACGCCGGGGCTGGCCGGGCTGGTGCTGGGGGAGTACCGGCGGCTGTCCGACGCGCCGCCCGCCGACGAGCCGGACGTCCCGCGTCTGACCGACCGGGAGACGGAGGTGCTCCGGCTGGTCGCGAAGGGCATGTCGTACAAGCAGATCGCCGAGCGGCTGTTCCTGTCCCACCGCACCGTCCAGAACCACGTCCAGAACACGTTGCGCAAGCTGCAGCTGCACAACCGGGTGGAGCTGGTCCGCTACGCCATCGAGCAGGGCCTCGACGACGAAGACTGACCCGCCCCGCGAGAGATCTACTTCGCGCCGAGGTTGCGCGAATGTCGGCGTCGTCGTGGGCGTCAGTCCTGGGCGGCCTGGTCCCGCAGGATCGTCAGCACCTTCCGGTCGACCGCATCCGGCCAGGCCCGGTTCTCGAAGTTCTCCGCTGCCACCCAGGCATCGAAGTCGGTCTTGCCGAGCCGGCGGGCCAGCTCGTCGACCTCGGCGCGGAGCTCGTCGTCGAGGGGGACTCGGTCCTCGGGCTTCGGCTGGTCGTAGTACAGCCCGTGCACGTCGAGCAGCCGAGCCAGCTCGTCACACGGATCGGGATGGTCGTCGACCCGGAGATCGACCAGCACGTCGTCGAACCCGGCGTACCCACCGGCCTCCTGGACCACCAACAGCGCCGCCGACTGCCGTCCGCGCGAGTCACCGCCGACGGCGTCACCGGCGAGCAGGGCGGTCAGCAGCCGGCGGGCCAGCGGGGCGGACGTCTCGCTGGCCTCCCACGCGGTCTGCATCGCGTGCACGACCTCCGGCCCGGTCAAGATGTTGCCCTGGACGGCGACGCCGTCACCGGTCACGCCGCCGGCCCAGTCGTAGCAGTCCTCGCCGGTGAAGGTTGCTGCCTTGCCGTCGACGTCGACGATCCCCACTTGGCGGTGCTCGCGTCCCTTGTCCTCGGCGAGCAGGCGGCGCAGGGTCTCCTCGGCGTCGTGCCCGTCGGCCAACAGAGCGAGTCCGCGTGGCTTGTAGGAGGTGTTGGCATGCGACTGCGTCGCCAGCGCACCGAGCCCGGCGCGGGCCGCGGGGACGGCGGAACCGACGGCCAGGAACTTCGACGCGACGGCGACACCCCACTGCGCGCCGTCGGCCGACCTTGCGACGATCGAGAAAGTCATGACGGCGAACCTAGCCGAGGGCACCCAGGGTGTGTCGCCCTAGGCTCGGGCCTATGCCGTACCACGTCCGACCACTGACCGCCGACCACGGCCAGCAGATCGCGCTGTGGCGCTACCCAGGCCCGTGGGCGATCTACGACCAGTCGGGACCGCTCGATCCGGCCGAGGGCTACTGGGCCGTGGTCGACGACGAGGACGCGTTGGTCGGGTTCGCCTGCTTCGGTGTCGAGGCCCGCGTGCCCGGGCTGGACGAACGGTCTGGGGTCCTCGACGTCGGGGTGGGGATGCGTCCGGACCTGACCGGCCGGGGCCGCGGCCGGGAGTTCAGCGAGGCGGTGCTCGCCCACGGGCGAGACCACACCAGCGCCCGGCGACTGCGTGCCGTCGTACAGAACTGGAACGCCCGCAGCATCCGGCTGCTCGACGGCCTCGGCTTCGCTCAGGTGGACACCCTCGACGTGCCGACACAGGGCAAGACGTACGTCGTCATGGAGCGCGCCGTCTGACAAGGTGGTCGTCGGCATCCAGGAGCTCGCTGAGGAAGGATCGCAACCATGCGCGTCGGAGTGCTCACCGGAGGCGGCGACTGCCCCGGTCTCAACGCGGTGATCCGAGCGGTCGTCCGCCGGGGTGTCGCGGAGTACGGCTTCGAGTTCGTCGGGTTCCGCGACGGCTGGCGGGGTCCGCTGGAGAACGACACGATGGAGCTCGGCGTCCCCGAGGTACGGGGCATCCTGCCGCGCGGCGGGACCATCCTCGGCTCGTCGCGTACCAACCCGTTCAAGGTCGAGGGCGGCGTCGAGCAGATCAAGGACAACCTCGCCGCGAACGGCGTCGACGCGCTGATCGCCATCGGGGGTGAGGACACCCTCGGCGTGGCGACCAAGCTCGCCGAGCTCGGCGTGAAGGTGGTCGGCGTCCCCAAGACCATCGACAACGACCTGTCCGGCACCGACTTCACGTTCGGCTTCGACACCGCGGTCAACATCGCGACCGAGGCGATCGACCGGCTCCACACGACGGCCGAGTCCCACCACCGGGTCGTGGTGGTCGAGGTGATGGGGCGGCACGCCGGGTGGATCGCGTTGCACGCTGGTCTCGCCGGCGGCGCCAACATCGTGCTGATCCCGGAGCAGCCGTTCGACGTCGAGAAGGTCTGTGAGCACGTCGAGAGCCGCTTCCGGACGAACTACTCGCCGATCATCGTGGTGGCCGAGGGCTCCGTACCCGCCGAAGGCACGATGGCGACGCAGACCGGCGAGCTCGACTCGTTCGGGCATGTCCGCCTCGGCGGCATCGGCGACCAACTCGCCGCCGAGATCGAGAAGCGCACCGGCAAGGAGGCGCGCGCCGTCGTCCTCGGGCACACCCAGCGGGGCGGCACGCCAACGGCGTTCGACCGCTGGCTCGCGACCAGGTTCGGGCTGCACGCCATCGCGGCGGTGCGCGACGGCGACTTCGGCACCATGGTCGCGCTGCGCAATACCGAGATCGTGCGGGTGCCGCTGATCGAGGGCACCGGCGTCCTCAAGACCGTGCGTCCCGATCTGTACGCCGAGGCCGAGGTCTTCTTCGGCTGAGCCGCTGTCAGACAGTTCGTGCGCTCCGGCGCACGTTCTGCCTGACAACCTCGCCGGTCCAGAGGGTGGACAACGCCTCCGCCGAGCATCCCGCTGGGCGTACTCTGCTGCTCGTGCGGATGACACGCGGTTTCTTTTTTGCCTACTACCGCCCCGGGGCTCCTGGGTCGGCGGTCTGACGCGTCGACAGCCAACCAGCACATCCAAGCCCCGGCCATCGCCGGGGCTTTTTTCATGGGTACGAAGGAAGTGAGGACGCGAGATGACTGCGGTGACCGACCTCTGGGCGACGGAGTACGCCCCGTACCCTGGTGCCGTGAGCTTCCCCGACCTGTCGACGCTGCGCGCGATGTCGGCGGCCCAACAGCCGACCTGGCCCGACAGGGCAGCCGTCGACGATGCGGTCGAGCAGCTGCGGGCGATGCCGCCGCTGGTGTTTGCCGGTGAGTGCGACGAGCTCAAGACCCGACTGGCCGCCGTCGCGCAGGGCGAGGCGTTCCTGTTGCAGGGCGGCGACTGCGCCGAGACGCTGGCCGGCGCGACGGCCGACAACGTGCGCAACAAGCTGCGCGTGCAGCTGCAGATGGCCGTCGTCCTCACGTACGCCGCGTCCGTGCCCGTGGTCAAGCTCGGGCGGATCGCCGGGCAGTACGCCAAGCCGAGGTCCAACGACGTCGAGACCCGCGACGGCGTGTCCCTCCCGGCGTACCGCGGCGACGCGGTCAACGGGTTCGCGTTCACTCTCGAGTCCCGCCGGCCGGACCCGCAGCGGTTGCTGCGCGTCTACAGCGCGTCCGCGGCGACGCTCAACCTGTGCCGGGCGTTCGTCACCGGTGGGTACGCCGACCTGCACCAGATGCACTCCTGGAACACCGACTTCGTGCGGTCCAGCCCGGTCGGCCAACGGTACGAGGCGCTGGCCGCGGAGATCGACCGCGCGCTGGCGTTCATGGTGGCCTGCGGCGCCGACCCGAGCGAGTTCCACACGGTCGACTTCCACTCCAGCCACGAGGCCCTGCTCCTCGAGTACGAGCACGCGATGACCCGGATCGACTCACGCACCGGGTCCCCATACAACACCTCGGGCCACTTCCTCTGGGTCGGCGAGCGGACCCGCCAGATCGACGGTGCCCATGTCGAGATGCTGAGCAAGGTGCGCAACCCGATCGGGGTCAAGCTCGGTCCCACCACCACGCCCGAGCAGGTGATCGAGCTGGCCGAGCGGCTCGACCCGGAGCGCGAGCCCGGGCGGCTGACGTTGATCACCAGGATGGGCGCGGGCAAGGTCCGCGACCTGCTTCCCGAGCTGATCGAGAAGGTCACCGCCCAGGGCGTGCAGGCGGCCTGGGTGTGCGACCCGATGCACGGCAACACGTGGGAGACGTCGACGGGCTACAAGACCCGGCGCTTCGACGACGTGATCGACGAGGTGCAGGGCTTCTTCGAGGTGCACCGCGGTCTCGGCACCTGGCCGGGCGGCGTGCATGTCGAGCTCACCGGCGACGACGTGACCGAGTGTGTCGGTGGCGGCGAGGCGCTGGCCGAGGCCGACCTCGCGCACCGCTACGAGACGGTCTGCGACCCGCGCCTCAACCGAGCGCAGTCGCTGGAGCTGGCGTTCCTCGTGGCCGAGATGCTCGGCACGCGGTCCTGACCGCGTGCCCTACGGCAACGACCGGCGCAGTCGGAGCTCGTCGCGGATCGCGGGCGGGACCGGCAGGCCCTCCGCGGTCAGGACGGCCTCGTACGCCTCGAGGCAGGCGAGCACCTCGGCGGCGGCGCGGGCACGGCTCGGGACCTGCGGGCCGCAGCGCTCGGACTTGAGTGCCGACCGGGCGGCGACCAGGTCTGCGTGGAGGAGGGCAAGGCCGAGCGGCAGGCCGCCGACCCGCTTCGTCGGGGATGGCATCTGACCGATGCCAGGTCAGCGTTTTTTGGCGGGGGGAACGATCTCGACCTTGCTCTTGGCTTCCGCCTTCGCGTGCTTCTCGGCCCGCTTCTCCTTGAGGGACTTGCCTGCCTTCTTGGACATGTGCTGTCGAGGCGACTTATCGGCCATGGTGCTCCCTCGCTTCGGGAAGCCTTCGTTGGCTCCGCAGGTCCTAGGTTACGCCCTCACCGGGTCGGCGGTTTTTCTTGCGC
>JBOHDE010000225.1:0-6264 GCA_050699035.1 Nocardioidaceae bacterium | reverse complement strand
TGGTCCGAGCTCGAGCGCAGGCTGTCCGACCGCAGTCGGCCAGGCGGCCCACCGGTCGATGCCGACGGCGGCGACAGCCCGGCCTGGTCGCGGTCGCGACAGCCGTACTCCCCGCCCGAGGAGCACCGGCCACAGCGCCCATCCGGCCAGGTCGTCCCCTACGCCGAACTGCACTGCCATTCCAACTTCAGCTTTCTGGACGGGGCGAGCCATCCGGAGGAGCTGGTCGAGGAAGCCGAGCGACTCGGCCTGCATGCGTTGGCACTGACTGACCACGACGGCCTCTACGGCATCGTGCGGATGGCCGATGCGGCCGACGGCTACCCGGTGCTGACGGTGTTCGGCGCGGAGCTGTCCCTCGGGCTGAGCAAGCCGCAGAACGGCGAGGCCGACCCTGAGGGCAGCCACCTGCTCGTGCTCGCGAGAGGCAAGGAGGGCTACCACCGGCTGGCCGCGGCGATCACCGACGCCCAGCTGGGCGGAGCGGAGAAAGGCCGTCCGACCTACGACCTCGAGGAGATCGCGGGAAGCGCCGGCGACGACCTGCTAGTGCTCACCGGGTGCCGCAAGGGTGCAGTCCGACAGGCCCTGGCGACCGGCGGGGTCGATGTGGCTGCCGGTGAGCTCGACCGGCTGGTGGCGCTGTTCGGGCGCGACCAGGTGGTGGTGGAGCTGTTCGACCACGGGCATCCGACCGACACCACGCACAACGACGCGCTGGCCGTGCTGGCGCAGCGGTCAGGGCTGCCGGTCGTCGCCACCAACAACGTCCACTACGCCACTCCCGGGCGGCGCCGGATGGCAGCGGCACTGGCTGCCGTACGCGCCCGGCGCAGCCTCGCCGAGCTGGACGGCTGGCTACCCGGGTCCGGTGGTGCGCATCTTCGCTCTGGTGCGGAGATGGCAGCCCGGTTCGCCCGCTACCCAGGGGCGGTGTCGCGCACCGTCGAGCTCGCAGACCAGCTGGCTTTTCCTTTACAGGCGGCAAAACCACGGCTGCCCCATCAGCAGGTCCCGAACGGTCACACCCCGATGAGCTGGCTGCGTGAGCTGGTCCGGCAGGGCGCGGAGAGACGCTACGGTCCTCCCGGCACCGCACCCGTTGCGGAGGAGCGGGTCGAGCGTGAGCTGGCGGTGATCGAGGCCAAGGACTTTCCCGGCTACTTCCTGATCGTGCATGAGATCGTGTCGTACGCAAAGGAGCACGGCATCCTCTGCCAAGGCAGGGGATCGGCGGCCAACTCCGTAGTCTGCTACCTGCTCGGCATCACCGCGGTCGACCCGGTCTTCTTCGACCTGCCGTTCGAGCGGTTCCTGTCGACCACCCGTGACGAGGAGCCCGACATCGACGTCGACTTCGACTCCGACCGGCGGGAGGAGGTGATCCAGCACGTCTACGAGAAGTACGGCAGACGCAACGCCGCCCAGGTCGCCAATGTGATCACCTACCGGCCCAAGCTCGCGGTGCGTGACATGGCGAAGGCGCTCGGGCACAGCACCGGGCAGCAGGACGCGTGGTCCAAGCAGGTCGAGGCATGGGGTGCGGTGGTGAGCACGTCCGACCACGACATCCCGGCGCCGGTGGTGCAGCTCGCCGAGCAGCTGCTGAGGTTCCCGCGGCATCTCGGCATCCACTCCGGCGGGATGGTGCTCACCGACCGGCCGGTGGGCGAGGTGTGCCCGATCGAGCATGCCCGGATGGACAACCGCACGGTGCTGCAGTGGGACAAGGACGACTGCGCGTGGATGGGGCTGGTGAAGTTCGACCTGCTCGGCCTCGGCATGCTCGCGGCGCTGCAGTACACCATGGACACGGTGGCCGAGCAGCTCGGCGAGACGTGGACGCTCGACACCATCCCCAAGGAGGAGCCGGGCGTCTACGACATGCTCTGCCGGGCCGACTCGATCGGGGTGTTCCAGGTGGAGAGCCGGGCCCAGATCGGCACCCTGCCGCGGCTGCGGCCACGGGCGTTCTACGACCTGGTGATCGAGGTCGCGCTGATCCGGCCGGGCCCGATCCAAGGCGGTGCCGTGCACCCGTACATCCGCCGCAAGCTGGGCAAGGAGCCGGTGACCTACCTGCATCCCGCCCTCGAGCCGGTGCTGCGACGAACCCTCGGCGTGCCGCTGTTCCAGGAGCAGCTGATGCAGATCGCGATGGCGGTCGGCGGCTGCAGCGGTGACGACGCCGACCTGCTGCGCCGGGCGATGGGGTCCAAGCGCGGCGTCGAGAAGATCTCGTCCCTGCGCGACAAGCTGTACGCCGGGATGGCCGACAACGGCATCACCGGTGACCTCGCGGACGAGATCTACCTGAAGATCGAGGCGTTCGCGAACTTCGGTTTCGCCGAGAGCCACTCGATCAGCTTCGCGTTGCTGGTCTACGTGTCGACCTGGCTGCGGCTGCACTATCCGGCGGCGTTCCTGGCGGCGCTGCTGCGGGCGCAGCCGATGGGGTTCTACTCGCCGCAGTCGCTGGTGGCCGACGCCCGCCGGCACGGTGTCGACGTACGCCAGCCCGACCTCGCGCGGTCCGGGGTGCACGCGGTGCTGGAGCCGGTCGACGGCCCGGTGCCGGTGGGCGACCCCGGCTGTCTCGATCGGGACCAGCCGCCGGTGGGGGAGTACGACCCGGACGCGTCGTTCGACTCCGACACCCATCGGCGCGACGGCGGTTTCGCGGTCCGGCTCGGGCTGTCCCAGGTCACCTCGATCGGCACCGAGCTTGCTACCCGGCTCGTCGACGAGCGGGCGAGGCGCGGCTACACCGACATGGCCGACGTCGTGCGCCGGGTCCCGATGACCACCGCCCAGGTCGAGGCGCTGGCGACCGCCGGCGTCTTCGGCTCGTTCGGGCTGTCCCGGCGGCAGTCGCTGTGGGAGGCCGGCCGGGCGGCGCAGGTGCGCATCGACCAGCTGGCGGTCTCCGGCGACGGCCGTCCGCCGGTGCTGCCCGACATCACGCCGCCCGAGCAGACGATGGCGGACCTGTGGTCGACCGGCATCTCGCCGACCAGCCACCCGATCGAGCACGTCAGGATCGACCTCCAGGCCCGGGGGGTGCTGTCCGCGGTGGCGCTGGTGACCGCGGAGGCGGGTCGGCGGGTACGCGTCGGCGGTGTCGTCACCCACCGGCAGCGCCCGGCGACGGCGGGCGGCGTCACGTTCCTCAACCTCGAGGACGAGACGGGGCTGGTCAACGTGGTCTGCTCCGAAGGGGTGTGGAACCGCTACCGCCGGGTGGCCCGCGAGTCGTCGGCGCTCGTCGTCCGCGGCCGGGTCGAGCGGGCCGAGGGGGTGACCAACCTGGTCGCGGACCGGCTCGAGCGGCTGCCGATCAATGCCCGTACGACCTCCCGCGACTTCCACTAGGAGTGTGCGCTCGGCGGGGGGTCGGAGGGGCCTGACGTACCCTGGTGCGGATCGTCCGCCGTACACACCTTCAGCGCCCCGAGGACCCCTTACCCGTGTTTGTCACCCTCCAGGACCGGCTCGCCACCACCTTCAAGACCCTGCGCGGCAAGGGCCGGCTGTCCGACGCCGACATCGACAGCACCTGCCGTGAGATCCGCGTCGCCCTGCTCGAGGCCGACGTCGCGCTGCCCGTGGTCAAGGACTTCGTCGCCGCGATCAAGGAGCGGGCCCGCGGCGCCGAGGTGAGCGATGCCCTGAACCCGGCACAGCAGGTCATCAAGATCGTCAACGAGGAGCTGATCGGCATCCTCGGCGGGGAGACGCGGCGGCTGCGGATGGCGTCCAAGCCGCCCACGGTCATCATGCTGGCCGGTCTCCAAGGCTCCGGCAAGACCACGCTGGCCGGCAAGCTGGCCCGCTGGCTGAAGGAACAGGGCCACACCCCGATGCTGGTCGCGGCCGACCTGCAGCGGCCGAACGCCGTCACCCAGCTGGAGGTCGTCGGCGGTCAGGCCGGCGTCACGGTGCACGCACCGGAGCCGGGCAACGGAGTCGGCGACCCGGTGGCGGTCTCGCGTGGCGGGGTGGCGGAGGCGCAGCGCACCCTGCACGACATCGTGGTGATCGACACCGCCGGCCGACTCGGCATCGACGCCGAGCTGATGCAGCAGGCGTCCGACATCCGTGACGCGGTCTCGCCGGACGAGATCTTGTTCGTCGTCGACGCGATGATCGGGCAGGACGCCGTGACTACCGCCCAGGCGTTCCTCGACGGGGTCGGCTTCGACGGCGTCGTACTCACCAAGCTCGATGGCGACGCCCGCGGTGGCGCCGCTCTGTCGGTGGCCAAGGTGACCGGACGTCAGGTGATGTTCGCGTCGTCCGGCGAGAAGCTGACCGACTTCGACGTCTTCCATCCCGACCGGATGGCGTCGCGAATCCTCGGCATGGGCGACATGCTGACGCTGATCGAGCAGGCCGAGAAGACGTTCGACGCCGAGCAGGCGCAGAAGGCCGCCGACAAGCTGGCCGGCAAGGGCGACGGCGAGTTCACGCTCGACGACTTCCTCGAGCAGATGCAGGCCGTCCGCAAGATGGGCTCGCTGTCGAAGATCTTCGGGATGCTGCCGGGGATGGGCCAGATCCGCGACCAGATCGAGAACATCGACGAGCGCGACATCGACCGGATCGCCGCGATCATCCAGTCGATGACACCGGGCGAGCGGGCCAACGCCAAGCTGATCGACGGCTCCCGCCGGTCCCGGATCGCCCGCGGCTCCGGTGTCGCGGTCAGCGAGGTCAACAGTCTGGTCGACCGGTTCTTCGAGGCCCGCAAGATGATGCAGTCGATGGCCAAGGGCGGCGGCATGCCGGGGATGCCAGGCATGCCGGGGATGCCCGGCCCGGGAAAGCGGTCGAAGGGCAAGCAGGCGGCCAAGAAGGGCAAGGGGAAGCGCGGTTCGGGCAACCCGGCGAAGCGGGCCCAGGAAGCGGCAGCGAAGAACGAGCGGGCCGCCAACCCGGCCGCTGGCTTCGGCGTCGGTGGCGAGGAGGCGGACCTGCCGGCCGACTTCGAGCTGCCACCGGAGCTGCGCGACCTGATGGACAAGGGCCGCTGACCGCCGTACTGGGTGACTCTGTTCCACATGTTTTCTGGAACGGGGGCGCCCCGTCCCATACCTAGTGGAACGGGGGCGCCCCGTGCCAAACGGGCCGGGCGGTTCGCTGGCGAGTCCGCCGGTAGCGTGACGTGGCATGACTGAGGCTCTGCGCGTACGAGGGACCGTGCTGCCCGACGGGGACCGGCGAGACGTGTACGTCGTCGACGGGCGGATCACCTATGACGCCCCGTCCGAAGCGACCACGGTGGCCGAAGGCTGGATCATCCCCGGGCTCGTCGACGCCCACTGCCATGTCGGCCTCGACTCGCGGGGCGGTGTGCCGGACGACGTGGCTGAGAAGCAGGCGTTGACCGACCGGGATGCGGGCGCCCTGCTCCTTCGTGACTGCGGCGCTCCCGTCGACACGCACTGGATCGACGACCGCGAGGACCTGCCCCGGATCATCCGGGCCGGCAAGCACATCGCCCGGCCGATGCGCTACATCCGCAACTACGCGCACGAGATCGAGCCCGGCGAACTCACGGCGTACGTCGTCCAGGAGGCGCGCCGCGGCGACGGCTGGGTCAAGCTGGTCGGCGACTGGATCGACCGGGGCGTCGGCGACCTGGCACCGCTCTGGCCACGCGAGGCGCTCGACGCGGCGATGAAGGCGGCGCATGCGGAGGGCGCGCGGGTCACCGCACACGTCTTCGGCGAGGCGGGCATGGCCGACCTGATCGGCTCTGGCATCGACTGCATCGAGCACGGCACCGGGCTGACTGTCGACCTCGTCGACATGATGGCGGCGAGCGGTGTCGCGCTGGTGCCGACGGTCAAGAACATCGAGGAGTTCCCGGCGTACGCCGCGCAGGCCGAGGCCAAGTTCCCGGCGTACGCGGGGACGATGACCGGGCTGTTCGAGCGACGCCGGGAGACCATCGGCGCGGCGTACGAGGCGGGCGTCCAGATCTACGCCGGCACTGACGCGGGTGGCGTGCTTCCGCACGGCCTGGTCGGCGAGGAGGTCCAGGAGCTGACGGCCTACGGGATGTCGACGTACGACGCGCTGGCCGCGGGGAGCTGGCGGGCGCGCGAGTGGCTCGGCCTCAATGCGACCCTCGAGGAGGGCGCGCCGGCCGACCTCGTCGTGTACGCCGAGGACCCGCTGGCCGACCTGGGTGTGCTGAGCGCGCCGGCGCGCATCATCCTCCGCGGCCGCGTCGTCCGTTGAGTGTGACGAGTTGGCGGC
>JBOHDE010000224.1:0-6283 GCA_050699035.1 Nocardioidaceae bacterium | reverse complement strand
GCCGGTCTCAGATGCCGCTGCTCGACCTGGTCCAGGAGGGCAACACCGGCCTGATCCGGGCGGTCGAGAAGTTCGACTACGCCAAGGGTTTCAAGTTCTCGACGTACGCCACCTGGTGGGTCCGTCAGGCCATCACCCGCGGTATCGCCCAGCAGGCCAGGGTGGTGCGCCTCCCGGTCCACGTGGTCGAGGAGCTCAACCAGATCGGCTCGGCGCGGCGCACGCTCGAGCGTCAGCTCGGCCGTGACCCGGAGCCCGACGAGATCGCCGTCGAGCTCGACATGGACCTCGACCGGGTGCTCGACCTGCTCCGTTGGGGCCGGGACCACGTCAGCCTCGACACCCCGGTGGACGAGGACGGCGACACGTCGCTCGGCGACCTGGTCGCCCGCGAGACCACCCCCGGACCCGACAGCACGGTGCTCAGCGTCGAGGCGCGCGAGCGTCTCGAGTCACTGATCAAGGTGCTCGACGACCGGGCTGCCGATGTGGTGCGTTCGCGCTACGGGCTGGTCGACGGCCGGCAACAGAAGCTGGCCGACATCGCGGCCAGGCACGGCATCTCGGCCGAGCGGATCCGGCAGATCGAGCGCGAGGCGATCGCCCGCCTCCGCCAGGTCGCCGACCCCGACCTCGCGGCCTGACCCACCTACCGAGGACCCCCGCCACCTCCGTGGCGGGGGTTCTTTCGTGCACCTACGTGCCGCGCTGAGCCTGGAGCCTTGCGAAGACCTCGATCACCCGGTGCCGGAGGTCGTCGAGCGTCCCGGAGTTGTCGACCACGACGTCGGCGGCGGCGAGGCGCTGCTCACGGGTCGCCTGGGCCGCGATCCGCGACCGCGCCTCCTGCTCGCTCATCCCCCGCAGCCGGGTCAGCCGCTCGACCTGCAGGTCCTCGGGTACGTCGACCACGACGAGCACGTCGAACCGGTCCGCCTGACCGGTCTCGACAAGCAGCGGGATCGCGTGCACGACAATCGCGGCGTCGCCGGCCGCGGACTCGACCTCGGCAGCCCGGCGGCGTACTCGAGGATGGATGATCGCCTCCAGCCGCGCGCGGGCGGACGGGTCGTCGAACACCACCGCGGCCAGCGCTTGACGGTCGAGCGCGCCCTCGCCGTCGAGCACGCCGGGACCGAACGCCGCGACTACCTCGTCGAGACCGTCCGTGCCCGGCTCGACGACGGCACGGGCCAACAGGTCGGCGTCGACCACGACCGCGCCCAGCTCGTCGAGCAACTCGGTCACGGCGGTCTTGCCCGACCCGATCCCGCCGGTGAGTCCCACTCTCAGCATCCCGCGAGCCTAGACCGCACCCGAGCGGCCGAGCAGTTCAGTCCGGGGCCGGCCGTCGGTGTCAAAGATTGCCCAATTGGGCAAAATTCGACCCGGTTCTCGCCGGTTCGAGGTCGAACTTTGCCCAATTGGGCAAAATTCGACCTGGTCCCGGACCTGCCCCGGACGGCGCGCGGGCGGGCTCAGGTGGCGCTGATCGTGTTCGTGCCGACCAGCAGCAGCACGACGATGCCGAGCACCACCCGATAGACGATGAACACCGAGTACGTGTGCTTCGCGATGAACCTCAGCAACCAGGCCACCGCGACGTACGCCACGACGAAGCTGACCGCGGTCGCCAGCAGGGTCGGCCCCCACCCGACGCCGCTGGCGATCTCGTCGTGCCGGTCCACGACCTGCAGCACGCCGGCTGCCGACAGCGCCGGGATGGAGAGGAAGAACGCCAGCCGGGTCACCGTGACCCGGTCGATGCCGCGCAACAGGCCCGCTGACATGGTCGCGCCGGACCGGGAGACGCCCGGCACCAGCGCCAGGCACTGGACCGTGCCGATGATCAGCGTGTCCCGCCAGGTGACCTGCGACTCGTCGCGCTCCTGGGTCGCTCGCCGGTCGGCGAACCACATCACCGCACTCCACACGATCAGCGCCGACCCGACGAACCACAGGCTGCGCAGCGTCGTCTCGATCTGGTCCTTGAACGCCAGCCCGACGATGCCGATCGGGATCGAGCCCAAGATCACCGCCCAGCCGAACCGGTAGTCGGCGTCGCGGTGCTCCGCCCGGACCAACCCCCGCAACCACCCGGTCAGGATCCGCCAGATGTCGCGCCGCAGGTACAGCACCGTCGCCAGCACGGCACCGACCTGGATGATCGCCGTGAACGCCGTGACGTCGGGGTCGTCGATGTCGTACCCGAACAGCTTCTCCAGGATGGTCAGGTGCCCGGTGCTCGACACCGGGAGGAACTCGGTCAGACCTTCGACGGCCCCGAGAACGACGGCTTCCAGCCAGTTGATGGTCGTCTCCGTCCCACTGCCTGTCGGCGGCTTGTTTGTCGGCGGCGGCGTGACTCGCCCCCGGAGACCCTAGCGACCCCTCTGCGAGCGAACCGGCCCGCGTACGAGCAGGGCGCCGCCGACCAGCAGACCGAGGACGCCCCACAGGTCCGCCAGCACCACCCCGTGGGTGTCGGTGATCGACCACAGCACCGGTCCTTCGGGACGTACGTCGCCGACGACCCAGGCTGCCGACGCCGCGACGAGCAGCAGCGAGCCGAGGCGTGACCAGACCGCCCCGACGACGGCGAGCCCGAGCATCGCGGTCGCGAACAGCAGGGCGGTCACGCCCGCAGTCAAGCAGGTCGGCGCCGGATGCCGGCATCCGCCGGCGGGGCGAGGGGGCCTACGCCGAACACATGATGCCCATGAACCTGGGCTCGCTCAGGATCTGAGCAGCGGGGTTTCCGCCACTGGGAGGACCACATGCGCCTGCCTTCGAACAGGTCCCGCCGGGTACGAACGACGGTGCTCGTCGCGACCGGGGCTCTCGCCGTCACGACGGTCCTGGCCGGACCGGCCGCGGCGGCGCCGAAGACCGGGGACGTGCCCGCGCCCGTACGTGGCCTCACCCTGCTGCGGGAGATCGTCCCGGCGGAGCACGGCCTCGCCAACCCGAAGGGCGTCGCCTGGTCCAGCGCCAACCAGCAGCTCGTCGTCGCCGGCGACGACGGGCACGGCGCAGAGGCGATCTCACTCACCCCCGACGGCTCCCTCGCCGGCATCGTCGCGCTGCCACCGTCGTCCGACCCGTCGACCCTCGCGGCCGACGACGCCGGCCACGCCGTCGTGGTGGATGGCCCAGACGTCGTCGAGGTGGCCATCGACGGCTCCGGCACGACCCGGGAGCACGGCGCGGCGCCCAAGGTCTCCGACCCGCGGGACGGCCTGCACGGCGACTCCCTCCACGCCGTCGCCCTCAACCCGGCCGACGGCCTGACCTACGTGGCTGACACCGAGAGCGACCTGGTCGTCGGCCTCGACGACGCCGGCAACCCGGTCCGCTCGTACGACCTGGCCGAGCTCGGCATCACTAGCCTGCAGGCGATGGCGTTCGGGCCCAGTGGCGACCCGACCGACCCAGAACGACGGATGAGCCTCTTCCTCGTCGACGCCGGCGCGCCGGGCACGAACGGCACTGTGATGGAGGCGACGATGGCCGCCGTCGCGTCGACCGCGCCGACCGTGACCGGGCAGCTGCTGCGTACCCAAGACCTCTCCCAGCTCAACCCGACCAGCCCCGACCCCTCGGGGATCGCCTGGATGTCTCACCGCAGCCGGCTGATGATCAGCGACGGCGAGGTCGACGAGATGCCGCTGTACGAAGGCACGAACCTCTACGAGACGACGCTCACCCCGACCGTGACCGGGCGCGGCACCACCCTGCCCTGGTCGAACGAGCCGACCGGCGTCGGCTACAACCCGGCCAACGGGCACCTGTTCACCTCCGACGACGACAAGCGGCGCATCTTCGAGGTCGACGACGGGGCGGACAACACGTTCGGCACGGCCGACGACGTGGTGACGTCGTTCGGCACCGCGGTCATGGGAAACACCGACCCCGAAGGCGTCGAGGTCGACCTCGCCACCGGCGATCTCTACATCCTCGACGGCCTCGGCAGGGAGGTCACCCGGGTCTCCCCCGGCAGCAACGGCACGTTCGACGGCGCGCCGCCGACCGGTGACGACACCTGGGCGAACTTCGACGTCGCCATCCTCGGAGCGACGGACCCCGAGGGCATGGGCTACGACCCCGTCCGCGGCACTCTCCTGGTGCTCGACAACACGTCGGCGAAGATTTACGAGCTCGCCCGCAACGGCTCGCTGGTCAACGCGATCGACATCAGCGCGGCAGGCGCGCAGGCTGCCGCCGGTGTCACCATCGCCCCGCACTCAGGCAACCCCGGCGAGCGCAGCTACTACGTCGTCGACCGCGGCCTGGACAACGACACCCACCCGACCGAGAACGACGGCAAGATGTACGAGCTGATGGCCACCCTGCCGCCGCTGACGAACCTGCCGCCGCTCGCCGACGCCGGTCCCGACACCGAGATCGAGCTGCCCGAGACCGCGATGCTGAACGGCTCGTTCTCCGATGACGGTCAGCCCAGCGGGAGCGTCAGCGTCCAGTGGTCGGTGCTCAGCGGCCCCGGTTCGGTGTCGTTCGGCAACGCCAACGCGGCCGCGACCACCGCGGGCTTTACGACGCCTGGCATCTACACCCTCCGGCTGACCGTCGACGACGGCGACCGGCCGGACGTCGACGACGCGACCATCACCGTCGTCGGGGCCGGTGGTCTGCACAACAGCCAGTTCCCCGTCGCGGCCGGCAGTGACGACGCCGAGGAGGCCGCCGGCGGGTTCGTGTCGGTCAGCAGCGCCGACCTCGAGCTGGTCGACGACGGCACCGTGAACCAGACCGTCGGCCTGCGGTTCGGGAACCTGGACATCCCGGCCGGTGCGGTCATCGAGTCCGCCTTCGTGCAGTTCCAGGCCGACGAGTCCGTCACCAGCACCGGGTCGGCATCCTTGCGGATCCGCGGCGAGGCGACCGACCATGCGGCGACCTACCAGGCCGTGAGCAAGAACGTCACGACACGTCCCACGACCATCTCCTCGGCGTTCTGGAACCCCGACCCGTGGCCCGTCGTGTTCGAGCGCGGACCCGCGCAGCGCAGCTCGGATGTCGGCCGGATCGTGCAGGAGATCGTCGACCGGCCCGGATGGTCGGCGGGCAACGCGCTGGCGCTGATGGTCAGCGGCACCGGACGCCGTACAGCGGAGGCGAGAGACGGCATCGAGGCGCCCGTCCTCCAGGTCGGCTGGCGACGGCCGGTGGCCGGCGCGAACCGGGCACCCCTGGTCGGCGCTGGCGCAGCCCAGCAGATCCAGCTGCCGCAGACCGCGTCGCTGTCGGGCACCGTTACCGACGACGGCCTCCCGAGCAACCCGGGCACGGTCACCGCCGCCTGGACCAAGGTCAGCGGTCCCGGCACGGTGGCGTTCGCGGACGCGGCCGCCGCCGTCACGTCGGCGTCGTTCGGCGAGGCTGGCACGTACGTCCTGCGCCTCACCGGCAACGACGGGGCGTTGCAGTCGTACGACGAGGTCACCGTGACCGTGCTCGCGGCGGACGCCCCGCAGAGCGCGTCGATCCCGGTCGCCACCGGTGCCGACGACGCCGAGCAGGTCCTGACCGGCTTCATGTCCACCACGAACCCCGACCTCGAGCTCGGGGTCGACGGCGCGAGCCCGCAGCTAGTCGGGCTGCGCTACGCGCTGCCGATCCCGGCCGGCGCGGTCGTCGACTCGGCGACGGTCCGGTTCAGCACCGACGAGGTCAGCATCGATCCCGCGGCCCTGACGATCGAGGCCGAGGCGGCCGACGACGCTGCCGCGTTTCAGGCGGTCAGCCGCAACCTGACCAACCGCGCCCGCGCACCCGGCTCGGTGGCGTGGAACGCCGCGCCGTGGCCGACGGTCAACGCCAGCGGCGTCGCGCAGACCACGCCGAGCTTCGCGTCGGTGCTGCAGCAGGTGGTGGACCGACCGGGCTGGGCGGCGGGCAACCACGCAGCCGTGCTGATCAGCGGCACCGGCCGGCGCACGGCCGACGCGCTGGAGGACGGCCACCCGGCGGTCCTCGACCTGACCTGGCACCTGCCGCTCGCCGGCGCCAACCGGGTGCCGGTGGCCGACGCGGGAGCCGACCAGGAGGTGCAGCTGCCCGGGAGCGCCGCGCTCGCCGGCACCGTCGCCGATGATGGCCTGCCGACGCCGCCCGGGACGGTCACCTCGACCTGGTCGAAGGTCAGCGGCCCTGGCACGGTGACCTTCGTCGACCCGGCGTCGCCGACCACCTCGGCCGACTTCAACGCCCCCGGCGAGTACGTGCTGCGGCTGACCGCGGACGACGGCGCGCTGCAGGCGAG
>JBOHDE010000223.1:0-6416 GCA_050699035.1 Nocardioidaceae bacterium | reverse complement strand
TACGACGAGAGCCGCTCCCCGCACCAGGGAGCGGCTCTCGTGCCGTTTCACTGCCGAGAGTCGCGTGTCATCGCCACCGTCCCGTGAGGCCCGGACGGTGACACGCGACTGGGCGGACCTGCGACTCAGGCGCGGCGCAGCCAGAAGCGGAGGCCGAGGGCCTGGTCGCCGTGCTCCGCGAGATCGTCGTCGGGAGCGCCCTCGGTCATCGACACGGCCAGCACCTCGTCGGCGACCAGTGCGGCGTGCTCCCGCAGGGCCGCACCGCTGTCGCCGTCGGCCTGCCACCAGACCTCGATCCGGTCGCTGACCTCGAGACCGGTGCTCTTGCGGGCGTCCTGCAGCAGCCGGACGGCCTCCCGCGCCAGGCCCGCCCGCACCAGCTCCGGGGTGAGCTCGAGGTCGAGCGCCACGGTCTCGCCCTGGTCGTTGACGACCGACCAGCCCTCACGTGGCCGCTCGGACACGATCACCTCGTCGGCCTGGACGGACACCGCCGCACCGTCGACCTCGACCTCGGCGGACCCGCCGGCCCGCAGCGCGTCGGCGAGGGCCTCGGCGTCGGCGGCCGCGATCGCCGCCGCCACCTTCGGCGTGTCCTTGCCGAACCGTCTCCCCAGCGCCCGGAAGTTGCCCTTGGCCGAGAAGTCGACCAGGTCGGCGCCGGCCTCGCCGAGCGACTCGAGCGCACCGATGTTGAGCTCCTCGGCCACATCGTGGCGCAGGTCGTCCGACAGCGCGTGCCACGCCGCCGACCCGACGAGCGCGCGGCGCAGCGGCTGACGGGTCTTGACCTTCGCCTCGGCCCTAGCGGACCGACCCAGCTCGACCACCCGACGGGCCAGCATCATCTGCCGGTGCAGGTCGTCGTCGACCGCGGCCGCGTCGTGGTCCGGCCAGGCCGCCAGATGCACCGACTCCGGCGCATCCGTGCGTACGGGGCGTACGACGACCTGCCAGACCTGCTCGGTCACGAACGGCACCAGCGGCGCCATCAGCCGGGTCAGGATGTCGAGAGTGTCGTGCAGCGTGCTCAGCGCACCGGGGTCGCCGGCCCAGAAGCGCCGCCGCGACCTCCGCACGTACCAGTTCGACAGCTGGTCGACGAACGTCGCGACCTGCTGGCCCACCCGCTGGGTGTCGAACGACTCCATTGCCGCCGTGACGTCGCCGACGAGCCGCTGGGTCTGGGAGTGCAGCCAGCGGTCGAGCACGTGCCGCTCGGCGACCGGCGGCGCGCTCCCCGGGTCAGGTGACCAGCTCGCGGTCCGGGCGTACAGCACCTGGAACGCAACGGTGTTCCAGTACGTGAGGAGCACCTTGCGGACGATCTCCTGCAGGGTCGCGTGGCCGACCCGGCGGGCGGCCCACGGCGACCCGCCGGCGGCCATGAACCACCGGACGGCGTCGGCGCCGTGCTCGTCCATCAGCGGCATCGGTTCCACGATGTTGCCGAGGTGCTTCGACATCTTGCGGCCGTCCTCGGCCAGCAGCAGTCCGAGGCAGACGACGTTCTCGTACGACGACTTGCCGAACACCAGGGTGCCGATCGCCATCAGCGTGTAGAACCAGCCGCGGGTCTGGTCGATGGCCTCGCAGATGAACTGGGCCGGGTACGCCGGCTCGAACTGCGCGGCCGAACCGTCGAGGTGCGGGTAACCCCATTGGGCAAATGGCATCGAGCCCGAGTCGAACCACGCATCGATCAGCTCGGGCACCCGGGTCGACGGCTGCTGGCACTGGGGACACGCGAAGCCGATGTCGTCGACGAACGGCCGGTGCGGGTCGAGCGCGTCCAGGTCGTCACCGGTCAGCCGGCCGAGCTCGGCGCGCGAGCCGACACAGGTGAGGTGGCCTTCGGCGCACCGCCAGATCGGTAGCGGGGTGCCCCAGAACCGGGTCCGCGACAGCGCCCAGTCGACGTTGTTGTTCAACCAGTCGCCGTACCTGCCCCACTTGACGGTCTCGGGGAACCAGCTGGTCTGCTCGTTCTCCCGCAGCAGGGCGTCCTTGATCTGTGTCGTCCGGATGTACCAGGACGGCAGCGCGTAGTAGATCAGCGGCGTGTGGCACCGCCAGCAGTGTGGGTACGGGTGCTCGTACGACTCGTGCCTCCACAGCAGGCCACGGCTCTCCAGGTCGGCGACCAGGTCCTTGTCCGCGTGCTTGAAGAACTGCCCGCCGACCAGGGGCACCGACTCCTCGAAGTGGCCGTCGCGGGTGACCGGGTTGACGACCGGCAGGTCGTAGGCCCGGCAGACCGCGAGGTCGTCGGCGCCGAAGGCGGGTGACTGGTGGACCAGGCCGGTGCCGTCCTCGGTGGTGACGTAGTCGGCGAGTACGACGATGTGCGCGGGTGCCGGGAACTCCACCAGCTCGAACGGCCGCTGGTAGGTCCAGCGCTCCATCTCCCGACCGGCGACCCGCGACTCGACCGTCCAGCCCTCGCCCAGGGTGGCCTCGAACAGCGGCTCGGCGACGACCACCGACTCGGTGCCGTCGGTCGCGACGACGTACTCGACCTCGGGGTTGACCGCGACCGCGGTGTTGGCGACGAGGGTCCAGGGTGTGGTCGTCCAGACCAGCAGCGCCGCCTGGTCGGCGTACGGCCCCGAGGTGAGCGGGAGCCGGACGAACACCGATGGGTCGAGCACGGTCTCGTAGCCCTGGGCGAGCTCATGGTCGGACAGCCCTGTCTCGCAGCGCGGGCAGTACGGCGTGATGCGGTGGTCTTCGACCAGCAGGCCCTGGTCGAAGATCTGCTTCAGTCCCCACCACACGCTGTCGATGTACTCCGGGTCCATCGTGCGGTAGGCCTCGGCGGTGTCGACCCAGTAGCCCATCCGCTCGGTCATCTCCTCGAACGCGTCCACGTGGCGCTCGACGGACTCCCGGCACTTCGCGTTGAACTCGGCGATGCCGTACGCCTCGATGTCGGCCTTGCCGGACAGGCCGAGCTCCTTCTCGACGCCGACCTCGACATGCAGGCCCTGGCAGTCCCAGCCAGCCTTGCGGGTGACGTGGTAGCCCTGCATGGTCTTGAACCGTGGGAACACGTCCTTGAAGACGCGGGCCTCGACGTGGTGTGTGCCGGGCTTGCCGTTGGCGGTCGGGGGACCCTCGTAGAACGTCCAACGCGGTGCCGTCGCGGTCTGCTCCAGCGACCGGTCGAAGGTCTTGTGCTCGCGCCAGAACGCCAGGATCTGGTGGTCGAGGGCCGGCAGGTCCACCTGCGGCGGCACGGGTCGGTACATCGTTGCGGTCCTCCGTCAGCGAGCGCTCGAACTGCGCTGCGTTCTGCCGGAGGGACGAGCCGCGACCGGTGTCGCGTCCCGCGGTACCACCCTCCTTGGCCGCCCAGGCTGCCGGCGGCCCTCTCGAGGTGCGCCGCGGCCGGTTCTAGTGGGACCTCAGGTCTGTTCTTCCGGCGGCTCCGGGGTGATGGCCCCATCGATGCTGTGCGGCGGGCCACAGTCTAGGGGACGCGGCACCGCCGGCCACACTGGATTCGTGGGTACGGGTCCGCGCAGTGAGCGGGCCTGGCTCGAAGCCCGGCCGGCGACCCTGCTGAGGTCCTGACGGCGACCCGCACAGATGTGCGAAAAGTTCAGCGTGGACGGTTGAAGCAGGCGCAGACGCGGCCTATCCTCGCGGCACCATGTGTGGCGTCGAGCATGCCGCACACGCCCAGTGAAGGGGTCCACCTCATGGCCAAGGCGCCCGCCAAGAAGGCGACGTCCACCAAGAAGGTGGCTGCCAAGGCAGCCGCGAAGAAGACCCCTGCCACCCGAGCGCCGGCGCGGAAGGCAGCAGCCAAGAAGGCGACACCGGCCAAGAAGACCCCGGTCAAGAAGGCGGCGCCGGCCAAGAAGGCAGCCGCGAAGAAGGCCACGCCGGTCAAGAAGGCAGCCGCGAAGAAGGCGGCGCCGGTCAAGAAGGCGGCCGCGAAGAAGGCCACGCCGGTCAAGAAGGCGGCCGCCAAGAAGGCCAGTCCCAAGAAGCAGGTGACCCGGGCGAGCAGCCGCCGGCTGGCCGTACGCGCAGACGAGAAGCCCTGGACCGCCAAGGAGCTGCGCGAGGTCAGCGGAGCGCTGCAGGGCGAGGCCGACCGGCTGCGCTCGGAGATCAGCGCGGCCGAGGTCGAGATCGCCGACCTCTTCCGCGACGGGGGAGAGGGCGCGGGACACGACCAGGCCGACGTCGGCTCCACGACCTTCGAGCGTGACCACGAGATGTCGCTGGCCAACCACTCCCGCGAGCTGTTGACCCAGATCGAGCACGCCCTGGAGCGGATCGAGAACGGCACGTACGGCATCTGTGAGAGCTGCGGCAACCCGATCGGCAAGCTTCGCCTGATGGCATTCCCGCGTGCGACACTGTGCGTGACATGCAAGCAGCGCGAGGAACGTCGCTGAACGAGAGCGACGACACCAGCTCCCCCGAAAGCCGGATGTCGGCCCAGCGCCACATCCGGCTGTTCGTGACCGTCGCCGTCACCGCGTACCTGCTCGACGTGGTCAGCAAGGTCGTCGCGGTCGAGCTGCTGACCGGCCGGGGTCCGGTCGACGTCGTCGACGGCATCCTGCAGCTGCGCCTGACCGGCAACCCGGGTGCGGCCTTCAGTCTCGGCACCAACTACACCGTGCTGCTCAGCCTGGTCCAGCTCACCGTGGCATGCGCTGTCGTGTGGCTCTCCCGCCGGATCGGCAGCCGGCTGTGGGCGCTGTCGCTCGGCCTGCTGCTCGGCGGCGCCGTCGGCAACCTGACCGACCGGCTGCTGCGCGATCCCGGGCCGCTGCGCGGTCATGTCGTCGACTTCCTCGAGCTGCCCAACTGGCCGGTCTTCAACGTCGCCGACTGCGCGATCGTCACCGCGGCCGTCCTGATCGTGCTGCAGAGCATGCGTGGCATCCGGCTCGACGGCTCGAGGGCCCACCCGTGACCGACCTCCGCGCCCTGCCCGTGCCTGACGGGTTGGCCGGTGAGCGCGTGGACTCGGCGCTCGCGCGGATGTTCGGGTTGTCGCGCACCAAGGCGGCTGATCTCGTCCGCGGCGGACTGGTCAGCATCGACGGGGCGGCGCCGATGAAGTCGGACCGGGTGTCTGCCGGCGCCTGGCTCGAGGTGCAGATCCCGTCCGTCGCCGAGCCGGTCCGGGTCGTGCCCGAGACGGTGGAGGGCATCGGCATCGTCCACGACGACGACCAGCTGGTCGTGGTCGACAAGCCGGTCGGCGTGGCGGCGCATCCCAGCCCCGGCTGGACCGGGCCGACCGTGATCGGTCATCTGGCCGGGGCCGGTTTCGCGGTCGCCACTTCGGGCGCCGCGGAGCGGCAGGGCGTCGTGCACCGGCTCGACGTCGGCACCAGCGGTCTGATGGTGGTGGCCAAGTCGGAGGCGTCGTACTCCTCCTTGAAACGTGCCTTCAAGGAGCGCACGGTGCGCAAGATCTACCACGCGCTGGTGCAGGGTCACCCCGACCCGTTGCGCGGCACCATCGACGCACCGATCGGGCGGCATCCCAAGCACGACTACAAGTTCACCATCGTCGCCGACGGCAAGGACAGCGTCACGCACTACGAGACGTTGGAGGCGCACCGCTTCGCGAGCCTGCTCGAGGTCAACCTCGAGACCGGCCGCACGCACCAGATTCGGGTGCACATGAGTGCCGTCAAGCACCCGTGTGTCGGCGACCTCATGTACGGCGCCGACCCGGTCCTCGCCGAGCACACCGGGCTGAGTCGACAGTGGCTGCATGCGATGCGGCTGGAGTTCGAGCACCCGGGGACCGGTGAGTGGGTGGCGTTCGAGTCGACATACCCGGACGACCTCGCCCACGCGCTCGAGGTCGTGCGCGAGGCGCTGTGATCGCCTGGTCGTTGCGGCGCGCGTCGGCCGACGACGCGGACGCCGTGGCCGGGGTCTGGCTGGCGGCCTGGCACGGCAACGCCGGATCCCTCCCGCCCGCTGCCCACTCGGACTCCGACGTACGACGCTGGGTGCGCGACGTCTTGCTGCCGACGCGCGAGGTGTGGGTGGCCGAGGCCGGCGCGACCGCGATCGCGATCCTGGCACTCGACGAGGAGTGGCTCGACCAGCTCTACGTAGTGCCGCAGCGATGCAGCGAAGGTGTGGGTACCGCGCTGCTGGAGCTGGCCAAGCGGCTGCGTCCGGCCGGGTTCGGGCTCTGGACCTTCGTCAGCAACGAAGGTGCGCAGCGGTTCTACCGGCGGCATGGGCTGGTCGAGGTCGAACGGACCGACGGCGCCGACAACGACGAGCAGGCACCCGACATCCACTACGTCTGGCGCCCGGACTAGGTCGCGTCTACCGGCCCTGGCTGACCTCGGCGGCGGTCTCGAGCCGCTCGGCGGTGCGGGCCAGGTGTGCGCTCATGACCGCCGTGGCGGCTGCCT
>JBOHDE010000222.1:0-6430 GCA_050699035.1 Nocardioidaceae bacterium | reverse complement strand
GGTCACCGGGCACGCGATCGGCCTGACGCCGTTCGACCTCGAGGTGCGACGCTCGGTCGAGATGGAGATCGAGCAGTTCGAGCCGGACGTGGGCCAATGAGACGACTCGACCTGTCCCGGCACGGGCGCCGACGCCGCGAGGGCGGCACGCTCTCGCTGGAGCTGTCGATCATCGCGCCGCTGCTGTTGATGATCGGGGTGCTGTTCATCGCGTACGGCCGCTACGGCCAGACCACCGGCCTGCTTGAGCAGGGCGTGCGTGACTCCGCCCGCTCGGCGACGCAGACCCGGAGCGAGCAGGACATGGCCACGGCGATCGAGCGGGTCCGGAAGAAGACCGCAGCTGAGCTGCCGCAGTCGTGCGGTGACTCGCTGAAGGTCTCCGACGTGAAGCTCGAGGGCGCGGGGAACACCAACGCGTTCGCCCGCGGGACGTTCGTCACCGTGACGTACTCCTGCCAGCTGACGATGTCCGACCTGCTGCTGCCCGGGTGGTCGGACCGTACGCTGACCCGTTCGTTCACCAGCCGGCTGGATCCGAACCGAGGGGTGTACCAATGATGTTCTGGAGCGGTCGGGTCGCCCGCGGTGAGCACGGCTCGCTGGCGCCGGCCACGGCGGCGATGATCGTCATGCTCTTCCTGCTCGGCGGGCTGATCATCGACGGCGCTCGGGCGCTGGGGGCGCGTGCCCGCGCCGCGTCGTACGCCGAGGAGGGCGCGCGGATCGCCGGCCAGGGCGTGTCGTTCGACCAGGGCAACTTCGACGTCGACCCGGAGGCGGTCAACGACAACGCGGCCGGCTACTGCGCCCGGATCGCGGCCAACGACAAGACCGTCGACGACTGCAGCTCGGCGATCGAGAACGGCGAGATCGTCTTCACCGTCAACGTCACGATCTCGAAGGGCGTGCTCGGCCTCGCCACACCTGGCGACGGCGACATGACATTCCCGGGCACCGGACGGGCGATCGCGGAGTTCGGCATCTTCGAGGCCGACTCCGTCTCGGACAACCAGCTTGACGTCGCACCGGACTTCGAGGACGGAAACACGATCGACCTGGACCTGCCCGAGGGGGTCGACGAGGACGGCTGTCCGCGGGGGGAGACGTGGGAGGAGGCGCCCGCGACGTTCTCCCCGAAACCGTTCCGGTTCCTCCGCGAGGACCAGGTCGGCAACATGCCGGTGCACTGCCCGCGGCCGCCGGTGTGCGCCAACGAGGGCCAGCTGATCCCGTACTTCTTCCACTACTACTACCCCGACAAGATCCGTCAGCATGACCGGTGGGAGCCGCTGTTCATCCGCTGCCCCGTCGCCGAGAAGCTGATCTACGGCCCGTCGCCGTCCAACCCTGACTGCAGCAATGCGGACGGCACGCAGCGGCACCCGTGCGGGCCGATCGAAGCGGCGGACTGCGACACCGGAAAGCAGGGCACCCAGTCGCCCCCTTGCGGTCCACGGCCCGACCCGACCGACTGCGACCGGGACGAGAGCGGCACCCAGTCACCACCGTGCGGCCCGGATCCGGACAAGCCCGGCGACTGCGATCCCGACACCCCGACGAAGAACACCCCGCCGTGCGGTCCCGACCCGGACCCGATGAAGTGCGACCGCAGCTCCGATCGGCAGCGGCCACCGTGTGAGCCGAAGCCGGAGGGGACCAAGTCTCCGGCGGCTGAGCCGGCGGGGGCGAGCGGATGAGGCGACTCACGACCACGCTGAGCGGCGTGCTACTCGCGGTCGGGCTGGGGGCTGGGCTGCTGGCCGGCTGCGGGGGCGACAGCTCCAGCGGTGCGGCGATCACCGGCAAGTCAACGGTCGAGAAGGGCGACGCGCCGGCCGGAGGCGACAGCCCGCCGGAGTCGACGGCGGCGGAGCCGACGACCCAGGCTGTCGGCCTCGGTCCGTACGGCGAGAAGCCGGAGGCGAAGGCGGCCGCGACGTTCTACCAGGAGCTGTGGCGGTCGTACCAGACCGGCGCGGTGACCCCGGGAATCACTAAAGTAGCCACCGAGAACGCGCTCGCCTTCTTCCGTCCGCTGATCGAGGGGCTGAAGAAGAAGGGCCACACGGTCAACAACCTGTCAGCAGCGAGGGTGGTCAAGGTCAAGTCCGGAGTGGTGACGGTGTGCATGGCGTCGGCGTCGTACCAGACGTTCGACAAGGAGTCGGGCGAGCCGATCGACAAGCCCGAGTCCGGGTTCACCGCCTACACCGTCCGGATGACGAAGGAGCAGTCCGCGTGGAAGGTCGACAACGTGTCCGGCATCTCGGGAATCCAGTGCGGAGAGGCGGTCACGCAATGAGCGCCCGCATGATCCGCCGCGTCCTGCTCGTCCTCGGCGCGGCCATCGCCCTGCTCGGCACCGGGTCGGTCAACCCGGCGGCCGCTGACTGCGGCCTCGGCGGCTCCTGCAGTGGGGTGCACACGCAGGCCGTCAACACCGGCTACTTCTCGCTCGGCGGCACCAGCTGCGGCGCGTATGTGTCCCCGAGCGGGTTCGGCGGCACCTGCGCGGCACCCGGCACCTACAGCGGCAACTTCCCGACGCCGCCGACCTGGCAGGAGATCATCAAGATGTCGCCTGGCCGGACCTTCGACCCGTGCCGTCACCAGCGCATCGACAAGGGGTTCAACAAGCCGGAGCCGCCGGCCGACCCGAAGAAGCGGGCCAAGGGCGACGAGTGGCTGATCCGGATCTGCATGAAGAACTACGACCTGGGCACGACCGACGGTGGCGACAACCTCGAGCTCGTCTTCGACCGGGTGTGGGCGTATTACGAGGGCGAGCCGGGCTGGATGGACTACCTGTGGGGCGACGTCGCCGGGTCACAGAGCACGTTCCCGTTCCCGGTGATCGGCTACGGCCCGCATGCGTACCCCGTGGTCGGCACTCCCACCTTCTTCTGGGCGACGTTCAACGAGCTCAACCCGGACGGCTCCCTGAACGAGCTGACCACCGACGAGGTCGTGCCGCAGTACCAGGTCCCGCTCGGTAGGGACACGAACAAGGGCCTGGACGTCGTGCTCAACGCCCGGCTGGTCCGCTTCAACGTCAACACCGGTGAGGACGAGGGCTCCGCGAACTGCAGCGACGTGAACGACTGGACCCGGCCGTTCAAGACCGGCCAGGACACCGTCGAGCAGTTCGCCAAGAAGACCAAGTGCCAGTGGACCTACACCCACTCCAGCGCCGACCAGGGGTTCGGCACCTACACGGTGACCGCGCGGGCCCGCTGGCAGATCGGCTGGAGCTATGTGGACGCCAACGGACAGACCACGACCCAGATGAAGCCGCTGTCCAGCGAGGGCTTCTCCGAGGTGACCACGGAGTCGAGATACAACATCCCGGTCGGTGAGGTGCAGGTGCGCGGCTGCGTGCTGCAGAACCAGTGCACCCGACCCGACTAGGGAGGCATCGGCCAGCGGGCCGCACAAGCACTCGGTGGTGACCCCCTGGCGAGGCAGAATGGGGTGTCCCCGTCTAGGAGGAGTCTGATCGTGGTGAGCCCAACCCAGCCTCGAGCTGCCCGGCTGCCGTCGTACGCGCCGAAGATGGTCCGCCGCTCCGGCGAGCGGCTGCGGGGTCTGGTCGCCCTGGTGGCGATCCTGGCACTGGTGTTCGCCGTCCCGTGGGCGTTGTGGACGTTCGGCGGCGCGCCGTGGCCGACCAGTGCCCCGAGCATGGACTGGCTGACCCAGCCGATCGGCGCCGAGGTCGTCCTCAGAGTCCTGTTCTTCGTGCTGTGGGTCGCGTGGCTGCACTTCGTCATCTGCCTGGCGGTCGAGTTCTTCGCCGAGCGGCGCGGCCACGGCATGACCGCGCAGGTGCCCGGTGGGGGAGTCGGCACCCAGTCGCTGGCCCGCCGCCTCGTCGCCGCCGCCCTGCTGCTGGTCGGCTCGGCGTCCGTGACCGTACCCGCCGCCAGCGCGGCGACCGGCTCGACCACGAACGAGACGGTGTCCGCGTCGGTGGAGACCAAGGCATCGGCCCATGCCGAGTCACGCACGTCCGACGACACGGTCGCCAAGAAGGCCCAAGCCAAGCCGAAGGCCGCCGCGGCCGGGCGCATCACCTATACCGTGCAGCCTCCGCACGGGCGGCACTACGACAGCCTGTGGGACATCTCCGAACGGTTCCTCGGTGACGGCCGCCGTTACAAGGAGGTCTTCGAGCTCAACAAGGGCAAGCTGCAGGCCGACGGCCGGACGCTGCGCGAGGCCGACCTGATCCACCCGGGCTGGGTCCTGACGATGCCCGACGACGCCAAGGGCGCGAGCCTCACCATCCGGGAGGAACAGAGCCGGCCGGGCAGCGGTGGACGCAGCGGCGGCGCGAGCAGTGGCGAGGGAACCGCCACGGCCGACGTCGGGGCGAGCGACGACGGCGCCGGCGGCGGCGGGTTGGGTGCCGGCGGGGGTGCCGGGAGCCAGGTCGGCGGGGGCGCCGGGGCCGCACCACAGGTCGCCGAGAACAACGTCCTCGTGTACGGCGTCGGCGGTGCCCTGGTGGCCGCCGGGCTGATGGCCGGACTGATGCGTCGCCGCGGCTGGAACGGCGGCGGTGAGGACGCCCTGACGCCCGAGGACGAGACGCCGCTGCGGCTGGCCGCCGACGAGGGCCAGGCCCGGTTCGTCGACCGGGCGCTGCGTGGTCTGGCGCACGCGATGCACGAGTCGGGCCGGCCGATGCCGTCGGTCTACGCCGCCTATGTCGACGACG
The DNA here is from genome assembly GCA_050699035.1 of Nocardioidaceae bacterium. Lineage (GTDB taxonomy): Bacteria > Actinomycetota > Actinomycetes > Propionibacteriales > Nocardioidaceae > WHTB01. The sequence goes on along the minus strand of JBOHDE010000222.1, from coordinate 1,707 downwards.
ACGTGTTCACGCTGGCGATCTCGCCGGCCGTCGCCGACGCCCCACCGGAAGGCTGGTACAGCGACGACGACGGCCGGATGTGGACCGTCGACCGGGCCACCGCCGAGGGCCTGGAGGTGCCCCGCGAGGTCCTGGCGCCGTACCCCGGGCTGGTCACCGTCGGCACGCTCGACGACGGCACGCTCGTCCTGCTCGACCTGGAGACCGCGCCGGGCCTGGTGTCGCTGGGCGGCGACCTCGAGACCGCCCGCGAGGTCGGCGCGTCGATGGCCGTCGAGCTGGCCACCAACCTGTGGTCCGACGACGTGTCGGTCACCCTGGTCGGCTTCGGCGACGACCTGACCGAGCTGGCCCCGCACCGTACCCGCCGGGTCGACAACCTCGACGACGTGCTCGTCGACCTGGAGCAGCACCGGTCCCGCCAGCACAACGTGTGCGTACGCAGCGGGCTCGACTCGGTGATCCGTGGCCGCCAGATGCGCGCCGACCGCGAGCTGTGGAAGCCGCAGTTCCTGGTGCTGAGCGGCGTCCCCAGCCAGGAGCACCTGGCCCGGCTGGGCGAGCTGGCCGCCGACCCGCGGCACGCGATCGGCGTCGTCACGATCGGCGACGTCGTCAGTGCGCCGTGGCGGATGGTGGTCGGGGCCGACGGTCGGCTCACCAACAACCTGCTGGGCCTCGAGGTGACCGCCCAGCGGCTGGGCGTCGCGGCCTACACGAAGGTGGTCGACCTGTTCCGCCGGGCCGACGCCGGCGCCCGGATCGACCCGAACGACCTCGAGCCGCTGCCGACGCCCGGTCTCGACCAGGCGATGCTCGAGCTCGACATCGCCGCGCCGGTCACGGTGCAGCTGTTCGGTCAAGTCGTGGTCGACGCACCGGGCACCATCGACGACGAGCGCCGTGACCTCGCGACCGAGATCGTCGCGTACGTCGGCATGCACCCCGACGGTGTCCACCCGAGCGTGCTCGACTCGGCCATCTGGCCGCGCGGCGTGACCGACGAGGTCCGCAACGCCGCCATCGGCCATGTGCAGCGCTGGCTCGGCGAGAACGCCGCCGGCGAGCCGCGTCTCGACCAGGACGAGCAGGGCCGCTGGCGCCTCGACCTGACGTCGGTGCGGGTCGACTGGCACGTGTTCCAAGCCCTGCTCGACCGCGCACACCGCGGCGGCGACCCGACCAACGACCTCGCGCTGGCGCTGTCGATGGTGCGCGGGCCGGGGTTCGACCAGCTGCCCGCGCACCGCTACTCGTGGCTGGCCCGCTCGACGCACCTGCGTGACATCAACGTGACCGTGGTCGACGCCACCCGGCAGCTCGCCGACCTGGCCTCCCGCGCCGAGGACCCGGTGTTCGCGCGGGAGGCGCTGCGCACCGGTCTGCTGGTCGTCCCGGACTGCGAGGAGCTGTGGCGGCAAGGGCTGCGGCTGGCGGCCCGGTTCGGCAGCACCGAGGAGACGGCCGAGGTGGCCGGCGAGATGTACGCCGCGATTGCCGAGCACGGGTCACCGCGAGGCGCCTCGGCCGAGACCGACGCGCTGGTCGACGAGCTGCTGCCGGGCTACCGTCGCCGGGTCGCCTGACCGCGGTGACCGGCGCACGCCGGGTCGAGGTCGCGCCCGAGCGGTTGGCGGGATGGATCGAACGGTTCGGTCGCCTGCACGGAGACGTGCGGGCGACCGGTTCCGCGTCGACGGTCGACCT
>JBOHDE010000221.1:0-6433 GCA_050699035.1 Nocardioidaceae bacterium | reverse complement strand
ACCGCGGCGACGGCGACCGTGCCGGCGTTCTCTCGCGAGTGGGGCGACTACTTTCCGCGGACCTCGATGCCGGCGCTGCGGATCCCCGACTTCAACATGTCCAGCGTCAGCCAAGCCCGCTAGCACCTCGCGCCCCCTCTTCGCACCGAAGTTGCGCGTATGTCCGGAGTCCTCGCGCCGAGGTTGCGCGAATGTCCGACCAGTGGCGACTCACCCCCACCCGTACCCGACCACCCCCACGCCTGCAGGACTGGGGATGATCGCGAACGGCACGGGCCCGTGCCGTTCGGGAGCCCCGAGCGGCGGACATACGCGCAACCTCGGCGCGATCGGGCTGGCGGATCGCCGTCATGACGCAATCGTGCCGGTCCAGATGGGCCCGGCTGGTGGCAGATTTACGCTGCACAGGCCGCCCACGAAAGCGAGACTCGAGTGTCTGCCCCCGCACCCGGACCGCGCACGCTCGCCGCGCTCACGAGCATGGCAGTCCTGCTCGCGCTCGCGCCGCTCGCGTACGCCGACGACGCCTCCCCCGCTCCGACCGCCGCGGACCCGGTGCCGCCCGCCGGCCACGAACTCCGCGGCGAACGCACCGTCACGCTGATCACCGGCGACCAGGTGCGCCTCACCTACACCGGCCAGGTCGCACCGCAGGTCCGGGTCGTGTCGAGCAGCCCCGGCGGCTACAACGTTCGCACCGAGGGCGACGACGTGTACGTCATCCCCGACGTCGCCGCAGCCGCGCTCGCCTCGGACCGGGTGGACCGTGCTCTGTTCAACGTGACCAGCCTGGTGGAGCAGGGGTACGACGACGCCCGAGTCGACCAGATCCCGTTGATCGCGGTGTACGACGACACCCTGCGCAGCGCGCCACCGGCACCGAGCGGCGCGAAGCGGACCGACGCGCTGCCGTCGATCAACGCGGCCGCGCTGCGGGCCGACAAGGACCACGCCCGAGAGGTCTGGGACGCCCTCACCCCACGCAGCGCGCCGGCCGGCCGACACCTCGAGAAGCTCTGGCTGGACGCGAAGGTCGAGGCCACGCTGGACCAGAGCGTGCCGTTCGTCGGCGCGCCCGAGGCCTGGGCAGCGGGACTCGACGGGACCGGCGCGAAGGTCGCCGTGCTCGACAGCGGCATCGACGCGGAGCATCCCGACCTGGCGGATTCCGTCGTGGCGAGCGAGAACTTCACCGACAGCCCGGACGTGTACGACCGGCATGGACACGGCACCCACGTCGCGTCGACGGTCGCCGGGTCGGGCGCCGCGTCCGCCGGCGCCCACCGCGGCGTCGCGCCCGGTGCGGACCTCCTGGTCGGCAAGGTGCTGGACGACTTCGGGAGCGGTGAGCTGTCCTGGATCATCGCGGGCATGGAGTGGGCGGTCGCCCAGGAGGCCGATGTCGTCAACATGAGCATCGGCCAGTCCGAGGCCACCGGCTGCGACGACCTGATGGCGCAGTCCCTGAACGACCTGTCGGCCTCGTCCGACACCCTGTTCGTGGTCGCGGCCGGCAACCTCGGCGGCCCGGCCGACAACGTCACCAGCCCGGGCTGCGCCGCCGCCGCGTTGACCGTCGGGGCCGTCGACCTCGACGCCGAGACCGCGTGGTTCTCGAGCCGCGGTCCGGTGCCGGTCTCGCGTGCCGTCAAGCCCGACATCGCGGCGCCCGGGATGGCGATCACCGCCGCCCGCGCCGGTGGGCGCGACGACCGCGCGTACGTCGACAGCGACGGTACGTCGATGGCCGCGCCCCATGTCGCCGGGGCGGCGGCGATCCTCAGCCAGCAACATGCCGGCTGGGACGGCGAGCAGATCAAGGCTGCGCTGCAGAGTGCGGTGCGTGCCGAGTCGGCCGGCAGCATCTACGAGCAGGGCGCCGGCGTGCTCGACGTCGCCGCTGCTGTCGACCAGTCGGTGGTCGGGCCGTCCACCATCGACCTCGGCTCGTTCGCCTGGCCCCACGAGGCAACCGACGCGACCAGGTCGGACGTCACGTACCGGAACGCCGGCAGCGCCGACGTCGAGCTCAGCGTCGCGGCCGACACGCGTGGCCAGGACGGCACGCCGTTGCCGAAGGGCACGATCACGCTCGGCGCGACCCGGCTGGTGGTCCCGGCCGGCGGCACCGCGACCCTGCCAGTGACGTTCGACCCGTCGGCCCGGCTCACGCACGCGCAGTACGGCGCGATCGGCGTACGCCTGGTCGCCAGCGGCGCCGGGCAGACCGTCGTCACGCCGCTGGGTGCGTACGTCGAGCCGCAGCACGTGGACGTCACGTTCCGAGTGATCGCCCACGACGGCTCGCCGGCCACCGGCAGCAGCAGCCTGGACGTGTTCGACCTCGACGCGATCACCGCCCAGCGGATCCAGCTGCGCGGCGACGAGGTCACGCTGCACCTGCGCGCAGGCACGTACTCCCTCGCCTCGACCGTGATCACGACGGAGCCGGGCAACTTCCGGCCGAGCACGGTGGCGCTGCTATCGGAGCCGGAGATCGCGCTCACCAGCGACCGGACCATCACCCTCGACGGTCGCCAGGCGATGCGGATGGAGGTCCGGACCGACCGGCCCACCGACCTGCACAGCGGCAGCGTGAGCTACGTCCGCAGCGTCGGCGGCTACTACCTCAGCAACAGCCGGGTCTTCGGCGACACCCTCGACAGCCTCTACCTGGGCCGCACCGACCAGGCCCGCCGGGGCAAGTTCGAGGTGCTCGAGACCTGGCTGCGGACGTCGCCCGAGGGCACCGCGGAGCCCTACGACTACGGCCTCGCGTACGCGCACCAGGGCCGCGTGGGCGGGTCACCGTGGCGGGTGGCCGACCACCACCGGCTCGCGACCGTGGACTCCCGCTACTACGCGCCCGGTGCCGCCGACACGTACGTCGAGTACTTCGACATCTTCCGGCCGCTGATCGGGACCTACCTGCCGCTCGGCGATATCCGAGACGTCGACGCGCCAGGTGCGCTGACCCACTACCTCACCCCGAGCCGGGACCTGCCCATCGAGCAGTCGGTCATCCACCCGGACGGCACCCGGTGGGTGTGGGGCCAGCGGATGATCTCGCCGCCGAAGACCCGTCAGCCGGGCAGCCGGACCACCGAGTCGTGGTTCAAGACCGGCCTCCGTCCTGGGGTCGCGTCGAGCCCGCTGCTGGGCGGCCGGTACGACTCGGCCGCCCGGGACGGCGACGTCATCCGGACGCACCTGCCGTCGTGGTCGGACACCGAGCCGAGCCACTACTCCTGGGGAACCCTCACCGGACCCTCGACCGGGATGGAGCTGTTCGTCGACGGCGAGTCGCTGGGCCGCGACCACTGGTTCGGCGACGGCGCCTGGTCGGTGCCGTCCGACGCCCGCGACTACGAGCTGGTGTACGACCTGGTTCGGTTCACGCGGTCCTTCTCGACCTGGACCGCACCGGAGAAGGTGCAGACCCGCTGGCGGTTCCGGTCCGCGCACACCGACGGCGAGCAGCCGCTGCCGCTGCTGTTCCCCGACTACGACCTCGAGGTCGACCAGTGGAACCGCGCACCCGCCACTGCGGCGTACGACCTGCGGATCGGCGTTGAGGCGACCCCCGGGTACGCGCGGGCCGACATCGCCGACGCCACCGCCTGGGTGTCCTATGACGACGGCGCGACGTGGACCGAGGCACCGACGCGTACGAGCGGTGACGACCTGGTCGCCACCGTCGACAACCGGCCGGCGTCGGGCGGTCATGTGTCGTTCAAGGTGGAGCTCGCCGACGTGAACGGCGTCGGCGTCACCCAGCAGGTCGACCGCCTCTACGCCGTCCCCTGACCGTTGAGTGTGACGTCCTCGACAGACACGCCGGCGTGTCGCGTCGAAAACGTCACACTCACCGGGCCGGACCGGAGCGGGACGGGGCGGCGGGTCAGGTGGCGAAGGCTTCGGGGGACGGGCAGCTGCACACCAGGTGCCGGTCGCCATACGCCTGGTCGATGCGGCCGACCGGCGGCCAGTACTTGTCACCGCTGACACCACCGGGGAAGACCGCCTGCTCCCGGCCGTAGCCACGGTCCCAGTCGGCGGCCAAAGCCCGTGCCGTGTGCGGAGCACCACGTAACGGGCTGTCCTCCGGGCTCCACTCCCCCGCCGCGACCGCGTCGATCTCGGCCCGGATCGCGATCATCGCGTCGCAGAACCGGTCCAGCTCGGCGAGGTCCTCGGACTCGGTCGGCTCGACCATCAGGGTGCCCGCCACCGGGAAGCTCATCGTCGGCGCATGGAACCCGTAGTCGATCAGCCGTTTCGCGACGTCGTCGATGCTCACACCGGTCGCCTTCGTCAACGGCCGGACGTCAAGGATGCACTCGTGGGCGACGAGCCCGCCGTGGCCGGTGTACAGGACCGGGAAGTGCGCGTCGAGCCGCCTGGCGACGTAGTTCGCCGACAGCACCGCCACCGACGTCGCCTCGGTCAGGCCGTCGGCCCCCATCATCTGCACGTACGCCCAGGAGATCGGCAAGATCCCGGCCGACCCGTAGGGAGCCGCGCTGACCGGACCGATGCCCTCGCGGCGGTCCGGGTCCGGGTGCAGCGGATGGCTCGGAAGGTACGGCGCGAGGTGCGCGGCGACCGCCACCGGACCGACCCCAGGCCCGCCGCCGCCGTGCGGGATGCAGAACGTCTTGTGCAGGTTGAGGTGCGACACGTCGCCGCCGAACTCACCAGGGGCGGCGAAGCCGAGCAGAGCGTTGAGGTTGGCACCGTCGACGTACACCTGCCCGCCGTGCGAGTGCACGATCTCGCAGAGCTTGGTGATGCCGTCCTCGTAGGCGCCGTGGGTCGACGGGTACGTCACCATGATCGCGGCCAGGTCGTCGCTGTGCGCGTCACACTGCCGGCTGAGGTCGTCGAGGTCGACCGTGCCATCCTCCGACGCCTGCACCACCACGACGCGCATCCCGGCCATCACCGCGGACGCGGCATTGGTGCCGTGCGCACTGGACGGGATCAGGCAGACGTCACGCTCGCCCTGGCCCTGTGCCCGGTGGTACGCCCGGATCGCCAGCAGCCCGGACAGCTCACCTTGCGACCCGGCGTTCGGCTGCACCGACACCCGCGCGTAGCCGGTCACGTCGGCCAGCCAGCCCTCCAGCTCGCCGATCAGGTCGGCGTAACCCTGGGCGTCCTCGGCCGGTGCGAACGGGTGCAGGTCGGCGAAGCCGGGCAGGCTGATCGGCTCCATCTCGGCGGTCGCGTTGAGCTTCATCGTGCACGAGCCGAGCGGGATCATCCCGCGGTCGAGCCCGTAGTCGCGGTCCGCCAGCGTACGCAGGTAGCGCAGCAGCGCGGTCTCCGAGCGATGGGTGTGGAACACCGGGTGCTCGAGATACGGCGTGGCCCGCCGGAGCGGCTCGGGCAGGGCGTCGTCGGTGCTCTGGTCGATGTCGGCGATCGCGCCGGGCTGGACGCCGAACGCCTGCCAGAGCGCCTCGACGTGGGCCGAGGTGGTCGTCTCGCCGGTGGCGATGCCTACCAGGTCGGCGTCGACCAGGCGGAGGTGGATGCCGGCCTCCCGGGCCGCGGCGACGACCTCCGCCGCCCGCCCCGGCACGCGGACCTGCACGGTGTCGAAGAACTCGTCGTGCACGACCTCGACGCCGCCGGCCCGCAGCCCGGCCGCCAACACCGCGGCATAGCGATGCGTGCGCTCGGCGATGCGGCGCAGCCCGTCGGGCCCGTGGTAGACGGCGTACATCGACGCGACCACAGCGAGCAGCACCTGCGCGGTGCAGATGTTGGACGTCGCCTTGTCCCGGCGGATGTGCTGCTCGCGGGTCTGCAGAGCGAGTCGGTACGCGGGCTGCCCGGCGCTGTCGACGGAGACGCCGACGAGCCGGCCGGGGATCTGTCGCTCCAGCCCGGCGGCCACCGCGATAAAGCCGGCGTGCGGACCGCCGTAGAACAGCGGGACGCCGAACCGCTGGCTGGATCCCACGACCACGTCCGCGCCCCAGGTGCCCGGCGCCTCCAGCAGGCACAGCGCCAGCAGGTCGGCCGCGACGACCACCTTGCCGCCGCGCTGGTGCACCTGCTCGGTCAGCGCCCGCGGGTCCCACACCCGCCCGCTGGTGCCGGGGTACTGGATCAGCACACCGGAAAGGTCCCCGTCCGGAAGCCCGGTGGCCAGGTCGGCGACGACGACGTCGATGCCGAGCGCCTCGGCCCGGGTCTGCACCACTGCGATCGTCTGGGGCAGTGCGTCGGCGTCCACCACGAACGCGCCGTCACCGCCGCTTCGGTTGGCGCGCCGGATCAACGTCATCGCCTCGGCGGCAGCCGTGCCCTCGTCGAGCAGGGAGGCGTTCGCGGTCGGCAGGCCGGTCAGGTCGCCGACCACGGTCTGGAAGTTCAGCAGTGCCTCGAGCCGGCCCTGCGAGATCTCCGGCTGGTACGGCGT
>JBOHDE010000220.1:0-6436 GCA_050699035.1 Nocardioidaceae bacterium | reverse complement strand
CCTTCGCGCCGAGGTTGCAGTTATGTCCGACATACGTGCAACGTCGGCGCGAGGGTTGGGGACATGGGCGGGAGGGGTTGTGGGGGAGGGTGGTGACCGGCTGGTCCTGACCAGCAAGATGGGGCCATGGGCACCTACCACGACGCGTACCGCCGTAGCCTCGACGACCCGGAGGGCTTCTGGGGTCACCAGGCCGACCTGGTCGACTGGATCAGCCGGCCGAAGCGGGTGCTCGACGACAGTCGCGCGCCGCTCTACCGGTGGTACCCGGACGGCGTCCTGAACACCTGTTACAACGCGCTCGACCGGCATGTGGTCGACGGCCGCGCCGACCAGCTGGCGCTGATCTACGACAGCCCAGTCGCGGGTGTCACCCGGACGTTGACGTACGCGCAGCTGCTCGAGGACGTCGCCGCGTTCGCCGGTGCGCTACACCTGCTCGGGGTGACCAAGGGCGACCGGGTCGTGATCTACATGCCGATGGTCCCGGAGGCCGTTATCGCGATGCTGGCGTGCTCCCGGATCGGCGCCGTGCACTCGGTGGTCTTCGGCGGGTTCGCGGCCGCCGAGCTCGCCGCCCGGATCGACGACGCCGAGCCGAAGGTCGTCGTGTCCGCGTCCTGCGGCATCGAGCCGACCCGAGTCGTCGAGTACAAGCCGTTGCTCGACCGGGCCATCGAGCAGAGCACGCATCAACCGGAGCGGTGTGTGATCTTCCAACGCGAGCAGGCGACTGCGCAGCTGCAGGACGGGCGCGACGTCGACTGGCAGACCGCGATGGCAGGCGGCCGCGCCGAGCCCGCGGCATGTGTCGACGTCGCGGCCACCGACCCGCTCTATGTGCTGTACACGTCCGGCACGACCGGCAAGCCGAAGGGCATCGTCCGTGACAACGGCGGGCATGCCGTGGCGCTGGCCTGGTCGATGCCCAACGTCTTCGGCATCGGCCCGGGTCAGGTCTGGTGGACGGCCTCCGACGTCGGCTGGGTGGTCGGACACTCGTACATCGTCTATGCCCCGTTGCTGGTCGGCGCGACCACGGTTCTGTACGAGGGCAAGCCGGTGGGCACGCCGGACGCCGGCGCGTTCTGGAGGGTGATGAGCGAGCACGGCGTGGAGGCGTTCTTCACTGCACCGACCGCGATCCGGGCGATCAAGAAGGAGGACCCGGAGGGCAAGCTGCTCGCGCCGTACGACATCTCGCGCCTGCGCACCGTGTTCCTGGCCGGCGAGCGGCTCGACCCCGACACCTACGAATGGGCGACGGCCGAGCTCGGCGTACCCGTCGTCGACCACTGGTGGCAGACCGAGAGCGGCTGGCCGATCGCTGCGAACCTGCGCGGGCTCGACCCGATGCCGATCAAGCCGGGCTCCCCGTCGGTGCCGGTCCCGGGCTACGACGTGCAGATCCTGGACGAGGCGGGGCGGCGCGCCCCGGCCGGCACGGAGGGCGCGATCGCGATCAAGCTGCCGCTGCCGCCCGGCACGCTGCCGACGCTGTGGGGCGATGACGACCGGTACGTCGCGTCGTACCTGTCGACGTACGACGGCTACTACCTGACCGGGGATGGCGGGTACGTCGACGACGACGGCTACCTGTACGTGATGGGACGGACCGACGATGTCATCAACGTCGCCGGGCACCGGCTGTCCACCGGTGCGATGGAGGCGGTCCTCGCCCAGCACCCCGCGGTCGCCGAGTGCGCGGTCATCGGTGTCGAGGACGCGATGAAGGGTCAGCTGCCGCGCGGCCTCGTCGTGCTCAAGGCCGGGGTGACGACGGACCCGGACGACATCGGCCGGGAGCTGGTCGCGGCTGTGCGCGACCAGGTCGGCCCGATCGCAGCGTTCAAGGACGTGACGGTGGTGCCCGCCCTGCCCAAGACCCGGTCGGGCAAGATCCTGCGCAAGACCATGCGCGAGATCGCCGACGGCAAGGATCCCGTGGTGCCGTCGACGATCGAGGACCCGGGCGTGCTCGACGCGATCCGCGGCAGCCTCCGGCGCGACCAGTGAGGGAGACCGGCCGTGACTGATCCCGCGACACTCCTCGCGGCGTACGACGAACAGCTCCGCGGCAACGCTGAGGGCTCCGGGGTCGCCAGCACGGTCGTCGGGCCGCTGGTGCGGGTCGAGTACGCGCGGCGCGGGTTCGTCAGCTACCGCACGCTCGACGGGATCGACAGTGACCGGCTCGACGCGCTGATTGCCGGTGAGCGTGACTACTTCGCCGCCAAGGGTCAGCGGGTCGAGTGGAAAACTCGGGGGCACGACCGGCCGGCCGACCTGCCCGACCGGCTGCTGGCTGCCGGCTTCGTGCCCGAGGACGTCGAGACGGTCGTCATCGCCGAGAGTGCCCAGGTCGCGTCGATGCCCACGCTGCCGGAGGGGGTGACGATCCGACGGGTGAGCGACCGACCCGACCTCGAACGGATCGCCGCGCTCGAGTCCGAGGTGTGGGGTGAGGACTGGTCCTGGCTCACCGACGACCTCGCGACCCGGGTGGCCGCGTCCGCAGACGACATCCAGATCTTCGTGGCCGAGGCCGATGGGGTGGTCGTCTCGGCGGCGTGGACGGTGTTCAAGCCGGGCACCGATTTCGCCGGGTTGTGGGGCGGATCGACGCTGCAGCAGTGGCGTGGCCGCGGCCTCTACAAGGCGCTGGTCGCGACCCGGGCACAGCAGGCGGTCGAACGCGGTTTCCGTTACCTGCAGGTGGATGCGTCCGATGACAGCCGGCCGATCCTGGAACGGCTCGGCTTCGTGGCCGTGACCACGACGACGCCGTACATCTTCACCCCACCGACCCGCTGACGGCCCGTCCAACTGGCGCGGTCCTGCGCGTCAAAGATTCCCCAATTGGGCTCTTCTGTCGGATGCGGTGGGTCTGCCGCGAGCCGGTCCGGTTCACCGACCCGCGGGCGCAGTCCCGCCCGGTCCGGCCACGCCTGCATGTTCGCAACCGACGATATTGCTGTTGTCGGCCACGTTTGACAGCAATATCGTCGGTTACGGCGGTGGGCTCAGCCCGGTCGCGACGTGGGTGCGCGACCTGCGGGCCTGCGCTGGTGGCCTTGGCTCACTGCCCGGCGTGCCGCGCCCGGGGTGCGGGACCGGCACCCCACCTCATCGACTGGCGCGTTCGGTAGGGACAAACCGGGCGCCGGGCCTACGCAACGCGCCAGTCAACGAGAGGTCAATTTGAATGTGGCCGCGGCCGGGTATTGAGGCTCGAACGCGGGTTAGCGGAAGGCGGACTCACCGGTCAGGGCCTGACCGATCACCAGCTGGTGCACCTCCGACGTGCCCTCGTACGTCAGCACCGACTCGAGGTTGTTGGCGTGCCGCATGACCGGGTAGTCGAGCGTGATCCCGCTGGCCGCGAGGATCGTCCGGCACTCCCGCGCGATCGTGATCGCCTCCCGCACGTTGTTCAGCTTGCCGAGCGACACCTGTTCGGGCCGCAGGTCACCCGCGTCCTTGAGCCGGCCGAGGTGCAGCGCCAGGAGCATCCCCTTGCCGAGCTCGAGCGTCATGTCGGCGAGCTTGGCCTGGGTCAGCTGGTACGCCGTGAGTGGCTTGCCGAACACCTGTCGTTCGCCGGCGTACGCGATTGTCGTCTCGAGGCAGTCCCGGGCCGCGCCGAGGGCACCGAACACGATGCCGAAGCGGGCTTCCGACAGGCACCCCAAGGGTCCGGACAACCCACGCGCCTCGGGCAGCATCGCCGAGGCGGGCAGCCGCAGGTCCTCGAACGACAGCCCCGACGTGACCGAGGCGCGCAGCGACATCTTGTGCTCGATCTCGGTGGCGCTGAAGCCGGCGGAGTCGGTGGGTACGACGAAGCCGCGGATCCCGTCGTCGGTGCGCGCCCACACCACCGCGACGTCGGCGACCGACCCGTTGGTGATCCACATCTTGCTGCCGGACAGCACCCAGTCGTTGCCGTCACGCTTGGCCCGGGTGCGCATCCCACCGGGGTCAGAGCCGTAGTCGGCCTCGGTCAGCCCGAAGCAGCCGATCGCCTCGCCGCGCGCCATCCGCGGCAGCCACTCCTCCCTCTGCTCGTCGGACCCGTACCGCCAGATTGCGAACATGGCAAGGGATCCCTGCACCGACACCAGGCTGCGGATGCCCGAGTCTGCGGCCTCCAGCTCGACGCAGGCCAGCCCGTACGACACGGCGTTCGTGCCGGCGCAGCCGTACCCGTGCAGGTGCATGCCGAGCAGGCCGACCCGCCCCAGCTCGACCGACAGCTCGCGGGCCGGAACGGTCGCGTCCTCGAACCAGCCCGCGATCTCGGGACGGATCCGGTCGTCGCAGAACCGGCGTACGGTGTCGCGGATCGCCCGCTCCTCGTCGTCGAGCAGCCCGTCGATCGCGAACAGGTCGAGCGGCGCTGTCACTGCGTGCCCGCGAGGTCGTCGAGGGCGGCGCGCAGCCCGCCGGCCAGCTCTCCGACCTCGTCGTCGGTCATCGTCAGCGCCGGCGAGACCTGGACCGCTCCGGCGCCGACCGCGCGGGTCGCGACGCCATGGTCACGCAGGCCCTTGGCGAGCCCGGCGGCGAGCGCCGGGTCGGCCAGCTGGACGGCGGCGAGCGCGCCGGTGCCGCACCGCACCTCGCTCACCAGCGGGTGCTCGTCGAGCGGCCCGAGGATGCGGGCGATCGAGCCCTCCAACCGCGCGGCCCCGTCGAGCAGACCCTCCTGCTCGATCAGGTCGAGGTTGGCCAGCGCGACGGCCGCCGCAGTCGGGTGGCCGGAGTAGGTGTAGCCGTGCCGCCACCACACCCCGGCGTCCGGGCGGAAGAACGGCTCGCTGACCCGCGGGGCGACGAACACCGCACCCATCGGGAGGTAGCCGGAGGTGAGCCCCTTCGCGGTCGTCACCAGGTCGGGCTGCAGGTCGAAGCGGGTGCTGGCGAACCAGGCGCCGCCGATCCGTGCGAAGCCGGTCACCACCTCGTCGGCCACGAACAGCACGTCGTACTCACGGCAGATGTCGCGCACCTCGGCGAGGTAGCCGTCCGGCGGTGGGTAGACACCGCCGGCGCCGATCACCGGCTCGCAGAAGAACGCCGCGACCCGGTCGGCGCCGATCAGGTCGATCGCCTTGCGCAGGTCGGCCGGGTCGTCCCACGCCACCGTCGACGCATCGGCCATCAGCTCGCCGTAGCCCTCGCGGTTGCCCGCGATGCCGGCCAGCGCGGTGCCCGCGACATGCATGCCGTGGTAGGCCTTCTCCCGCCCGAGTACGACGGTGCGTTGCGGTTTGCCGACCTCGTGCCAGTAGCGCCGGGCCAGCTTCGCCGCGGTGTCGATCGAGTCAGACCCGCCGCTGGTGAAGAAGATCTTGCTGTCGGGCACCGGCGCGATGGTGGCCAGCCGCTCGGCCAGCTCGGTCGTCGCCGGCACGGCGTAGTCGCCGAAGGTGGAGTACGCCGCGAGCGTGCCGATCTGCTCCGCGGCCGCCACCCCGAGCTCGGTGCGGCCGTGGCCCACCATCGCGAACCACAACCCGGCCGTCGCATCGAGGTACTCGGTGCCGTGTGCGTCGTACACCCGGACACCGTCGCCGCGGGTCAGCACGAACTCGCCGTCGCGCTCGACGGCTCCCATATCACTGAACGGATGCCAGAGAGCTCCCATGCCGGGGAGGCTACCTGGTGCGGGTTTCGGGGTTTGCTACCCGGTTCGGGACGCGAGGACTTATTATTCGGTCGGCATGTTCACCGCTCGGGGTGGGGGAGTCACCGTGCGTCGACGTCATCTGCTGTCTCTGCTCACCATCGGAGCACTTCTGGCCGGGCTGTCCGCGGTCGCTGGGCCGCCGGCCCAGGGGAGTCCCACCGATCCGTCGCCGTCCGACGGCCTGCAGCGCTCCACTCGCGCCGCTCCCGACGACGAGGTCACGATTCGTCGCGACGACCAGGGGCGCGTACGGTCCGTGCGTACGACCGCCGGCCGGCCGGTGGATCGGCCCAAGGGCGTCACCGCGAGCACCGCTCCCGAGCCGGCCGCGCGGGCGCACCTGAAGCGCTACGACGAGACCCTCGGTCTGCAGGACCAGGCCACCGACCTCGACGTCGCCGACACGACGGCGCGGGCGGGCGACGCCGAGACCGTGCGGTTCCAGCAGCAGGTCGACGGGGTGCCGGTGCTGGGCGGCGACCTGGTCGTCGCGCTCGACGGTGCCAACAACCTGCAGTCCATCACCGGGGAGACGACAGTCGGCGCGCCGGCGCCGGCCAGCCCGAAGGTGAGTGCGGACATGGCCCGGGCGACCGCGTTGCGAGTCGCCGCGAAGGCGCACCCGCAGTCGTCCGCGCTGACCGCCGGCGAGGCCGAGCGGTGGATCTACGACCCGAGCCTGCTCGGCGCGCCCGGACGTCCGGTCGGCCGCCAGGTCTGGCGGGTCGAGGTGACGGCCGGGGA
>JBOHDE010000219.1:0-6455 GCA_050699035.1 Nocardioidaceae bacterium | reverse complement strand
CGCCGCAAACTCAGGGCGGTACGAGGCGAGGTCGAACCGGCGAGTGATCGACCGGAAGCAGAAGGTGAACCGCGGCCACAGCGTGGTGTTGCGCCCGGTCGCGTCGAGGTACCAGCTGGCGCAGCCGCCGTCGGTCCACACGGTGCCCTTCATCTGCTGCTGCAGGCCGGCGTTGTACGCATCCTGGACGGCGGGCTCGACCTCGACGGCCGCCAGCCCCGCCTCGTCCATCCGCCGCAGGGCGTCTCGGATGTACGCGACCTGCGACTCGATCACGAACACCATCGAGGTGTGTCCGAGCCCGGTGTTCGGCCCGATCACCAAGAACAGGTTCGGAAACCCGGCGACGGTCGTCCCCCGGTAGGCCTGCATCCCCGCGGACCACGTCTCGGCCAGGCTGATGCCGCCTCGGCCGCGGACCCGATGCGCCACCGGCAGGTCGGTGGTATGGAACCCGGTGCCGAAGATGATCGCGTCGACCGCGCGTACGGCGCCGTCCGCGGTCACGATGCTGTTCGGCCGTACCTCGGCGATCCCGTCGGTGACGACCTCCGCGTTGGGCTGCGTCAGGGCGGGGTAGTAGTCGTTGGAGATCAGGATGCGCTTGCATCCGATCGCATAGGCCGGCGTCAGCTTCGCGCGGAGCTCCGCATCGTCGACGGAGCGGGTCAGGTGTCGGCGCGCGATCAGCTCGGCGACCTTCAATGCCCTGCGTTGCAAGGCAAACCCGATGACGTACGACTCGCGTCCCCAGTAGATGGCGGTGCGGGACACCCGCTGGAAGCCGGGCAGGTGGCGGAACGCCCACTGCTCGGGGCGGGTATACGCACGGTCGTGCCGTGGCATCACCCACGGCGCGGTGCGCTGGAACAGGTGCAGCTGCTCGACCTTCGGCTGGATCTGCGGCACGAACTGGATCGCCGAGGCGCCGGTGCCGACGACCGCGACCCGCTTGCCGGTCAGGTCGTACTCGTGGTCCCAGTCGGCCGAGTGGAACGTCGCCCCCTCGAACGTCTCCAGGCCGGGCAGCTTCGGCACGACCGGGTCACTCAGCGGTCCGCACGCGCTGACCAGGACCTGTGCGTCCAGGTCGCCGCCCGTGGTGCGGATCCGCCACACCTGTGCGTCCTCGTCCCAGTCGGCGGCGAGCAGCTCGTGGTCGAACCGGACCTTGTCCAGCACGCCGGACTCCGTGGCGCAACGGCGCAGGTAGGCGTGGATCTCCGGCTGCTCGGAGAACGAGCGGCTCCAGTCGGCGTTGGGGGCGAAGGAGAACGAGTACAGGTGCGAGGGGACGTCGCACGCCGCGCCGGGGTAGTGGTTGTCCCGCCAGGTCCCGCCGAGGTCTCCGGCCCGCTCGAGCAGGACGAAGTCGTGCTCGCCGGCTCGCTGCAGCTGTATCGCCATGCCGAGCCCGCCGAAGCCAGTGCCGACGATGGCGACCCGGACAGCCGTCGATCCGGTCGTCATGAATCCTCCTCCGCGCGGTTTATTGACCATTGGTCAGTAAACCTAGAGTGCCGGTAGTATTGACCTCGGGTCAACACAGCGGAGGTGTGACCGTGGCCACGCGGACGCGGCTGGGTCCGGAGGCGCGGCGCCAGCAGCTGCTCGACATCGGGATCGCGATGGTCGCCGACGGCGACGTCGCAACCGTCGACGACCTGCGGATGGACGACGTGGCCGGCCGGGCCGGCGTCTCCAAGGCACTGCTGTTCCACTACTTCCCGGCCAAACGGGACTTCGCGGTCGCGGTGGCCCGGGCGGCGGCCGCCGACCTGCTCACCCGTACCGACCTCGCGCCCACCGACGACCTGATCGATGGTCTGCGCGCCAGCGTCTCCGCCTTCGTCGAGTACGTCGAGGGACGGCGCGACGCCTATGTCGGGCTGGTCCGCGGGTCGGCCAAAGGCGACGCGGCGATGCGCGCCGTCTACGACGAGACCCGGGACGCGATCACCCGTCGTACTCTCGACGCCCTCGAACGGGGCGGGCTGCCCCACGACGACGTGGTCGCGCTCGCGGTCCGGGCCTGGCAGGCGTTCGTCGAGGAGGCGGTGATCGCCTGGCTCGACGACCCCCGGATCAGCCGCGACCGGATGCTCGACCTGCTGGTGCAGAGTTTTCTCGCGATCGTCGGGTCGACACAATCGGACCCGTGACCGACGACCAGCGCAGCATCTACCTCACCATCGACCTCGCCCTGCGGGTCGGCGAGGTAGTGCTCGCCTCGGGGGCGGGCGCAGCCGACACGACGTCGATGATGCTGTCGGTGACCTCGGCCGCGGGGCTGCGCAACTGTGAGATCGACGTGACCTTCACGTCGCTGACGCTGTCGTTCCAGTCCGAGCCCGACACGCCTCCGGAGACCCACACCCGCCAGGTCCGGTACCGCGAGATCGACTACTCACGGCTGACCGACGTCGACCACCTGGTTCGCCAGTTCGCCGCCGCGGAGATCGACCTCGACGAGGCGCGCCGTCAACTCGGCACCATCGTGACGTCGGGCCACCCGTACCCCCGCTGGGCGTCGACGCTCGGCTGGGGGTGCATGGCCGGCGGTGCCGGCATCCTGATCGGTGGCGACTGGATCGCCTGCGTGGTGGCGTTCTGCTCGGCGATGATCGTCGACCAGCTGAACCGGATGATCTCCCGCCGTCGCATCCCGAGCTTCTACCAGCAGGTGCTCGGCGGCTTCCTCGCCACCGTGATCGCGGTCGGCATCGACCGGGTCTCGCCGCAGACGTCGGCCTCCCTGATCGTCGCCGCGGCGATCATCGTCCTGCTGGCCGGGATCGCGATCGTCGGAGCGGTCCAGGATGCGCTCACCGGGTTCTACGTGACCGCCAGCGCGCGCAGCTTCGAGGCGATCCTGCTCACCGCCGGGATCATCGCGGGTGTGTCGGCCGGCCTCGGCCTGGCCCAGGCGGTGGGCATCGAGCTGACCGTGCAGGCGCTCGACCCGCTCGGGCTGTCCCACCTGCCGACCGCGGTCGTCGGGGCAGCAGTGGTGTCGGCTGCGTTCGCGTTCGCCTGCTTCGCCCCCTGGCGCACGCTGCCGCCGGTCGCGGCCCTGGGCGCGCTCGGACAGGTCGCCTTCCGGCCCGCCATCGAGCTCAACCTGGGCATCGCGTGGGGGTCGGCGACCGCGGCCATCCTGGTCGGCCTGCTGAGCTTCTCGATCGCCGCCCGGGTACGCGTGCCACCGCTCGTCATCGTCGTGTCTGGCATCGTGCCGCTGTTGCCCGGCCTGTCGATCTACCGCGGGTTGTTCCAGCTGTTCCGCGAGAACCCGGTCGGAGTGACCAGCATGTTCAGCGCGGTCGCGATCGCGGTCGCGCTGGCGGCCGGCGTCATCCTCGGGGAGTACGTAGCGCAGCCGCTCGCGCGCGAGGCCCGCCGGCTGGAGACGCGGCTCGCCGGTCCGCGGCTGGTCGGCCCGCTGCGGCCGAAGCGCCGGCCGCGTGACCAACCACTTCGTGAGCGTCGCACCCGCGAACGGCTGCGCGAACGGCGCCCGCGTGAGCGTCCACCGCGTGAGCGAAAGGAACCAGGCAGCGATCGGACCACGTAGATTCGGGGGCATGCGCTTCGCTGTCCTGGACATCGGCGCGGCCGGCCACCCGTCGGCTGCGGTTCTGACCGCAGCCGGTGACGGTGACGTACTCGGGGTAGCGGGTAGGTGGGGGATGGAGAGGTGGCTGCTGCCACGTCAGCGGCTGACAGGATCGCTCGGCGATCGATTCCCTAACCCGAAGGTTGTGCAGTGATGGCATTCCTGCTGCGGGTCGAGCTGCCCGACGTACCCGGCTCCCTCGGTGCACTCGCGTCGTCGATCGGCGCCGCCGGCGCCAACATCGAGGCGATCGAGATCGTCGAGCACGTCGCGGACGGCACGGCGATCGACGACGTCATGCTCGACCTGCCGACCGGCGTGCTGCCTGACATGGTGATCTCCGCCTGCCAGAAGCTGGAGGGCATCCGGGTGCTGTGGATCTCCCGGTACACCGCGGGGACGAGCCTGACGATGGACCTGGAAGCGGTCGAGGCGTTGACCGCCGAGCCCCCGGCGGCTTTGTCGATCCTGGTCGACCTCGTGCCCCAGACGTTCCGCTGCGACTGGGCGGCACTGGTCGAGGGCGGATCGGTGGTCGGCACGACGTCGGCGGCGCCGGACCTCGACGACCGGGTGCTGGGCGGGTGGCTGCCGCTGGGCAAGGCGAAGCGGCTGGAACCCCCCGCGGCGGATCAGGCGTGGTCGACGATGGAGCTTGCCGGGGTGCCGGCCGGGCCCGGGAAGGTCGTGCTGGTCGGCCGGCGTGGCGGTCCCGAGATCCTCGACTCCGAGCTGGCTCGGCTGGCGCACCTCGCGGCGCTGGCGGCATCGGTCAGCGAGGGCTGAGTTGCTGATCCCGCGGGCGACGGCGCAAGGGATCGCCGACGGGTCGGTGACGCTGGCCTTCCGCCGCTGGGACGCGCCCCGCGTGCGGGTGGGTGGTCGGCAGCGGACGACCGTCGGCGTGGTCGAGTTCGTCTCGCTCGACCAGGTCGACCCTGACGCGTTGACCGAGGCGGACGCCACCGCGGCCGGCGCTGCCTCGGTCGAGCGGCTCCGGCGACTCTTGACGCGCCGGACCGACGGTCAGGTCTACCGGATCGGCGTGCGCTGGGCCGGTCCCGACCTGCGCGAGACGTTGCGCGAGACGCTGCCCGACGCCGCGGCGCTGGCCGAGATCGATGCGCGCCTCGACGCGATGGATGCCGGTCGGCGGACCGGCCCGTGGACCCGCGAGGTGCTGCGGCTGATCGCCAGCCGGGAGGGTGTGCTGGCCGCCGAGCTGGCGGCCGACCTCGGTCGGGAGAAGCTGCCGTTCAAGCACGACGTACGCCGGCTCAAGGAGCTCGGCCTGACGCACAGCCTCGCGGTCGGGTACGAGTTGTCGCCACGCGGCCGCGCCTACCTCGACTCCCTCCGCTGAGTGTGACGTTCTCGACGCGACACGCCGGCGTGTCTGTCGAAAACGTCACGGTCAGCGGGGGTCCTTCGGCACGTGGGCGCCGAACGAGCGGCCCAGCGCGTCGACCTCGGCCTCCATCTGCGGCACCGTCTTGGCCAGCCGGGAGCGCAGCACCAGCATCGACGCGGGGGACGCGACGGCGGTGCGAACGATGTTGGCGGCCACCACGGACTTCGGTACGTAGATCCGGCCGGCGCGGCGCCGGATGCCGTCGGCGATCGCCAGGGCACAGTCCTCGACCGAGGTGGTCGTGTTGGCCGGCCACGGCAGCTGCTTGCGGGTCGCCTTGAAGCTCGGCATGTCGCGCTCGGCGGCCCGCACCAGGTCGGTGTCGATCCACGACGGGTGGCAGAGGCCGACGTCGACACCGAGGTGCGCGACCTCTTGGCGCAGCGAGAGTCCGAACGCCTCGACGCCGGACTTGCTCGCGTCGTACGCCGACATGCCGGCCAGCGGCGTGAACGCGGCGAGTGACGAGACGATGAGGACGTAGCCCTGCCGGTCGATCACGTGGGGCAGCGCGGTGTGGACCGTGCGGAACACGCCGGTGAGGTTGATGTCGATCGTGCGGGCGAACGCCTCTGGGTCGATCTGGCGCACGCTGCCGTACGAGGCAACGCCGGCGTTGGCGACCACGACGTCGATGCCGCCGAGCTGGTCGGCGATGCCGGTGATGGCCTTGTCCAGCGCCTGCTGGTCGGTCACGTCGGCCTCGGCCCACGCATGTCCCTCGCCGAGCTCGGCGGTCACCCCGGTGAGCTGGTCGGGCTCGAGGCCGACCAGTCCGAGGTGGGCTCCGCGCCTCGCCAGCTCGCGGGCCGACTCGGCGCCGATGCCGCGGGCGGCGCCGGTGATCAAGACGACCTTGCCGTTCACGTCGTACTTCTTCGTCATGCGCCGACCGTAGCCGTACCCCCGGTATGTGGCTAGGTGTTGCTCGTCACCCGCGGATCCGGAGCACGACGGCGCTGCTGTGCATCGTTACGCTCCTGGCATGTCTGAGCCGACCGTCTCCGCGTTGTTCGATCCCGCTGCCTGGAATGCCGTTGCGGGCTTCGAGGATCTCACCGACATCACCTACCACCGGGCCGTCGACCAGGGCACGGTGCGCATCGCGTTCCACCGGCCGGAGGTGCGCAACGCGTTCCGGCCGCACACGGTCGACGAGCTGTTCCGCGTGCTGGAGCATGCCCGGGTCTCGTCCGACGTCGGGTGCGTGCTGCTGACCGGCAACGGTCCGTCGCCGCGCGACGGTGGGTGGGCGTTCTGTTCCGGTGGCGACCAGCGGATCCGTGGTCGCGCGGGCTACCAGTACGCCGAGGGCGAGACTGTCGAGTCGGTCGATCAGGCGCGGCTCGGCCGGCTGCACATCCTGGAGTGCCAGCGGCTGATCCGGTTCATGCCGAAGGTCGTCATCTGCGTCGTGCCCGGCTGGGC
>JBOHDE010000218.1:0-6470 GCA_050699035.1 Nocardioidaceae bacterium | reverse complement strand
GTGATCAGGTCACCCACGCCCGTCGGCGTGATGAGCAGCTCCGCGAGCACCGCCCCGGTGAACCCCTGCGCGAGGCCGAGCCGGAGCCCGGCGAAGATCAGGCCACTGCCGGCTGGGATCACGATCTTCCAGATCCGCTGCCAGCGGCTGGCCATGAACGCGCTGCTCATCTCGAGCAGAGTCGTCGGCGTGTGGGCGATGCCGCGGTACGAGTTCAGCACGATCACCGGCGCGCTGAGCAGCACGACCGCGAACACCTTGGCGGCGAAGCCGATGCCGTAGATGAAGGTGATCAACGGGACGATGGCCGCCGACGGCGACGCCTGGAGCACGATCAACACCGGCAGACCCAGCCACTCGGCGCGCGGCGACAGCCCCATCACCAGCCCGGCCAGCACACCACCGAGCGCGGTGAGCAGCACACCGAGGACGAGAGGACCGGCGGTCTCGGCGTACGCGTCGGCGAAGGTGCCGTCAGCGAGCATCCCGCCGAAGGCAGCCAGCGTGTCAGTGCAGGTGGGAAACGCGATGCTGACCGGGACCCGGCCGCCCCACTCCCACAGTGCGAGCACAAGCAGGATCGACAGGGAGCGCAGCAACCAAGGGTGCGTGGCGAGTCGACCGGTTCGGGACTGGATGGACGCCGCCACTCAGCTTCCCGACTCGGCACTGCCGACGGCCGCCTCGAGCGGCTCGAGCACCCAGAAGTCCTCGACCTTCTGGTCCTGCGGCTCGCCCTTGAGCTGGCCGGCGGCGTGGTAGAACTCGAAGTCGGCCTGCGCCGCCTTCTCGCCGCCGCAGTCCTGGGTCAACAGGTCTTCCTCGACCGCCTGCTCGTAGTACGGGAGTAGCTCTTCCTCGAGCTCGGCGGGGAGGTCGGCCAGCAGCTCGAGGCGCTCGCGCTCCTCCTGCACGAATGCGGGATCCTCGGCGATGGAGCGCCAGGTGGCCAGGATCTCCTCGAGTAGGACCTGGACCACCTCCTCGTTCTCCTTCAGCCAGTCGGCGTTCCCGAAGATCACCTCGTCGCTGGCGTCGGACTCCGGCGTCGGCAGCACGTGGAACTTGCCCGGCGACTCACTCATCACGAAGTTCTTGTTCGGGATGTCGAGGACGGCGGCCTTCACATTGCCGCGCAGCAGCGCGGTCGCGCGCACCTCGGATCCGGGGACATAGCTGATGTCGCCGAACTTGATTCCCTCCTCCTCCTCGATGATGTGGGCGAGCGCCTCGGTCGTCGAGCCGCGCGAGTGCACGGTGAAGGTCTCCCCGTCCATGGCCTGCCAGTCGGGATAGTCAGCCTTGTCGACGACCGGGAAGAACCGCGCCCCCTGCAGCTGGCAGAAGATCCGCAACGGTGCCTTCGAGCCCTCGATCAGCGCGTACGGCGCACCGAGCCCGACGTCGGCCTGGCCGCCGACGACGGCCTGGTTGGCCAGATCCTCGTCGGCCAGCTCAATCAGCTCGACCTCCGTGCCGCGCTTGCGTACGCGCTCCAACGCGATGAACAGCGCGAGGGTCTCGACCGACTCGATGTCGCCGAGCGCGACCCGGATGCTGCCCCCGGCTTCGCCATCCCCACCACCTTTGCCACCGCCGTCGCCGCCACACGCCGTGAGCGCGAGCGCCAGTGTCACAGCCAGTGCGCAGAACCTCTTCATCGCCAGACTCCAATCGACCGGTCCCCGACCACGGGAAGACCCATTCCATCGACTATGCAGCTGGGTGGCGATGGTCTGCCCAGCCCGCAACATATCTGATATGAAAGTGTCCTGCAATGGTTGCGGAGGCCCCACCGGAGCCACGGACGGAGACGATCGGCGATAGATCGTATTTGATATTCTGAGCCGGTTCCAACCCGAGGAGCACCCGCCGTGTCCGACCTGAAGTCACAGACAATCTACCGCGCGTTGCGCGAGCGGATCCTGTCCAACGACATCGACCCGGGCGCCCGGCTGGTGCTCCGGGACATCGCGCAGCAGTACCAGGCCAGCGACATCCCGGTGCGCGAGGCGTTGCGGATGCTCGAGCGGGACGGTCTGGTGGAGACGGCACCCTACCGCGGCGCGCGGGTGACCACGCTGACCACTCGGGAGGTCGAGGAGACCTACTTCATCCGGTCGCACCTGGAGAGCATCGCGACCGGTCTGGCCGCGGAGCGCATCTCCGATACCGAGCTCGATGCGCTCGACGCGCTGATGGAGCAGATGCGCGCGGCCGTCGACGCGCAAGACGGGCCCAGGTTCTCCGACCTCAACCGGGAGTTCCACCAGACCATCATCGCCGCCTGCGGCAACGAGATGCTTCGTGACTTGACGATGGACATCTGGCAGCGCCACTCCGGGTTTCAGCGAGTCTTCCGGATGGTGCCGAAGCGGCTCGCGACCTCGCAGGCCGAGCACGAGGGGATCATGTCCGCCCTTCGGGCCCGAGACCCCGAGCGTGCGTCGAAGCTGGCGCTCTGGCACAAACGCTCGGTCGGTGAGTCCGTCAGCCAGCTGGTCGATGACTCCGACGAAGGCCGAGACAGCGGGGCAACCGCCTGACAGCGGCGCCCGCGGCGAGGCCGGCCGGGCACCAGACAGCCCGCGCTCCTCGGTCGCGCAGTCAGCACCGAGGAACGGCGGGCGGCAACGACTACCGACGCCACGGCGGGGCGCGACTCGCCTGGGCGACCCGACACGACGCTCGCACGGCCCGCCGTGACCCGTCGCGAGCCGTGCCCGACTCCTCACGTAACCGGGCGAACCGGGTCGCCTGGCGGCGTTGCACGACGCAGTGGCGGCGCGGGCGCGGGTAGCGCCGGTGGCAGCCGCGGGTGCGGCAGAAGGCGGCGGTGCGGTGGTGGAGCTGCATGACGACTCCCTGGCGGGTCAGCCGGCGACGGCGTGGAGACGCGCGTCGCCGGACGGTCGGATGTTGTGGTTGAGGTGGAAGATGTTGTCGGGGTCGTAGGCGTCCTTGACCGCGGTGAGCCGGGCCAGCTGGGCCGGTGGGTACGCGCGGCGGACGCCGGCGTCGCCCTCGTCGCCGACCAGGTTGACGTAGACGCCGGTGGAGTACCGGTCGAGCCCAGCAGCGCACCGCCGGGCGGCGTCGATCCGGTCCGCGTCCTCGGCGGGGTCGTCCCACCGGGCGCCCGCGGTGTACTCGAACAACGTCCCCCGGTGGCTGAACGCAGTGGACCCGTCGGGCACGTCGTCGATCGCCCCGCCGTGCGCTTGCAGCCCGACGTTGGGCAGCGGGCCGTTGCCAGCTCCGTCCGAAGTGCCGCGCAGCAGGAACGCCTCGATCACGTCGTCGGAGAAGTGCCGCAGGTAGTGCCCCTTGCCGTACCGCCGCCAGGCGTGCCCGTCGACGGTGTCGTCCATCGACTGCAGCGCGACGTACGACAGGTCTAGCACCCGCTCGGCCACCGGCCGGCCGAGCCCACGCATCGCCGGCACCAGCTGCCGCGCGCGTGTCGGGTCGCCGACCCATACGTACCCGACGGTGAGGCTCTTGTCGCCGCCGAGGAAGGCGGTGAACGTGGCCTCCCGCGGAGCGACCTGGTTGAGTTCGCGCCAGCCACCGAGCACCTGCATCCCCTGCTCGAAGGGGTACGTGAACTCCGCCAGCATCGCCTGTGTGCCGACCGGATGCAGCCGGAACTCGAACTCCGTGACGATCCCGAAGTTCCCGCCACCACCACGCAGCCCCCAGTACAGGTCGGGGTGCTCGGCCGCACTCGCGCGCACCACCTCGCCGTCGGCGGTGACGACCTCGAACGACGCGACGTTGTCGCAGGACAGGCCGTACTGGCGGGCCAGCCAGCCCATCCCGCCGCCGAGCGTGAGGCCGCCGACGCCGGTGTGTGACACGTTGCCGGCCGTGGTGGCGAGACCGTGGGCCTGGGCCGCACGGTCGAGCGCACCGAGCAGCGCACCGCCCTGCACCCAGGCCCGGCGCCGCACCGGATCCACCCGCACGCCGCCCATCGGCGACAGGTCGATCATCAGGCCGTCCTCCGGCACCGCATGCCCGATGGCGCTGTGGCCGCCGCATCTGACGCCAATCTCCAGGTCGAGCTCGCGGGCCGTCCGCACCGCGGCGACCACGTCGTCGACACTCGTGCAGCCGACGATCATCCGCGGCCGCCGGTCGACCATGGCGTTCCACACCGTGCGCAGCTCGTCGTAGGTCGGGTCACCCGGCATCACCACCGGTCCGCCGAACCGACCGACCGGCCTCGTCACACTCGTCGTCGTCATCTGCTTCCCCTCTCAGGCGGACCGCTCGGCGGCCAGGGCGGGTTGCGCCACGTCGTCGAGTACGGCGTCGAGTGCGTCATCGGGTACGTCGGTCGGCGAGCCCTCGTCGGTGCGCAACCGGGTCGCGACGACCGCAAGAACAGCGAACACCACGGCACCGACAACGGCGACCGCGTTCAGCCCGGACGCGAACGCGCTGTCCGCGCTCGCCACCAGCTCGGTGCCGAGCCGCCCGGGCATCTGCTGCGCCGTCGAGACCGCGGCGCCGACGCTCTCCCGGGCCGCCGCCGCGACCCCGCTGGGCAGGTCGCCCGGCAGCAGGTCGGTCAGTGCCGACCGGTACACGTACGCACCGAAGGACCCGAGCGACGCGATCCCCATCGCGATCCCGAACTCGCCGCTGGTCTCCGACAGCGCCGACGCGGACCCGGCGTTCTCGACCGGCACCGAGCCGAGCATCAGGCCCATCAGCAGCGGCATCGGTAGTCCGATGCCGAACGCGGCGATCGACATGCCGACCACCAGCGGAGCCAGTCCACCGGTGCCATCGACCCGGGTCAGCACGGCGAGACCCACCGCCGCGACCAGCAGTCCGGCCGCGAGCACGTACGACGTCCGGAAGCGGCGGCCGACCACCGGGCCGAGCATCGTGGTGGAGATCATTGCGACGTTCTGCGGGATCAGCCACAGGCCGGCCTGCAACGGCGACAACCCCTCCACGACCTGCAGGTAGATCGTCGCCATCAGGCTGATGCCGGCCATCACCACACCGGTGAGCAGCATGACGCCGAGCGACGTGCTGAAGACCCGGTTCGCGAACAGGCGCAGGTCGAGCAGCGGGTGCGTGAGCCGCCCTTGGCGCCGGACGAACACCACGCCGACGTACAGCCCGACCACGATCGTGGTCAGCGACACCGGCGACAGGCCGTCTCGGGCCAGCGACTTGAGGCCGTAGATCAGCGGCAGGATCGCGCCCAGCGACAGCAGCACGCTGACCGGGTCGAGCCGGCCGGGCTCCGGGTCCTTGTACTCCGGCAGCAGCGCGGGGCCGGCCACCAACAACACGACCATGAACGGCACCCCGAGCAGGAACGCCGACCCCCACCAGAACTGCTCGAGCAGCACGCCGCCCACCAGCGGACCCAACGTCATGCCACCCAGGAAGCAGGCGAACCAGACACTGATCGCCGTGCCCATCTGGGTCGGGTCGACGAACATGTTCCGGATCAACGCCATCGTCGACGGCATCAGCGTCGCGCCGGCCACGCCGAGCAGCGCCCGGGTGGCGATCAGCATCTCGGCGCTCGTCGAGTACGCCGCGAGCACCGACGCCACACCGAAGGCGGCACCGCCGATCAGCAACAGCCGACGCCGGCCGATCCGGTCGCCGACGGTCCCCATCGTGACGAGGAAGCCCGCCAGCAGGAACGAGTAGATGTCCAGGATCCACAGCTGCTGCGTCGCCGTCGCGTCCAGGTCGGTGCTGATATGCGGCAACGCGAGGTACAGCACGCTCACGTCGATCGACAGCAGCAGCGTCGGCAACGCCAGCACTGCCAGGCCGATCCACTCCCGACGGGTCGCCCGCGCCGGCGCATTCTCGACTCGCAACATCTTGCTGCTCCGTTCTCCTCGTTGAGTGATGCTCGGAACAAACTGTGTCCTATAGACGCTGTGTATCCTAGACACAGTTTTGCTCTTGTCAAGAGTCATCGCCGTTTCGTTCAGTTGGTCCCGGTGCCTGCTCGAGGTGCCTGCGTACGGTGCGCGCCAGGTCGGCGGAGGACAGGACGGCAGTGAGCGGCCCGACGTACGGGAGTCGGGCGAGCTGCTGCCTGGCCTGCGGATCCGCGTCTACGAGCAAGATCTTGGCGAGCGGCGGCCAGCCCTCCCGGACGGCATGCAGTGCGACGGAGACGGCGATCTCGACCCCGGCCCCGAGGCCGAGCAGGACGATCCGGCCGGGGTCTGCGTCGAGCTCCGCGGCATGGTCGGCGGCCCACTCAGTCGCGTCGACGAACGCTGCCGGGTGGGAGCCCTGCGCAGCGGGCATCGACAGCACGACGGCTCCGGTCTGCGCGCACAGCTCTTGGCAGCGCGCGTCGGCGCCTCCCGGGCCGGCACCGGACGAGTCGAAGACGACCAGCAGGGCCGGCGGGTCGGCGGAGGCCAGACCCGGCCAGTAGACGCGGGGTCGGAAGGTCGCCGTACCCCCGCGCA
>JBOHDE010000217.1:0-6500 GCA_050699035.1 Nocardioidaceae bacterium | reverse complement strand
CTCTATCTGCCAGCCCAGGTGAATGCCGCGAGCTGCCTCCAGCGCGCGTAGCCGCCGCGGCGGTACGGCTGCCACCGACGGGCGCGGTCGGTGGCTGGGCGGCCGCGCGGGTGCTCGGCATCGAGCCGTGGATGGACGACCTGCCGAAGTCCGACGTGGTCGAGGTGGGCCGGCTCAGACTCACGTCGGGACCGCGGACGACGTTCGACGGAATGCGGCGAGCGGCTGACCTGGTCGAGGCAGTGGTTTTCGTCGACCAGATGACGCACGCCGAGATCGTTACGGGCGACGAGGTGCGTGGCTACGTCGACGAGCGCCCCGGATGGCGGGGAGCAGCGCAGGCCCGCCGGGCGGTTGACCTGGGTGACCCGATGGCGCGCAACGCCTGGGAGACCCGGGTCCGGATGGTGTGGATGCTCGCCGCCGGGTTGCCGCGGCCGAGATGCAACCCACCGGTGTTCGACGGGTACGAGTCACTGCTCGGGCATCCTGACCTGCTCGACATGGAGGCCGGCGTCGTCATCGAGTACGACGGGTCTGGTCACCGGAGGGCACGACAGCATGACCGGGACAACCTGCGGGAGGAGCGGTTCGAGCGGCATGGGCTCGTGGTCATGCGCGTCACGCGTCTGGACCTCGACCACGTCGCCGACCTGGTGGCGAGGATGCGGAGCACGCGTGCCCGCGGACTGGCTCGGGACCGCAGGCGCGACCGCTGGACGCTGGACATTCCGCCGTCGTGGGGTGCGATGGACGCGTTCTAGGCGCGAAGTGAACGAAATTGTCGCTGCGGTCGCCGAAGAGCAACCATTTCGTTCACTTCGCGGGCCAGCGGTCGGCGATGCCAGCGGTCTGAGGGCTTCAGCGGCCCTGGTTGGCGACGGCGGCGATGGCGTCCTTGGCCGCCTCCGGGTCGAGGTACTCGCCGCCGCGCCGCACCGGCCGCAGGTCGGCGTCCAGCCGGTACGCCAACGGGATACCGGTCGGGATGTTGAGACCGACCACATCGTCCTTGGACAGGTCGTCGAGGTGCATGACCAGCGCCCGCAGCGAGTTGCCGTGCGCCGCCACGAGTACGGTCTGGCCGGCCCGCAGGTCGGGCACGATGGCGTCGTACCAGTAGGGCAGCATCCGGTCGACGACGTCGGCGAGGCACTCGGCGCGGGGCTGCACCTCCGGCGGCAGCGCGGCGTACTGCGGGTCACCCACCTGGCTGAACTCGTCGTCGTCGGCGAGGGCCGGCGGAGGCGTGTCGTACGACCGGCGCCACAGCATGAACTGCTCCTCGCCGTACTCCTCCATGGTGGCCTTCTTGTCCTTGCCCTGCAGCGCGCCGTAGTGCCGCTCGTTGAGCCGCCACGACCGCCGGACCGGGATCCACTGCCGGTCACAGGCC
Source organism: Nocardioidaceae bacterium (assembly GCA_050699035.1). GTDB lineage: Bacteria > Actinomycetota > Actinomycetes > Propionibacteriales > Nocardioidaceae > WHTB01. Next base: position 5,104 of record JBOHDE010000217.1, on the reverse strand, counting down.
TCCAGCCCGTGCTGCGCGGTCTGGATGGCGCGGAGCAGCACCGACGTGTGGAGTACGTCGGGCAGCAGGTCGTGCTCGGCGAGCAGCCGGCCGCCCCGGACCGCCTCGTCGCGGCCCTTCGCGGTCAGTGCGACGTCGACCCAGCCGGTGAAGAGGTTCTTGGCGTTCCACTCGCTCTCGCCATGGCGCAGCAGGACCAGGGTGTACGCGTTCTCGGCCATGCCAGGACTCTATCGAGCGGCCGACCTCAGCTGACGGCTGCGGGGTGCTCGCCGGTGACGAGGTAGATGACCCGTCGCGCCATCGACACCGAGTGGTCGGCGATCCGCTCGTAGTAGCGGCCGAGCAGGGCCACGTCGATGGCCGGCTCGACCCCGTGCTCCCAGCTGTCCGACAGCAGCGTCCGGAAGCCGGCCCGACGCAGCCGGTCCATCACCTCGTCCTCGCGCTCGAGGTCGGCCGCGGCCGCGACGTCCTGGTTGGCCACGATCTCGGAGACGGCGGTGACCATGATCTCGGCCACCTCCGCCATCTCCCGGATGATCGGCTCCGCGGTGCTCGGGAGGGCGTGGTCGGGGTAGCGCAGCCGGGCCACCTTGGCGATGTGGACGGCGAGGTCGCCCATCCGCTCGAGGTCCGCGACCATGCGCAGTGCGGCCACCAGCATCCGCAGGTCGCCGGCCACCGGCTGCTGGCGGGCCAGCAGCCCGAAGCTGCGGTCCTCGATCGAGGTACGCCAGTCGTCGATCTTCACGTCGTCGGAGATGACCGACTCGGCGATCTCGGCGTTGGCCGTCAGCAGGGCCTCGGTCGCCCGCCGGGTCGCGTCACGGACGGCGTGGGTCATCGTGACGAGGTCGGCGATCACGGAGTCGAGCTGGTCGTGGTACAGGTCGCGCATGCCGTGAGCGTAGACCGCCCAGGTGTCCAGTCGGCGACGCTCCATGAACGCGGGGTGAACAGTCGTCGAAAGCCCAGGTCAGAGGGGGTCCGGCGGGCGAACCCGCGATGGCGACCTGCGTACCATCGGTGGTGTGAACGAGTCGGCTGCGCTCGCCCTGGGCGGCATCATCGGCCTCGCCCTCGGGGTGTTGGCGATGTTCGCGTTCCGGCTGAGCGAACGCAGCCAGCGCACCGTGCCGGAGCACCCCGAGCCGGTTGTGCCGCCCGGCGTCAGCGCCGTCCTTTCCGTACTCCGTTGGTCTGCCGTCGTGCTCGACTCCGACGACACCGTGCTCAAGGCGAGTGCTCCCGCGCACGCCCTCGGGCTGGTGCGCGGCAACCGGCTCGCCGTCGACGAGTTGCTGGAGATCGTGCGTCAGGTACGGCGCGACGGGCAGATCCGGGAACGGGACCTGAGTATCGGCCGGGGCCGCCCCGGGCCGGTCACGCACGTCGCGGCGCGGGTCGCGCCACTCGGCAGCCGGCTCGTGTTGGCCCTGGTCGAGGACCAGACCCGCGAGCGCCGGGTCGAGGCGATCCGCCGCGACTTCGTCGGCAACGTCAGCCACGAGCTGAAGACGCCGGTCGGCGCGCTGACCCTGCTGGCGGAGGCGGTCGGTGAGGCCGCGAACGACCCGGAGGCGGTGACCCGGTTCGCCGGTCGGATGCAGACCGAGTCGGAGCGACTGTCCCGCCTGGTCCAGCAGATCATCGAGCTGAGCCGGCTGCAGGGCGACGACCCGATCGACTCGGCCGTACCCGTCACCCTCGACTCCGTCATCGAGACGGCGATCGACCGGTGCCGGGTCGACGCCGAGGAGAAGCGGATCGAGGTCGTACGCGATGGGGAGCGCGGGGTGCAGGTCCTCGGCAACGCCGGGCAGATCGCGCTGGCGCTCGGCAACCTCGTCGAGAACGCCGTCGCCTACAGCGTCGACCGGTCTACCGTCGTGGTGGCCGCCCGCACCCTCGACGAGGGCGGAGTCGAGCTGTCCGTTACCGACCAGGGGATCGGCATCCCGAAGCACGAGATCGACCGGATCTTCGAGCGCTTCTACCGGGTCGACCCGGCCCGGGCCAGGTCCACCGGAGGCACCGGTCTCGGCCTGTCCATCGTCAAGCACGTGGCCGCGAGCCACGGCGGCGAGGTGCGGGTCTGGAGCGTCGAGGGCGAGGGGTCGACCTTCACCCTGTTCCTCCCGGGGACCGTCCTCGGGCCGACGGCCGGGGATCCCGGCCGGCATCCGGCTCGACCGGCCACGTCCGGCCGTGCGTCGACCGGCGCACGCCGCACCCTGCCTGAGGAGGCCACCTCGTGACCCGAGTGCTTGTTGTCGAGGACGAGGAGAGCTACAGCGACGCGCTGGCGTACGTCCTGCGCAAGGAGGGCTTCGAGGTGTCGATCGCCACCACCGGGCCCGACGCGCTGAGTGAGTTCGAGCGGACTGGCGCCGACATCGTGCTGCTCGACCTGATGCTCCCCGGGCTGCCCGGCACGGAGGTGTGCCGTCAGCTCCGGCAGGTGTCCTCCGTACCCGTGATCATGGTCAGTGCCAAGGACGCCGAGGTCGACAAGGTGGTCGGCCTCGAGCTGGGTGCCGACGACTACGTCACCAAGCCGTACTCCCCGCGCGAGCTAGTGGCCCGGATCCGCGCCGTGCTGCGCCGCGGACAGGAGGTCGACGTCGCGCCGCCGACCCTCGAGGTGGGACCGGTACGAATGGACGTCGAGCGGCACGTGGTCACGGTCGACCGCGACGAGGTCCGGCTGCCGCTCAAGGAGTTCGAGCTGCTGGAGATGTTCCTGCGCAACTCCGGGCGCGTGCTGACCCGCGGCCAGCTGATCGACCGGGTGTGGGGCGCGGACTACGTCGGCGACACCAAGACGCTCGACGTGCACGTGAAGCGGCTGCGCGCGAAGGTCGAGCCGGACCCCGCGCACCCGCGTTACCTGGTCACGGTGCGCGGCCTCGGGTACAAGTACGAGGCCTGAGTACGTCCGGGTGCGGAGCTGCCTCTACCCGGCGTCACTCGGTCGTCGGCTCGGCGACCTCCACGTCGGCGTAGTGACCGTCGTTGGCCACCACCGGCACCTCGAACGTGATGGAGTCGGCGTTCTGGAAGTCGAGCGCCACCTCGACGAACGCGCCGGGTGCCAGGGCGTCGCCGGTCAGCGCCACCGACGGCTCGTCGGCGAGCTGCAGGAGGTCACCGACTGGGAGCTCCGCACTGTCGCCGGTGATCACGGCGGTGATCTCGGCGTCCTTCTCCGTCACGGTGACGCCGACCAAGGAGTCGTCCTCGTCGGCCTGGTTGACCAGCGCACCCACCAGCGTCCCGGCTCCAGACTCGCTCGCGACGATGAAGACGTCGAGGGCGTCGATGTCGGTGTCGCGGTCGTTGACGCCGACGCTCGGGGTGTACGGCTGCAGCACCGGGCTGCCGAAGTTCGAGGCGCACGCGGACAGCACCGGCAGGGCCGCGGCGGCGACCACGACGGCGACGCTGCGGCGGAGGCGATCGGTGGCGTGCGGCACGTCGAGGGTCCTCTCCAGACGGTGCCGGGCGTCCGACCTGAGACGCCCGGGATTGACCGCGCTCAGACTATCGACAGCGGCGCCGCGACGCTGCACCAGGACGCCGATCGGCACCGGCGGCTGCCGCAGAAGGCACGTGAATGCAGACTTTGTCAAGCCCTGATTTGCCTTCTGACCTGCACAAACGCCGAAGAAGCGGCCTCCGGCGCGTGGTATCCTGGTGCTCTGGAAAGGGGTACTTGGCACATGACCTTCACAGTCGGAGAGACGGTGGTTTACCCCAACCACGGGGCCGCCGTCATCGAGGACATCGAAACCCGTCAGATCAAGGGCGAAGACCAGACCTACCTGGTGCTCCGCATCGTCGCACAGAACGATCTCGTCGTTCGCGTGCCTGCCTGCAACCTCGACCTGGTCGGGGTGCGGGACGTTGTCGACAAGGAAGGTCTCGAGCGTGTCTTCGACGTGCTGCGTGCTGAGCACACCGAGGAGCCCACGAACTGGTCACGGCGATACAAGGCCAACCTGGAGAAGCTGCACTCCGGTGACGTCATGAAGGTTGCGGAGGTTGTCCGCGACCTGTGGCGGCGGGAGCGTGAGCGTGGGTTGTCGGCCGGCGAGAAGCGGATGCTCGCCAAGGCCCGGCAGATTCTGGTCTCCGAGCTGGCTCTTGCAGAGCACACCAACGAGGACAAGGCAGAAGCACTGCTCGACGAGGTCCTGGCTTCCTAACGGCTCGCTTCGCTGAGCTGACGGCCCTCGGTTCCCACCGGGGGCCTTCGCTTGTCTGGTTGGGTGTACGTCGTGCCCACTGCTGCGATCGTGCCCGCCGCTGGGCGAGGTGAGCGCCTCGGCCCCGGCGTCCCAAAAGCGCTGCGCGAGCTGGCCGGTGAACCGCTGCTCGTGCACGCCGTGCGTTCCCTCTGGTCGGCCGGCTGCGTCGACCTGGTCGTCGTCGCCGCGCCGCCGGGGTCCGTCGCCGCCGTGGAGGCCACGCTGCTGGTCGCGGTGGAGGATCTGCGGCTGGTCGTGGTCGAGGGCGGCGGCACCCGGCAGGCATCCGTCGCGGCCGGCCTGTCCGCGGTCCCGGGCGAGTTCGAGATCGTGCTCGTGCACGATGCGGCGCGGGCGCTGGTCCCGGCCGAGGTGGTGGTACGCGTGGTCGACGCGGTGCGCGCCGGCGCCGGTGCCGTCGTACCCGTGCTGCCGGTGACCGACACCATCAAGCAAGTCGACGCCGACCGTGTGGTCGCCACCGTCGACCGGTCGTCGCTTCGCTCCGTGCAGACGCCGCAGGGGTTCGCACGGTTGGTGCTCGAGTCTGCGCACTCGGCCGGGCACCGCGCCGCCGGTCACGACGCGACCGACGACGCGTCGCTGGTCGAGGCGATGGGCGGCGAGGTCGTCGTCGTCGAAGGATCGGCGGAGGCGTTCAAGGTCACCCGGCCGCTCGACCTGGCGCTGGCCGAGGCCGTGCTGCGCTCGCGTCCGAATGCCCCATGACCGGCCGGACTAACCCACCCCCTTCGCGCCGAGGTTGTGCATCTGTCGCGGTCCACGGTGCGTAGAAAATTGCCCAATTGGGCAATTTTCGACCAGGTTCACGCCCGGATCGAGGTCGAATT
>JBOHDE010000216.1:0-6526 GCA_050699035.1 Nocardioidaceae bacterium | reverse complement strand
CTCCGTCTGCTTCTCGCCGTCGGCGGCCCGATCCGTCGGCTGGTCCGTCTGCTTCTCGCCGTCGGCGGCCCGATCCGTCGGCTGCTCCTCGGCTCGGGGCTGCGCGGGTTCGCCCTCCGCCGCGGGCGGCGCCTCCTGGCCGTACCCGCCGACCGGAGTGACCCGGACCCGCGAGACGCGGCGCCGGTCCAGCTTCACGACCGCAAGCCGGTATCCGCCGTGCTCCACGGCGTCACCGGGAGCGGGCACGCGGCCGAGTCGGCTGACCAGATAGCCGGCCACCGTCTCGTACGGTCCTTCCGGCAGCTCGATCCCGGTCTCGTCCTCGAAGTCGTCGAGGTTGAGGAGACCGTCCACCTCGACGGCGCCGCTCAGGTGTCGCGTGGTCTCGGTCGCCTTGTCGTCGTACTCGTCCTTGATGTCGCCGACGATCTCCTCGACCAGGTCCTCCATCGTCACGATGCCGGCCGTGCCGCCGTACTCGTCCATCACGATCGCGATGTGGGCGCCGCGCCCGCGCATGTCGGTGAGCGCGGACAGAATGTGGCGGGTCGACGGCAGTGTCAACACTTCGCGCGAGATGTCGCCGACGCGCACCGAGCGGCCGTTCAGGTCAGGCCCGATCAGGTCCCGCACGTGCACGAACCCGACCACGTCGTCGACGGAGTCGCGGATCACCGGGTAGCGCGAGTGGGGTTGGTCGAGGGCGAGCTTGACCGCCTTGTAGACGGGCATCGTGACGTCGAGGAAGTCGACCTCGGTGCGCGGGATCATCACCTCACGGATCTGCCGGTCGCCCGCCTCGAAGACGTCGTTGACGATCTTGCGCTCCTCCTCGCCGAGCGTCTCGTGGCTGCTGACCATCTCGCGCAGCTCCTCGTCGCTGATCGTCTCGCGCTGCGACGTGGGGTCACCGCCGACGAGCCGCACGACGATGTTCGTCGACACCGAGAGCAGCCAGATCAGCGGCCGGACGATCTTCGCGATCCGGTCGACCAACGGCGCCAGGCGCAGCGCCGTACCCTCCGCTCGTTGCAGCGCGATGCGCTTCGCCGCGAGCTCGCCGAGCACGATCGACACGTACGAGATCGCAATCGTGATCAGCACCAACGCGAGGATGTCCGCAAGACCTTCGGCAAGACCAAGGTCTTGCAGGACCGGCGACAGGTCTCCCGCCAACGTCGCGCCGCCGAACGCTGCCGACAGGAAGCCCATCAGCGTCACGCCGATCTGGACGGCAGACAGGAACCGGTTGGGGTCCGCGGCGACCCGAGCGACGGTGGCGCCTCGTTTGCCCCGCTGGGCGAGCGCCTTGATCTGGCCCTCGCGCAGCGAGACCAGGGCGATCTCCGCCGCGGCGAACACCCCGCCGACGAGCACGAAGACCAGGATCAGACCGATGTTCAGAAGCGTGCCGTTCACCGACGGGCCTCCCGGGCGCCGCGGCTAGGGCACTCCGTTCTGCAGGACTCGTCCATGCGTCCGAGCGTAGGGCAGCCGGTGGGTACGACGAAATGTGCTTGCCGCCAGATCGGCGGCGCGTCGATAGTTTGCGCATGCGCTTCCCCGACGACGTACCCGTGCTCGGCGACGGCATCGTCACGCTGCGAGCCCACTCCGCCGATGACCTCGCTCGCATCGTCGAGCAGTGCAACGACCCCGAGAGCATCGCGTGGACCACTGTGCCGGTCCCGTACGGCGAGTCGGACGCGCGGGACTGGGTCGGAGAGAAGATTCCGCAGGGCTGGGAGGCCGGCGCGACCCAGTGCTTCGCGATCGAGCACGAGGGGCGCTTCGCCGGGTCGGTGGACCTGCGATCGCGCGGGCACCGGGGCGCCGAGGTCGGCTTCGGCCTGCACCCGGAGGCCCGTGGCAAGGGCGTGATGAAGCGGGCGGTCAACCTGCTGCTGGACTGGGGGTTCCGGCAGCAGGAGTACGCCGTCGTGACCTGGCGGGCGAACGCCGGGAACTGGGCATCGCGGCGGGTCGTCTGGGCGGCCGGCTTCCACTTCGGTGAGACGATCCCCGGTCTGCTCGAGCAGCGTGGGGAACGCTACGACGGATGGACGGGCTGGATCACGGCCGACGACGCCCGGGAGCCGCAGCACCCCTGGATCGACGTACCCGTGCTGGAGACGACACGGCTGCGAATCCGTCCGTGGCGGGTCGATGACGGTGTGCGGCTCGTCGAGGCGTCGAACGACGAGCGGCTGCGCCGCTTCATCCCCGCGTCGCCGGTGCCGCGCGACCTGGCCGACGTCCCTGCCTACCTGACGCGGGTGCAGCTCGGGGCGGCTAACGGCAGCCGGATCGCCTGGTGCATCGCCGACCGAGCGACCGACCAGGCGCTGGGCAACGTGGCGCTCTTCGATGTCGAGGGGTCCGACGACGCACGCACGGCGCAGGTCGGTTTCTGGGGACACCCCGACTCCCGGGGGCGCGGCATCATGACCGAGGCGGTGCGGCGCGTTGTCGACTGGTGCGTCGAGGCAGCTCCCCACGGGTTCGGGGTACGGCGGCTCGTCCTGTTCGCTGCGGTCGGCAACACGGCGTCTCGGCGGGTGGCCGAGCAGGCCGGGTTCGTGCACGTCGGCACGGAGCGGGCCGCCGCCCCGATCGGTGACGGTGACTTCGACGACAACGCGATCTACGACCGCCTGCGCGACGACTCCTGACCAGCTCCGCCCCGCATCCTCGCGCCGAGGTTGCGCGTATGTCGCTGAGCCGGATAACGGACCGGGAAGCGTGACAAATACGTCACGCATTCCCAGCCGTTGTACGAGTTCGACCGCACGGGGGCGAGCGCGTGCGCGGCATGGACGATCTCGGGTCCTCGCCACCTGATTGCATGGTCCGGCCTGCGGTGCACCGTTTGCCACCACTCGGCGCGAAATGGTGCACAGTCCGCCGCAAGCTTCGCCGGCCGTCGAGGGTCGCGTGTCATGTGTCGGGCCTGACGCCGCGGAGCCGATGAAGCGACCTGGCTCCGGCCACGCGCCCCAGCCACCGCGACTCGCGGCGGTGACCGGGTGCAGGCCGCGCGTGCGGCGCTCGAACACTCGCGCCGAGGTTGCGCGTATGTTCACGACCCGGCGCACATAACTGCAACCTCGGCGCGAAGGTGAGGTGGGTCAGGCAGTGAGCCAGGCGCGGGCCGCGGTGACGAACGGCTGCTGCGCCCAGTAGGTGCTGTGGTCGACACCGTCAGCCGCGGTGAACAGCACCGGTGAGCCGACCGGGAACGTGCCGGCCGACGGCACGTCGTAGACACCCGCCGTCGGCACCACCAGGTCGTTGCCGGTCCGCCCGAAGACGAGGTCGGTGACGCCGTCGCGCGCGATCCGGAGCAGCGCCGAGCCGCTCGGCGGGTTGTAGTCGGCGGCCACTGCGCGGTACGCCGTCGTGGTCACGGCGTCGGCGACGTTCAGGTACTCCGTGAGGAACGCCTGGCGCGGGTGCATCGCGACCAGCCCGTCCAACCCGTCCAGGATCCCGACCGCGACCTGCTTGACCACCGACAGCACGATGTCGAGCACATCCGTGACGCCGTTGTCCGGCACGAACTGCACGAGGTTCGTCAGCCGGTCCAGCAGGTACTTCAGGTTCTCCGTGTCGACCAGCGGCGTGCCCGCGTTGGGGGTCGCCACCATCACCAGCGAGCCCACCGTGACGCGGTCGGCGAGCCCCACGTCACCAGCCCGCTCGGTCATCACCCGGCTCACCAAACCACCGCGCGAGTGCGCGACCACATCGAGGTCGAGCCGCGCGCCCTCCGGCAGCAGCTCGGCGAACGACCGCGCGTTGACGTCGGGCGGGACGGAGATCGTCGGATGGTCGAACCCGAACACCCGACCGTCATAGCGCCGGTACAGCTCGGCCATCAGGTCCAGCGGGATCCGGCCGAACGCGGACCGGCAGCTGCTCGCCGTCCCGTGCACGAACAGCAGCGCGCGGCCGCTGGTCAGCCGTCCCCAGTCCGCGGCGCCGATCGCACGCCCGGCCTCGGCGTACGTCTCAGGCTCGAACGTACGGAGCCGGTGCGGCCGGTGGGCCTGCTCGTACCTCGCGGCGAACCAGCTCGCGGTCCGCCCGGCAGCCTCCTCGACCAGCCGGAAGAACAGCACCTCCAGCACCTTCTTGCCGAGTACGCCGACGATGCCGCGCCCGCCCGTCTCGCCATCGGCCGGCACGACCGACCGTGGCACCAGGTAGGTGAGCCGGGCCGGCCCGCGCACCGCGAGGTCTGCCGGCGGCACATCCTCCGCGAAGTGCCACGACACCGACCCGTCCTCGGCGGTGTACAGCACCACCTGCCCGAAGCCGTGGCCTGGCCCGGGCACCGTGACCGCCAGCTGGGCGCTGTCGGCGCCAGCCCGGGACCCTCCGGTCGCGCTCACGTCCTGGTGGTCGCTGATCTCGACGGTCAGCTGGGACGACATCTCGGTGTCGGCCAGCGCCTGCCGGAACGGCTCGGTGGCACCGGCCGGACCACGACCGCCGCTGGTCCCCGGCAGGTGGACCTCCACCGTCCCGACCAGGCCTGGGCTCACCACCTCCACGGTGTCGACGACGACCGGCAGCCCGTCGGGGTTGAGACGTGCCATGGGGCTCCTTCGTCAGTCGGGCGGTTCGTCGTCGGGCACCCGCCGGAGCTGGAGTCGCGGATGCCCGTACAGCTGGTAGGCGATCAGGGTCGGGTCCGCGCGTTGGTCGACGACACCGCCCTGGGTGTACCTCGCCCGGATCCGCCGCAGCACCTCCGCCGCCGACGGCGCGTCCTCCGCGTACACCCCGGCGTAGAACTCCCGCGCCACCTCACCGGCCACCGAGTCGTCGACGTTCCAGAGCGGCGCGACCACCCCACATGCCCCGGCCCGCAAGAACGCGACCGCCATCCCGCCGTAGTCGCCGAGCACCTCCTTGGCCGCACCGACCTGGCAGGCGTTGAGGAACACGAACGACCTCGGCAGGTCACCGGTCTGCACCTGGCTGGCCTTCAGGAACTCCGCGGCATGCGTGCCGTCGGCCCTCTCCGCCAACAACACCAGCCCCTCGTTGATGCTGTCCGGGTCGAACTGGCCATGCATCGCAAAATGCACCACATCCGCCCGCGGCTGGCCGTTCAGGCACGCGATCACGTCACGCAACAACGGCTTCACCTCGACCGACGGCCGGTACCCCTTGAGCAGGTCGGCCGCCTCCCGCTCAGCATGCTCCAGCTGCGGCCAACCCGGCACCCCGTCATACTGCGCCGACACCACCGCCGTACGGGTCACGTCCAGTCGCCGTACCGGGACCGGCTCCGGCGGCGGCGTGTCGGTCAGCGGCCAACGCGCGATAGCCACGTGCGCGCCGAGGTACGGCGACGTACCACCGGCCGCAGACTCCAACGGCGGACGGAACGCCGCCAGCTCCCACGGCACATGCACCTCCTCGGTCAACAACAGCACGGTCGCCGGCGACTCCCGGCCGGTCGCCAGCTCACGCAACGTCTCCCGCATCGCCACCGGGATCGCCCGCCCGATATCCAACGCCCGACCATGCAGCTGCGTGAACAGCCCCACCGGGTCACCACCCAGCGCCACACTGCGCCGCCCATCGGTGGCGAACTGCTTGGTCTCCTCCCCGATCCGCCCCGACCGCTGGGAGTCGGGTACCGCCAACCCCGAGGCCGACGGGTACGCCGACCAGACGAAGTGGTCACCAGTCGCATCATCGGACCGGTACACGGCGACGACCAGATCGGGCGCCTCCTCACGCAACACCGGCGCCAAGTTCAGCAACGTCCGCTCGCGCGCGTCAGGCCGCGGCAGGCTGGCCAGCTCCGACTCGTCCCACGCGGCGACGAACCGCTTCCACGCCACCCCGATCACCACGCCGTCGAGCAGATAATGCACACCGATCCGCCGCTCCGCGCCCAGACCATCACCATCCAGCGCCACGAACCTGGCCGGCACCACGACGTACGGGTTGGCCGGGTTGACCCGGATCGTGGTCGGCAGCGGAGTCTCGAGACGAAGCGAGTCAGGGTCAAAGGTAACCATCAACCCCAGATTGATCGGCTGCCCCGCAGGCAACGCCAACGCCCCCGCGGTCACCAACGACCGATCCCGCCGCGGCGACACACCAATCGTCACATCGAACGGAGTGCCCACCACCACGGCCTCCGGCCCCCCGACATGCGGATACGCCAACACCGAGCCCGACGACCGCCCACCGCCGATCGTGCCGCCGCCGACCGCACCTCCGCCAGCCGCCACCGGTGGGCCTGATGACGCCGGGCGGTCGCGCATCCGACGCCACCACCGGCCCAACCGTGAGCCGGTGTCCGACCCGTCGTAACCCTGGCCCCCTGGAGCGGTCCCCACCCTCCGCGGCGGGCGGACCCGCTCCGGGGCGGCCGGTGCCGGGGCGGCCGGTGCCTGCTGCTGCGGGAGACTCATCGGGGGTTGCCGAGCGGCGCCGCTGGCCGCGCGTCGGCTGTGCGCGACCACCGTGCGCTGCGGCCGGCCGTACCGCCACCGGA
>JBOHDE010000215.1:0-6656 GCA_050699035.1 Nocardioidaceae bacterium | reverse complement strand
AGCAGCAGCCAGGTCGGTGCGACGGTGGCCAGCAGCGAGTCGAGCCGATCCATCACGCCACCGTGCCCCGGCAGCAGGTTGCTCATGTCCTTGACGCCCAGGTCGCGCTTGATCACCGACTCGCACAGGTCGCCCAGAGTCGCGGTCACGACTCCGGTCAGCCCGAGCAGCACGCCGACCCACCAGCGGCCGTCGAGCAGGTAGACGACGCAGGCCCAGCCGGCGGCCGTGCAGCAAAGGGCCGACCCGGCGAGGCCCTCCCACGACTTCTTCGGCGAGATGACCGGTGCCATCAGGTGCCTGCCGGCCAGCACGCCGACGACGTACCCCCCGGTGTCGGACGCGACCGTCACCAGGATGAAGGTGAGGACCCGCAGCGCCCCGTCGTCAGGTCGGAGCAGCAGCGACACGAAGCCGGCGAGGAAGGGTGCGTAGAACGCGACGAAGACTCCCGCGGTGGTGTCGCGGACGAAGCCGTCGACCCCTCCGCGCAACCGCCACAGCATGATCGCGAGACCTGTCACCGCGAGACCGGTCACCAGTGCCGGCGCGCCGCCGACGTAGGCGCCGACCATCATCACCAGCCCGCCGACCACCACCGGCCCGATCGGCAGGACCGTCCCCCGGGTGGCCAGCGCCTGCCGCAGCTCCCAGACGCCGGCCAGGATGGCGACCGCCGCCACCGCGACGAACGCCGGCTTCCAGAAGTACAGCGACGCCGCGATCAGGGCCAGCAGCACGACGGCGACGCCGATCGCCGCCGGCAGGTCCCGACCGGCACGGCTCTGCTTCGGCGCAGGCTCGTCGGTCACGGGCTGGTCGGGCATGGGTCTACTCGCTCCCTGGTACGGGGCAGTCATCGACGGTCAGACCTCGAGCAGCTCGGCTTCCTTGTGCTTGAGCAGCTCGTCGATCTCGTCCACGTGCTTCTTGGTCATGCCGTCGAGACGCTTCTCGGCGCTGTTGACGTCGTCCTCGCCGGCGTCGCCGTCCTTGGCCAGCTTGTCGAGCGCCTGCTTGGCATGCCGGCGGATGTTGCGCACGGCGACCCGACCGTCCTCGGCCTTGCCGCGAGCCAGCTTGATGTACTCCTTGCGCCGCTCCTCGGTGAGCTCGGGCATCGTGACCCGGATGATGTTGCCGTCGTCGGTGGGGTTGACGCCGAGGTCGGAGTCGCGGATCGCGCGCTCGATCGCCGCCGTGGCGCCCTTGTCGTACGGCTGGATCAGCACCGTCCGCGCCTCCGGCGACTGGAACGACGCCAGCTGCTGGATCGGGGTCGGGGTGCCGTAGTAGTCCGCCGTCAGCTTGTGGAACATCGCCGGGTGCGCCCGGCCGGTACGGATCGCAGCGAACTCGTCCTTGGCGACCTCGACGGCCTTACCCATCTTCTGGTCTGCCTCGCGCATCGTCTCGTCGATCACGCCGTCTCCTCGGTTCGGGTACGGCGCACGCGCGCCGCTTGTCGTCCGTCGTACACGCCGTCGTCACTCGATGTTGGCGACGACGGTGCCGATCCTCTCACCTGCGACGACCCGCGCAATGTTTCCCTCGCGCATCAGGTCGAACACGACGATCGCCAGGTCGTTGTCCCGGCAGAGGCTGATCGCGGTGGCGTCGGCCACCTTCAGGCCGCGGGCCAGGAACTCGTCATAGGTCAAGAAGTCGTACTTCACCGCGTCGGGGTTGGTGTTGGGGTCGGAGTCGTACACACCGTCGGTGCCCTGCTTGCCCATCAAGATCACCTCGGCACCGACCTCGAGGGCGCGCTGAGCGGCCACGGTGTCGGTCGAGAAGTACGGCATGCCGGAGCCGGCGCCGAAGATCACGACCCGGCCCTTCTCGAGGTGTCGGACCGCCCGCCGCGGGATGTACGGCTCGGCGACCTGACCCATCGCGATCGCGGTCTGGACCCGGGTCTCGATGCCGACCTTCTCCAGGAAGTCCTGCAGGGCAAGGCAGTTCATCACCGTGCCGAGCATGCCCATGTAGTCGGCCCGGCTGCGGTCCATGCCGCGTTGTTGGAGCTCGGCGCCGCGGAAGAAGTTGCCGCCACCGACCACGACCGCGACCTGCACGCCGGTGCGCACGACCTCGCCGATCTGCGCGGCGATCGAGTTGACGATGTCGGGGTCGACGCCGACGTTGCCGCCGCCGAACACCTCGCCGGACAGCTTCAGCAGCACCCGCCGGTACGCGTCCGGGTGGTGGGGCTCGGACTGCTGGACCGACTCCTGGGTGGATGCCTGGCTCGCCCCTTCGGCGGAGACGGCCGAGGACGCCGGATCGGTTGTCACTGTGCTCAGCTCCATGGATCCGGCCTCCTCGGCGGCTCTGCGGTCTCGGGACGTACCCGGTGGTCAGCGGGTTGTGGTCAGTTCTGCCCGACCTCGAAACGGGCGAACCGCGACACGGTCACGCCGGCCTCGTCGAGCAGCGCCTTGACGGACTTCTTCGAGTCCTGGACCGATGGCTGGTCGAGCAGCGCGACGTCCTTGAAGAAGCCGTTCAGGCGACCCTCGATGATCTTCGGGAGCGCGCCCTCGGGCTTGCCCTCCTCGCGCGCGGTCGCCTCAGCGATCTCGCGCTCCTTGGCGACCACGTCGGCCGGGACCTCGTCCCGACTGACGTACTGCGGACGCATCGCGGCGATCTGCATCGCGGCACCCCTGGCCGCCTGGTCGTCATCGCCGGTGTACTCGACGAGCACGCCGACCGCCGGCGGCAGGTCACTGGCCCGCCGGTGCAGGTAGACAGCCGTGCTGCCGTCGAACGTCGCAACCCGGCCGAGCTCGAGCTTCTCGCCGATCACCGTGGCGAGGTCGGCGACCGCCTGCTCGACCGTCTTGCCGTCAGCCATCGGGAGGCTCTTCAGCGCCTCCGCGTCGGCCGGCTTGGCCTGGTCGGCGACGGCGGCGATGTCGTTCGCGAGGGTACGGAACTGGTCGTTCTTGGCCACGAAGTCGGTCTCACTGTTCAGCTCGACCAGCGCCGTGCCCGCAGCGGCGACGAGGCCGGCAGACGCGGTGCGCTCGGTGCCGCGCTTGGCCGCCTTCGCTGCCCCCTTGACGCGCAGGAGCTCGATCGCCTTGTCGACGTCGCCGTCGGCCTCGGTGAGTGCCTGCTTGGAGTCCATCATGCCCGCGCCGGTGAGGTCGCGGAGCTTCTTCACGTCAACGGCGGTGATGTTCGCCATGTCCTCGTCTTTCCTTGTATCGCACCTGGTGTTTCCGGTGGTGTTGCAGTGGAGTTTGCGGGGGTCGTGAGTACGGGTGGGCGGCCGATTCTGTCCCGGCCGCCACTCCCGTCGTCGGTGGTGTCAGGCCTGCTTGGCGTCGGGCGCCGGTGGCTCAGTCGGCGCGTCAGCCGGGGCGTCGGTGGCGGGAGCCTCAGCCGCCGGAACCTCAGCCGCGGGAGCCTCGGTGGCCGGAGCCTCAGCCGCCGGGGCCTCAGCCACCGGAGCGGACAGCAGCTGGCGTTTCGGTCGGGACCTCCGTCACCGGAGCCTCAGCTGCCGGAGCCTCCGCTGCGGCCGGGGTCACAGCTGGAGTCTGAGCCGAGGTCTCCGTCACCGGAGGCTCGATCGGAGCATCGGCAGCAGCAGCGTCGCCGGCCGGAGCCTCGTCCTTGACCTCGGCAGCGGCCGCGTCGTCGGCCTTCGCCTTGTCGAGGTCGGCGGCCTCCTGCCGCTGCAGCAGCTCGCGCTCCCACTCGGCCAGCGGCTCCTCGGAGCCCAGCTCGCTACCGGCCGGCTCGTCACCGGTCTTGGCGCCGGAGCGGGCCATCAGGCCGTCGGCCACGGCATCGGCGACCACCCGGGTCAGCAAGGTGACGGCGCGGATCGCGTCGTCGTTGCCCGGGATCGGGTAGTCGACCTCGTCGGGGTCGCAGTTGGTGTCGAGGATGCCGATGATCGGGATCCGGAGCTTGCGCGCCTCGTCGACGGCCAGGTGCTCCTTCTTGGTGTCGACGATCCAGACCGCCGCCGGGGTGCGCTGCATGTCGCGGACACCGCCGAGGCTGCGCTCGAGCTTGGTGTGCTCGCGGCGCATCTGGAGCAGCTCCTTCTTCGTACGGTCCGAACCGGCGACGTCGTCGAAGTCGATCTCGCCGAGCTCCTTCATCCGCTCGAGGCGCTTGTGCACGGTCTGAAAGTTCGTCAGCATCCCGCCCAGCCAGCGCTGGTTGACGTACGGCATGCCGACCCGGGTCGCCTGCTCGGCGATGGCCTCCTGGGCCTGCTTCTTCGTGCCGACGAACATCACCGCGCCGCCGCGGGCGACCGTGCTCTTGATGAACTCGTAGGCGCGGTCGATGTAGGACAGCGACTGCTGCAGGTCGATGATGTAGATGCCGTTGCGCTCGGTGAAGATGAAGCGCTTCATCTTGGGGTTCCAGCGACGGGTCTGGTGCCCGAAGTGGACGCCGCTCTCGAGCAGCTGACGCATGGTGACGACTGCCATCGTCGTACTCCTTCTCAAGAGCCCCTGAGGGCTCGTACGGTTCGTGCTCCCACCGGCGGTGGAAGCCCTAACGCCTGCGCCCGGCCGGCTTGCACGGCGCTGCCGTGAAGACCGTCGACCGGGCCCGTCTCACCGAGACGGCATGCGGGCGTGCGAAGTCGATCCGCACACACGGATCGCTGCGGCGAGTGTAGTTCAGAGAGCCGGTTCGCGACCAATCCTGGCCAGGCGCCGCCGGCCCGCTTTTCGTCCACAGCGGTCCTCTGGCGCCCTGTTGTCCACAGCCGGGAAGTCCCCGCTGGCCGCGCGGACCGGTGACCGGGACCCTCGACGTATGGCTGCTCCCGTCCCCGCCCGGCATCGTCGGCACCGCGCCCATTCCCCCATGGGTGTCCCGCTGACGCGTGCGGTGGTCGTGCTGGTCATGGTCGTGGCGGCGGTCTGTGGTGGCACCGCCCCGACCTCCGGCGCACCCCGCACACCGTCAGACCCCTCCTGGCGGTGGCCACTGGGTGGGGCGGGGCAGCCGGCGCCTCGGGTGGTCCGTCCGTTCGCTCCGCCACGGGAGCGCTGGCTGGCCGGGCACCGTGGCGTCGACCTCGCCGGCACCGTGGGTCAGCCGGTGCACTCGCCCGCGGCCGGCGAGGTCACCTACGCATCTCGGCTCGCGGGACGCGGTGTCGTCGTGGTGCGCATCGGCGACCGGCGCACCACGCTGGAGCCGGTCGACGCCGTCGTCGACGTCGGCGACCGGGTGCGGGCCGGCCAGCTGCTCGGTCACCTGTCCGTCGCCGGCAGCCACTGCCTGCCGGCTGCCTGTCTGCACTGGGGGCTGCTGCGCGGTGACACCTACCTCGAACCACTGCCCGAGGTCGGGTCCGCCGACGTCGTCCTGTTGCCGCTGAGCCGACCGCCGCCCGTGCACCCGGGGGCAGCGGCATTCCCGGCCGGCCTCGCGGCGGCGCTCGACACGGGCCCGCCCAGCGGTTCCGCGGCGGACGCGATCGCATTCGCCCGGCAGCAGCTCGGCGAGCCATACGTCTGGGCCGCGGCCGGACCACACACCTGGGACTGCTCCGGCCTCACGATGGCGGCCTGGGCGGCCGCCGGTCGGTCGCTGCCGCACCACAGCGCCTCGCAGTACGCCGCCAGCACGCCGATCGCCGAGTCCGACCTGCGCCCCGGCGATCTGGTGTTCTGGGCCGCTCTCCCCGGCTCGCCCCGCACGATCTTCCACGTCGGTCTCTACCTCGGCGGTGGACAGATGGTTCACGCCCCGCGCCCCGGCACCGTGGTGCGGGTAGAGAGCATCTACTCCTGGGCCCGGCCGAGCTTCTTCGCCCGCCCCTGACCGCATCCTCGCGCCGATCCCTTCCCTCCCACCACTTCCCGCCGACGTTGCACGAATGTCCCCAGTCCCTGGGAAGAAATGAGCCCGGCGATCGCTCTGTTACCAGTTCCGGTCAGTCGCGTGTCATCTGGTGGGCCTGACGCCGCGAGGCCGACGACACGCGACTGGGGGTGATCACGTGCGGCGGGCGATCTTGGCGTGCCTGGGCGACTTCACCCCTCGAACCGCCACTTTCGGCCCCGATTCCGGGCTCAGAATGTCGGTTCGGAGGGCGACGTCGCGGCCGGGCGGGCACCGACAAACATTTCCCCGGACACGGGTGCGGAGCCAGCCCCCCGAATGCTCGCGGCCACTTCGCATCGGGTCGGGTCGCCAGAACTGCGCAGATGTCCTGGAATGGCGTGCTGATCGCGGTTCTCGGTGCAATCTTGGGACAGTTGCGCACTTGTTGCCCGCTGGCCGCTGCCCGCAGCAGGTCAGCGGAGGCGCGCCCTAGCGGCGTCGACCGTCAGGCCCGGGGATGCGCCTGCTCGAACGCTCGGCGCAGCCGTTCTGCCGACACGTGGGTGTAGATCTGCGTCGTCGCCAGGGACGCGTGGCCGAGCAGCTCCTGCACACTCCGCAGGTCGGCGCCGCCCTCGAGCAGGTGCGTGGCGGCGGTGTGCCGCAGGCCGTGCGGTCCCAGGTCGGGAGCGCCCGGCACGTCCGCGAGCCGCGTGTGTACGACCCGGCGCACCGCGCGCTGGTCGACCCGGCCGCCGCGGGCCCCCAGGAACAGTGCCGGGCCGGACCGCTCGCCGACTAGGGCGGGGCGGCCACGGTCGAGCCAAGCCTGCACTGCA
>JBOHDE010000214.1:0-6730 GCA_050699035.1 Nocardioidaceae bacterium | reverse complement strand
GCGCTGGAGCTGGAGAAGATCGCGCTCGAGGACGAGTACTTCGTGTCGCGCAAGCTCTACCCCAACGTGGACTTCTACTCCGGCCTGATCTACGAGGCACTGTCCTTCCCGCCGGAGATGTTCACCGTGCTGTTCGCCATTCCCCGCACGTCGGGCTGGCTGGCGCAGTGGAGCGAGCTGGTCGACGACCCCGAGCAGAAGATCGCCCGACCGAAGCAGATCTACACCGGCGACCGGACGCTGGAGTTCGAGGCTCGCGAGAAGCGCTGGACCTGAGCCGGCTCGCGCGTACCGGGCCGCACCCGCGCGTCGAGTCGAGGTGGAATTTTGCCCAATTGGGCAATCTTTGACCGGCTAGGCGGCCGACCCGATCACGCGTACGATCCCCACAGGGCCGGCAGGGGGCTGGCCCGTTCACTGGGGGGATTCACACATGTCTGCACACACATCGTCCTGGGCACGCGCCGCCGCCGGGCTGGCCGTCGCAGCGACCGTGGCGATCGCGGCGCCGGCGAGCGCGGCCGTCATCAAGGGCACCAACGGCGCCGACCGGCTGACCGGCACGACCAGCAGCGACACGATCCGCGCCTACAGCGGACACGACTACGTCAGCGGCCGGTCCGGCCACGACGACATCAGCGGCAGCTGGGGACGCGACGACCTCAACGGCGGCGCGCACGACGACTTCGTTCGCGGCGACGGCAACGGCGACCACCTCGACGGCGGCAGCGGCAACGACACCGTGTGGGGTGGCACCGGCCACGACCTGGTCTACGGCGGGTACGGCGACGACGAGCTGCAGGACCAGCACTCGGGCGAGTTCGGCGAGTACCACCCGGCCGACACCGACCGGCTCGACGGCGGTCCGGGGGACGACCTGCTCGGAGCGTTCGACGGTGCCGACCGCATCTTCGGCGGCTCCGGGGCCGACGAGATCAGGGTCGAGCGCGACGGCTCGGCCGACTGGATCGACTGCGGCACCGGCAGCGACGTGCTGAAGTTCTACGGAGGTCGCGACCGCGACGACACGATCAAGGGCTGCGAGAGAGTCGTCAGCGTCTGGTGACGCGGCACCGCCACGCCGCGTAGGACCCGGGCAACGCGGCGACCACCTTGTGCGTCTCCGCCTCGAAGGTCGGCACGAGCCGGCCCGCGGCGGCTCGGACGCGACGTGGTCGAAGGCGGCGCCGGCAGCGACTTCGTCCGCGGCGACGACGTGCTTCGGGACCAAGGGGCCGGCCGGTTCGGGAGAGTCACCCGGACGACACCGACACGGTCAACTGCGGCCCCAGCATCGCCGACCACGTCGTCGTGAAGTACTACGGCGGTCGCGACCCGGAGGACCACTTGACCGGCTGCGACGAGGTCATCGTCATCGGGTGATCGGGCGCGCCGAAGGTACGCTGCCGGGGATGGACCATCCCCCGTGCTGCGCACCTTCGGCGCCCGCCGCGCCGGCTCGTGCTGGCCGGTCGGCGACGCCTGGCCGACGTTCCACCCGGGGTCAGATTCGCTTGCCAGGTGGGAAGTTCACGATGGGCGACGGCTTCGGCGAGGGCTACGACGCCGACGGCGAGACGCCGGTGCACGACGTACTCCTGAGCCCGTTCCACCTCGACGCGACCGCCGTGACGAACGCCCAGTTCGCGACGTTCGTCAAGGCCACCGGTCATGTCACCGACGCCGAGCGGTTCGGCTCGTCGGCCGTCTTCCACCTGGTCGTGTCCGCGCCGCGAGCCGACCTGCTCGGCCGGGCCGAGGGGGCACCCTGGTGGGTCGAGGTGCGGGGCGCGGACTGGCGTCATCCGGAGGGCGGCGGCTCGACCGTCGGCGACCGCCAGCATCACCCCGTCGTCCACGTATCGTGGCACGATGCGCAGGCGTACGCGGCGTGGGCCGGCAAGCGGCTGGCCAGCGAGGCCGAGTGGGAGTTCGCCGCCCGGGGCGGTCTGGCCGGCCGGCGGTTCCCCTGGGGCGACGACCTGACACCGGGCGGCCGCTGGAGGTGCAACATCTGGCAGGGCACGTTCCCGACGCACAACACCGAGGACGACGGCTACCTCACCACGGCACCGGTCAAGCGCTATGCACCGAACGGGTACGGCCTGCACCAGCTGGCTGGCAACGTCTGGGAGTGGTGCGCGGACTGGTTCTCGGCGCGCTACTACGCGGCCTCGCCGGCGGCCGACCCGCCAGGCCCGCCCAGCGGCAGCAGCCGGGTCATGCGCGGCGGGTCCTACCTCTGCCACGACTCGTACTGTCACCGCTACCGGGTCGCGGCCCGCTCCAGCAACACGCCGGAGTCGTCGGCCGGCAACCTCGGGTTCCGCTGCGCCAACGACGCCGCCAACGACGCAACCACCGGCGCCGGCTAGATGAATGAGTCCAAGGGGTTCAGGGCTCAGTGCGAGTGTGCGAGGGGCTGGCGCCACACCCCGTGTCCGGGGACATGTTGGTCCGTGCCCGCCAGCACCCGGTCACCCCCAAGTCGCGTGTCATCGGCCCCGGGCAGTTCGCCGGCGGGGTCGAGGTGAACCGGAGGGTGCGCCACGGCCGTAACCGACGAGTTTGCTGTCAACCGCGACCGACGACAGCAATTTCGTCGGATACCACGGTCACCACGTGGCCGGACCGGACATTCACCTAGGCGTCACCACACCATCGCGACACCGGAGGCGGCCAGCAGCACGATCGCCAGCATCAGCCCGAGCGCCGGGCCGTTCCGGGTCCGCGCCACCCGAGCGAGGCTCTCGGCGGGGGCGACGCCACCGAGCCGGAACACCTGCACGGTCGCGACCCCGGCGACTGCGAGACAGCCGAGTGCCGCGAGGACCGCCGGCAGCGAGTCGACGTGCACGGCGAGCCGGACGAGCGCCAGCGCGGCGGCCGCGATGGCGAGCAGCGTGCGCTGCCACGACAACATCGTGCGCTCGACCTGGAACCCGCCGTCGTCGATCACCGGTTGATCACCAGCAGCGCGACCCCGACCACCGCCAGACCCACCACGGCCAGCACCAGCAGCAACGCCGCCCGCGGCTCAGGCACCGGCCGCTGCTCGCGCAGCGCCTGTTGCACGGCCTGCCAGCGCACGTACGCGAGGATCGCCGTCACCGCACCGATCACGCACGCGATGCAGGTGACGAGCACCAGCAACCAGTGCGGCTCGACCAGCTCGCCGAGCGCGGCGGCCGCGATCCCGGTGACGACGAACGCCAGCGCGGTGCGGAACCATGCCAGCAGCGTGCGCTCGTTCGCCAGCGTCATCCGCGGGTCGGGCTCGTACTCCCCACCGGTGGAGTCGGTCACGGGAAGCGGACCGCGAGTACGTCGTCGCCGAGCCGATGCAGGTCACGGGCGAGGTCGCGCACGACCGGGCTCTCGTCGGCCGGTTGTACGACGGCGACGAAACGGACCACGCCATCACCGAGCGACTGCCGGGTCGGTCGGAGGTCGTACGCCGCGAGCGCGTCGGCCGCCTCCTCGACGCCCGTCGACCGGACGGTGAGGACGAGCCGCTCGCCTAGGCGGGTGACCTGGTCGGCGGCTGCATCGGCCTGGACGCGAGCGGAGCGACGCTCGTCCGCGGCCAGCGCGGAGGCCCGGCTCGGGCTGGCCCCGTAGAGGGCGTTCCAGAGGATCTTCTGGGTGCCGTCGGTGAAGGCTCGGAAGTTCGGGTCACCGGCGAACAGTACGACCCGCCCGTCGCCGTACCCCTCGTCGACCACGGCCGCCGTACCCCCGAGCTCGGCGGCCCCGCGCTCGAACCCCGACACGAAGAAGTCGGCGCTGTCCGCGGCCGGGTAGCTGACCGCCGCCGCGGCCGGGTCGTCCACCCGCAGCAGGGTGTCGTACTCGTAGAAGCTCCAGACGAAGTCGCCGACGCCCTCCCCCAACGGGCCGTCGGCGACCCTGGCCCGGATCAGCGATCCCGGGACGTCGGACGTCGGGGCGGTCAAGGTCGCCGTGGTCAGCCCCAGCCGGGCGGCCAGTTCGGTGCCGCCACGCAGCCCGACCAGCCGTCCGCCGGCCGCCACCCAGTCCTGCAGCGCCTGCCGGCCGGCGTCGCCGAGGTCGGCCTCGGCAGTCTCCGCGTCGCCGTTCGGCACCACGAGCACGTCGATCGGTGCGAGCCCGGCGGCGGTGATGTCCGGGGTCGTCAGGTCGCTGTACGGGATGTCCCACTTCTGGTCGAACAGCCAGCGCAGCCAGCCGCTCGATTCGACCGCGCTGGTGCTGTCGTCGGTCTGCCACAGGCCGACGGACCCGGCGTCGCCCGGCCGGCTCGGTCCGGCCGGATCGGCCAGCGTCTCGACCGGCGCCGACCGGGGCCGGAGCTCGGCGCCGGACCGGCCGCCGTCCACGTTGAACAGCAGCGGCCCGCTCCACGCCGTGACGTCGTAGAAGTACGGGAACGGCACGTAGCTGTCCTCGTGCAGCATCGCCTGCACCCAGTGCTTCTGGGCCTGCGCCATCGGCATCCAGTAGGTGCCGGTCGGCAGGGTGCGGGTGCCGGCCGCGCGGCCGTACGGCGTGTAGTCCGGCACCTGCAGCGGCGTGGTCAGCCGGCGTACCTCGACGTCCATCCGCTGCAGCCGCCGGACCAGGGCCTGGACCTCGGCCCGCTTGGCCGGGTCGTCGTTCTCGATGAAGTAGTGCCGTACCGAGATGTCCGGCACCTCCCGCTCCACCTCGTTGCCCGGCGCCCACACCTGGTTGGGCTCGAGCTCGCCGGACCGGCCCTGCGCGAGCGCCTCGCGGTGCGACGCCGCCCAGCCGGTCAGCACGTCGTCCTTGTCCAGGGCCAGCGCGGACAGCGACGCCCAGACCGCGGTGAGCTGCTCTTCGGCCCGGTCGGCGATCGGGTCGCCGTTGTTCTTCTCGAACGTCATGCCGGCGCCGAGGAAGCCGGTCGTGGGCACGGTGTCGCCGTACCCCATGTAGAGCAGGTCGTAGATGTCGTAGTTGAAGAACGGGAACTCGCGGCGCTCGAACTCGGCGGCCATCGCCGTGCCGTAGAGGTCGTTGATCCAGTCGACCGAACGGTCGGGGATGTCGTGGTAGACCGGGTCGGCGTTCGGCGGGAAGAAGAAGCCGTCGGCGCCCATCTCGTGGTCGTCGACGAACAGCACCGGCGGCAGCTCGCGCAACAGCTCCAGCTTGCCGTCGGTCTCCGGCTGGGTGCGCGCGAACCAGTCCCGGTTGAGGTCGAAGCCGTACACGTTGCGCCGAGTGTTGGCCTCGCGCCCGTCCGGGTTCTGGGTCGGCAGGATCACCACCACGGTGTTGTCCCTGATCTGGCCGGCGGCGCAGTCGGTGCGGTCGGCGAGGTCGTGCAGCAGGCGCAGCGCCGCGTCCGTACCGCTCTCCTCGTTGCCGTGCACGTTGCCCGCCACCCAGGCGATCGCCGGTGAGTCCGCCGCGACCTTCGCCGCCTTCTTCGCCGACGTCTCCGGGTCCCGCAGCACCGTCGCCGCGTGCTGGGCCCGCGCGACGTCTCGCCGTGACCCGACGATCGCGTACGTCAGCGGGCGGCCCTGATGCGAGGTGGCGAGTACGCCCGTGCTGACGCGACCGCTCGCCGCGTCGACGGCGTCCAGGTAGGCGTCGGACTCCGCCGAGGTGACCTCCTGGCTGCCCAGCGGGAACCCGAGTACGTCCTCGCCCGCGGGCACCCGGCCGGCGTACTCCGGTGCTGTCGTGAACGGGTCGCAGTCGGCGGCTCGAGCCGGTACGGAGGTGAGTGCAGGGCTTAGCAGGGGCACGGTCACCGCAGTGGCCGCGGCCAGGATCAGCGCGCGCATGGGCTACCTCTTCCGTCGGTGCGTTCGGAGCGAGTGAAGCGTGCACCCATCCGAGCAGCGCGGCTACCCAGTGTCAACGATCCGGGTCAACGATCCGGGTCAACGATCCGGGTCAACGATCCGGGTCAACGATCCGGGTCAACGATCCGGGTCAACGATCCGGGTCGACGATCCGGGTGGTCAACGTCGGCGGGCGACCCGACCCTCGTCCCAGACCGGCTCGTCGGACTCGTAGACCGACCCGTCGGCCCCGAACACCAGGAACCGGTCGAAGCCGCGCGCGAACCAACGGTCGTGCGTGACCGCGACGACCGTGCCCTCGAAGCGCTCCAGCCCGTCCTCCAGCGCCTCCGCCGACTGCACGTCGAGGTTGTCGGTCGGCTCGTCGAGCAGCAGCGCCGTGGCGCCGGACAGCTCGAGCAGCAGGATCTGGAACCGCGCCTGCTGCCCGCCCGACAGCGAGTCGAACCGCTGCTCGGCGGCGCCGGCCAGCTCGTACCGGTCGAGCGCCCGCGACGCCTCCTCCCGCGGCCGGCCGGCCCGGTGCTCGTCGCCACGGTGCAAGATCTCCAGCAGCGTGCGGCCGCTCAGCTCCGGGTGTTCGTGGGTCTGCACGAACCAGCCCGGCCGTACCCGCGCGCCCAGCCGCGCCCGGCCCGTGTGGCCGACCGGAGGAATCGGCGTGTCACCGACCGGCCGGTGCTCGACGTCCGGGTCCGACCCGCCCGCTGCGAGCAGCCGCAGAAAGTGCGACTTGCCGGACCCGTTGGACCCGAGCACGGCGACGCGCTCGCCGTACCAGACCTCGAGGTCGAACGGCTGCATCAGGCCGGTCAGCTCGAGCCGCTCGCAGATCACCGACCGCTTGCCGGTGCGGCCGCCGCGCAGTCGCATCGAGACGTTCTGCTCGCGCGGCTGTGCCTCCGGTG
>JBOHDE010000213.1:0-6914 GCA_050699035.1 Nocardioidaceae bacterium | reverse complement strand
GCGACCACCGCCGTGGTCGGGACGAGGACGACTGTCAGGTGCACCACAAGCGGGTGCAGCGGCAGACCGAAGAACTCGTCCAACATCGCGAACTCACCTCTCTGCACGTGCCGACAGCCTGGTGTGCAACACCCTAATGGGGCCGATGGCCGTAGGGTCGTGTCCATGCGCTCCCCCCACACCGACGACCTGCGGCTCGCGCACGTGCTCGCCGACGACGCGGACTCGCTGACGATGAGCCGCTTCAAGGCACTCGACCTGCACGTCAAGGCGAAGCCCGACCTCACGCCGGTGAGTGATGCTGACCGGTCGGTCGAAGAGGCAATCCGCCGTACGCTCGGGCGGGCTCGACCCCGCGATGCGATCCTCGGCGAGGAGCAGGGGTCGTCCGGATGGGGCCCGCGGCGCTGGGTGATCGACCCGATCGACGGCACCAAGAACTTCGTCCGTGGCGTGCCGGTGTGGGCGACGCTGATCGCGCTCGTGGTCGAGGACGAGGTAGTCGTCGGCCTGGTGTCGGCTCCCGGGCTCAACCGACGCTGGTGGGCGTCGAAGGACGAAGGCGCCTGGACCGGACGCTCCATCATGAACGCCACCCAGTGTCAGGTGTCAGACGTGTCCAGCCTCGCCGACGCGTCGCTGTCGTACTCCTCGTTCGGCACCTGGGAGCAGCAGGACAAGCTCGAGGACCTGCTGTCGCTGGGACGGCGCTGCTGGCGGACCCGGGCGTACGGCGATTTCTGGTCGCACATGCTGGTCGCCGAGGGCGCCGTCGACATCGCCGTCGAGCCCGAGCTCGAGGTGTACGACATGGCCGCGCTGGCGGTGATCGTCGAGGAGGCCGGCGGCATGTTCACGTCGCTGGCCGGCCGGCGCGGGCCGTACGGCGGCAACGCGCTGACCACCAACGGGAAGCTGCACGACCAGGCCCTGTCGTATGTCGGCTCGGTGCCTGCCGGCGACGACCCGGACGAGCCACCTCGCGACGGCGGCTCGGTGCACAACCTGACGTCACGGCGTCGCTCGGACTTCGACTGAGTCACCGGGTGCCGCGCCCAGGCGCCACACCGACGGCGCCAGCAGCACCGCCAGCGCCACCGCGGCGTACACCACCGCGCAGCCGACCACGACGCTGCGGACGTCGAACCAGACGACCAGCGGTCCGGCCGCCAGCTGGCCGAGCGGCAGCGCGATGATCGAGCCGAGCATGTCGTACGACGCCACCCGCGACAGCTTGTCGAGCGGCACGTGCTGCTGCAGCGAGGTCTCCCAGGTGACGCCGAACAGCTCGAGACCGATGCCGGCCACGAACGACGCGACGGCGAGCAGGACGAACTCGGGCGAGACCCCGAGAGCCGCCATCGGGAGGGCGAGCCCCAGCGCCCCGATCATGCCCAGCCGCAACGGAAACCGCGGTGACACCCGCAGCATCACGACCGTGCCGAGCAGGAACCCGACCGCCTGCACCGTCAGCACGAAGCCCCAGCCGTCCGCACCGATCGTGCCGTCGGCGACCACCGGCCCGAGGGTGACCCAGCCGCATGCGTACACGGCGTTGAGGACGCCGAACCCGAGGACCACCACCCAGACCCAGGTACGGGCCACGAACTCCGACCAGCCGTCCCTCAGCTCGGCCACCATCGACGTGCTGGCTCGCTCGACCGGCGCGAGCCGCAGCCGGGCGAACAGCAGCCCGGCGACCAGATAGCTGCCGCCGTCGACGGCCAGCGCCCAGCCCGCGCCGACCGTCGCCACCAGGATGCCGCTGACCGCGGGCCCGATCATCAGCGCGGCACTGCGGCCCGCGGACGTCAGCGCGTTGGCCTGCTGCAGCTGGCGGCGGTCGACCAGCTGCGGCACTATCCCGTGTATCGCCGGCATCGTGAACGCCGATACCGACCCGTGCACGGCCTCGACCGCGGCCAGCGTCGCCACCGTCGCCACGTCGCCGATCAGCAGGGCGGCCGCCAGGACCTGCACCGCACCCGACAGCGCACAGGCGACGACGAGTACGCGATGGCGCGGGAAGCGGTCGGCGATCACCCCGCCGTACAACACGAAGACGATCAGCGGGATGCTCCGCGCCGCCAACACGATGCCGAGGTCGCCCGCGTCGCCGCCGATGTGGAGCACCGCGAACGCAACCGCGACCGGAGCCATCGAGTTGCCCAACAGGTCGATCGTGCGCCCGGCCAGGAAGCTGCGGAACGGCGGAGCCGCCAACGGCCGCAGCGACTCGCGCCAGCTCACCGGTCGTCGTCCATCGCGAACAGCATCACGCTGGTGGAGACCCGCTGCGTCCCCTCGGTGCGGGGCGGCTTCGCGGCGGCGTGCAGGTCGCGCATCACGTCCACGACCCGGTCACAGACCTCCGTCCACACCTGCGGCTCGACCCACAGGTCGGCGTCGGCGCTGGTCGTCCGGCTGTCGGCGCGCCGGTACGCGGACCGCCGGACCAGCTCGGCGGCGATGGCCTCGGCGTAGAGCCGGACCCCCTCGGGGTGGTGACCCCGGCGCTGGTCCCGGCCCTGGCCCTCGTCGACGACGTAGCGGTAGCGCTTGGCGACGCCTCCGCGCACCTTCTCCCGACCGACGTCTTGGACCAGGCCCGCCGCGAACAGCGTCCGGAGGTGGTACGACGCGTTGGCCTGGCTGATATCCAGCTCGCGGGCCAGCTCGGCCGCACTCATCGCGGCGCCGGTCAGCAAGGACAGCATCTGCAGCCGGAGCGGATGCGCGATGGCCCGGAACCGATTGACCTCCAAAGACATGTTTGGAGGTTAGTCGCGCACGTCGCCGACCGTCAAACAGTTCTTTGGGCCCCGGCGGTCACGGGAGTTCGGCGGCGGGCCAGCAGGCGGGGGGCGAGCAGCAGGGCGGCCAGGTCGAACCAGCCATAGCCGCCGGCCGCCCCGGAGGGCGGGTTGCCGATCGGCACCAGCCCGGTCGGGTCGACCGGCTGCCAGGTCCATGTGCCCAACGCCGTACCCACGACCTCGAGGTACGTCACGACGAAGAACGCGCCGACGTACAGACCGCGCGACGGCCCCCAGGCCAAGAAGCCCAGCAGGCAGCAGAACCAGAACGCCCCGAGGACGTCGGTGCGCTCGGCGATCCACAGACCGTAGGCGGCGTAGGTCCCGCCGGCCAGCACCACCGCCGTCGCGCACCGGCCGAGGTGACGGCGGACGACGTCGGTACGGCCGATCGCCAGCGCGGCGAGGTAGACCAGCCCATGCCCTGGCGGGACGTACGCCGGCACGTTCTCGAACCGATAAAGGTAGACCTCGAGCAGCGGCGAGAACGTGTACTCGACAGCGGTCGCGAAGGCCACCACGACCCATGCCTGGGTGCGTACCAGCGTCGTCTCGCGACGGAGCACCGCCAGCAGCACGGCCCAGGTGACGGCACCGAGGGCTCGCTGCACCCAGAGCCCTGCCCCCGAGTCGACCAGCAGCACGACCGTCAGCCAGGCCATCCCGGCGACAGGGAGCAGCACGCCGGCGGCGACGGTCGGCGTCTCAGGACGCGGATCGACGCTGGTGACGGACATGCGGGCCATCCAACCATCTACCGCACGTGGCACCGGCCGCACTAACCTGCGGGTAGGGGTCCAACGCCGAGGAGGTTATGGATGCGCATCAACCAAGTGCTCCAGTCGAAGGGTGCCGACGTCATCACGATCGTGCCCGAGGCCACCGTCCGTGATCTCGTCGCGCTGCTCAACGAGCACAACCTCGGCGCACTCGTCGTCACCACCGACGGCTCCACCGTGCAGGGCATCGTGTCGGAGCGCGACGTGGTCCGCCGGCTCGCGAGCGATCCCGGCGTGCTCGACGCACCGGTCAGCGACATCATGACTGCCGAGGTGCGCAGCTGCGAGCCCGGTGAGAGCGTCGACCATCTGATGCATCTGATGACCGAGCACCGGATCCGTCACGTACCCGTGCTGGTCGACGGCGGGCTGGCCGGCATCATCAGCATCGGCGACGTCGTCAAGTCGCGCATCGGCGAGCTGGAGTTCGAGCGTGACCAGCTCACCAACTATGTCGCAAACACCCAATAGGTCGGCCTTGTAGTCTGCGGGTCATGCCTGACAAGCCAGAGATCGACTTCCCGGACGGACAGCCTCCGGGTGACCTCGAGGTCACCGACCTCGCCGTGGGCGGCGGCGACGAGGCAGGCGCCGGGTCCCATGTGCAGGTCCACTACGTCGGCGTGTCGTTCTCCACCGGCGAGGAGTTCGACGCATCGTACAACCGCGGCGAGCCGCTGGAGTTCCAGCTCGGCACCGGCCGCGTGATCCCCGGGTGGGACCAGGGCGTCGACGGGATGAAGGTCGGCGGCCGTCGCAAGCTGGTCATCCCACCCCACCTGGCGTACGGCGACCGGGGCGCCGGTGGTGCGATCGCGCCGGGCGAGACGCTGATCTTCGTGGTCGACCTCGTCGGCGTGCACTGACACCCGGCGTCAGCACACCCGCACCTGATCTCCCCCCACCGACACGACGTCGCCGACGGCTAGCTGTCGCCCGCGCCGTGTCTCCGGCTCACCGTTCACGGACACCGCGCCGTCGGCGAGCAGCGCCTTGACGTCGGCGCCGCTGTCGACCAGGTCGGCCAGCTTCAACAGCTGTCCGAGCCGGATCGTCGCGTCCCGGATCTCCACATCCCGCTCCACGACGTCACCTTAATCCGACCGCATCCGGGCGTGTCGTGGCAGGATCAGCGCCACTTGTGCAACCAAACCGGCACGATAAGCGTCAACAGGGTGGACACGGCATCCCTTTGGGTGGGGCCGGTACGGAAGGACGACCGTGGGAAGAGGACGAGCGATCGGCAGCGGGATCGCGGCGGCGGTGCTCGCCGTGGCGGTGGCGACCGGGGCGGCGTACGGGGTCAACAAGCTGACCGAGGACCGCGACCAGACGGCGCCCCGGGCGGAGCCCACGGTCACGCCGGCACCGACCGGGACACCGACGCCCGCCGCGACGCCCACCGTGAAGCCGAAGCCGGTGCTGGCGGTCGGGTCGCGGGGCGAGAAGGTCCGCGAGCTGCAGGTGCGGCTGCGCGAGTTGGAGTGGTACCTCGAGCCGAAGATCACCGGTCAGTACGACGGCGCCACGCGCGACGCGGTCAAGGGCTTCCAGGCCAAGCGCAAGCTGTGGGCGTCCGGCACGGTCGACCGGCGTACCTGGCAGCGGCTGGTCGCGATGACTGAGACGCCGACCCACGACGAGAAGCACAACGTCCTGCGCCCGGGGCCGACCATCATCGGGCCGGACGACAGCGGCGACCGGGTGCGCGAGCTGCAGGCCCGGCTCAAGCAGATCGGCTGGTTCAGCCCGCAGGTCACGCCCAATTACGGCGACACGACGGTCGCGTCGGTCAAGGGCTTCCAGGACAAGCGCGGCATCCCGGTGACCGGCAATGTCGACCAGCGCACCTGGGACCTGCTGCTCGGCATGACCCGTGAGCCCACCGACGACGAGCTGCACAACCGCGCTTCGTCGGGAGGTCCGGCGGCCCTCGACCCGCGCTGCACGACGGGTCGGGCGCTCTGCATCGACAAGTCGTCCAACAGCCTCCGCTGGGTCATCGGCGGCAAAGTACGGATGGCGCTCGACGTACGCTTCGGCTCCGAGATGACGCCGACCCGCGAGGGGGCGTTCAGCGTCAACTCCAAGTCACGTGACCACGTGTCCTCGTTGTACGACACCCCGATGCCGTTCGCGATGTTCTTCAGCGGCGGGCAGGCCGTCCACTACTCGCCCGACTTCGCCGCCAACGGCTACAACGGCGCGTCGCACGGCTGTGTCAATGTTCGCAACCGGGACGCGATCGCCTCGCTGTTCGACCAGGTGCACGTCGGCGACCGGGTGATCGTCTACCGCTCCTGACGGTTAGGGTGTGGCTCCTTACTCCCGACCGTCGCGAGGCGCCCTCCGAGGGTCGCGCAGCAGGTCAGCGGAGTAAGGGCCAGACTCTAGGCGACCTCGGCGACCGGTTGCCGGACGGACGGCGCCAGCGCGAGCTCCAGCACCTCGGAGACGTCGCCGACCAGGTGCACGGTCAGCTCCTCGAGCACGCTCGCGGGTACGTCGTCGAGGTCCGGCTCGTTGCGCTGCGGGAGCACCACCTCGGTGAGTCCGGCGCGGTGCGCAGCCAGCAGCTTCTGCTTGACGCCCCCGATCGGCAGCACCCGTCCGGTCAGCGACACCTCACCGGTCATGCCGACCTCGCTGCGCACCGGACGCCCGGTCAGCAGCGACGCCATCGCCGTGGTCATGGTGACTCCGGCCGACGGACCGTCCTTTGGCACGGCTCCGGCGGGTACGTGGAGGTGCACCCGCTGCTCGCGCAGGGCGTCGACCGGGAGGCCGAGCCGTGCGCCGTTGGCCCGCAGGTAGGACAAGGCGATCTGGCCCGACTCCTTCATCACGTCGCCGAGCTGACCGGTCAGCGACAGACCGGGCTCACCCGGCATCGCGGCGGCCTCGACGAAGAGCACGTCGCCGCCGGCGCCGGTGACCGCCAGCCCGGTCGACACACCGGGCACCGACGTACGCTGCGCCGACTCAGGGGTGAACCGTGGCTGGCCGAGGTAGCCGCGCAGGTCCGCGGCGTCCACCGTGACCGGCGCCTCGGCCTGGCCGGACGCGAGCTGGGTCGCCACCTTGCGCAGCACCTTGGCGAGCGCCCGCTCGAGCTGGCGTACCCCTGCCTCTCTGGTGTGCTCGGACGCGACCAGGCGCAACGCATCGTCGGTCAGCGCGACCTCGTCGGGACGCAACGCGGCGCGCTCGAGCTGCCGCGAGAGCAGGTGGTCGCGACCGATGACGACCTTCTCGTCCTCGGTGTAGCCGTCGAGCCGGACCAGCTCCATCCGGTCGAGCAACGCCGCCGGGATCGTGT